>JABAYF010000024.1:99596-157564 GCA_018609125.1 Candidatus Nanopelagicales bacterium | reverse complement strand
CTCGTCGTGTTCTATCGGATCACCGCGCTCACCTCAGTTTCGGTGGCCTCCACCTACGCTTTCACCAATCCGGTGGTTGCGATGGTCTTATCCGTTGTGGTTCTCGGCGTGTGGCCAGACCAGGTGAGTGTGATTGCCGCTCCACTTGTCATCTGTGGTGTTGCGCTGGTTATCTACGGAGATCGAAGAAAGGACACTCGTCTTGACGCACCGTAAGCCTGAGCCAATAATGCGTTTGTCCGACCAAATCGTTGACACAGCAGCACAGTTTGGCTGGTCACTGGATCATGATCGGCTACCAGAATTCACCGCCGCAATTGGCGGACTTACCGACTCCTATCGGCGGCTAGCTGAACTCGACACCAAACATTGTCCTGAACCTGTGCCACGCAAGGATGCTGGGCGACCACCGGGGATCACCGAGTCATCTGCCTGGGCTTGGCGCTGCTCGATTCAAGATCAAGATGAAGGTGGCCTAGCCGGGGTTTCGGTGGCGATCAAAGACTCCATCGCGGTTGCCGGTTTACCCACGGTCATGGGTTCTGAACTATTGATGCAAGAAGGTACCCAACACATCGCCCTCGAGGACGCAACGGTCGTGCGAAGACTGCTTGATGCCGGTGCGATCATCACCGGTAAGTCCACGACTGAGGACCTGTGTATCGGTGGATCTTCGTGCACCTCCCTTCCGCAACCCGTTGAAAATCCCCACCTTCCCGGTAGATCTGCCGGCGGTTCATCATCGGGAAGTGCCGCCCTGTTAACCAGCGGCGAGGTCGACCTAGCCCTAGGCGCAGACCAGGGTGGCTCGATCCGCATTCCAGCTGCCCTGTGCGGGGTGGTGGGACTTAAGCCAACCTTTGGTCTGGTGCCCTTTACCGGCGTGCAGGGTCTGGTGTGGGGGCTGGACCATGTGGGACCAATGGCGCGAACGGTTCGCGAGGTAGCCGCGGCACTCGATGTGCTCAGCGGATCTGATGGCATTGATCATCGTTGTGCCCCAACCGAAATCCCGTTAGCGCGAGCGGCGCTAGGCGAAAGTATTGATGGGCTGCGCGTCGGTATTTTGACCGAGGGTTTCGAACTGACCACCCAGGGCGAAACTGAATTTCCCGGCTCCGCGGCCGCAGCGGAACTTGTCCGCGAACGAGCCTGGGCGCTAACGAATATGGGTCTGCAGGTAGTCGATATCTCGATCCCACTGCACGACGAGGCACGCCACATCTACGGTCCACTCCTCGTCGAGACCGCAGCAATAAATATCTGGCGCGCCTACGGCCAGGCCGGTGCTGATCGCGGGCCAGCGGGCGACACTCCTATCGCCAGCATCATTCAAGCACTGAGTGCCTATCCTGAATTGGCATCAGACCCAACCAAACTCGTGGCCATCGCTGGTTCGCTCTTTCTTGACCACCACCGGGGCGACTCACTCGCAAGCGCGGCACGCCTGACCCAGAAACTAAAAACCGCCTACGATAAAGCCCTATGCGAGGTGGACGTTCTCGTGCACCCCACAACCGCCCCGGCTGGCGTGAGTGGTTACCTACCGGCACCCGGACAGGGAGTGCTCGTGGAGAGCCTGTCCTACTTCCACAATACGTGTGCGACCAACCTCACCGGTCACCCGTCCGTATCGGTTCCGGTCGGGCAAATCGACGGTGCACCCGTAGGAATGCACATCACCGGCAAGCACTTCGCTGACGCGACCATTTTGCAGGTCGCGTCAGCGATTGAAGTGATATCTAGCCGGTAAGGGCTGCCCCGCGTGCCACATCTCCGGTGGCCGAACCATCATTGAGAACCTCGGTGGCCAGCAGTTCGACCCGGTAGGTGTGCTGAAGGGTTCTACCCAACACCGGGTCGGTCATGGAGATTGTCCATTCCTGAGCGAAACGAAGCCGTTCTTCAATCGACACCACGGTGCCACTGAACAAGATAATTGCACCCGGTACCCGAATCACGCTGTCGCGGACACCCTGCAACATTTCATCTGGCGCCCAAAATTCAGCAACCGAGGCCTCCTGGTACTTCACCCGCTCACCGTCGTCAACAACCCAGCACTCCATGCTGATCTGATCCCAGTGATCCTTTACGTCTTCCCAGCGCCACGCGTTAGGCGAAAAAACGTTGGGGGTCACCTGCTTTGCCCAGGGAATGTCATGGCCTTCCAGGGAACGGTCAGTGTGGTCAGATCCGACCGTGACATACACGGTGCCGTCGTCATCTTGAATCGTGACGATCTCCACCTCACCACTAGTTTTGGGACGCTGAACCGAAATCACATCGTCAGTCAACGTGGCCCACATACTGATCGGCATTACCAGCGGCGGACGATCGCAGATCAACTCTTTGACACCAAGTTTGTAGCACTCCTCCAGATGCGCTTGCATTTTCGCTTCATCGCGCATGGTGAAGCCAAGGTTGTAACAGCGGACAAAATCAACATCGACAGGAGTAACCTCGCCGGTGGTTTCTTGAATCCGTAATGAGCGTACTGACATGGTTCCTCCTTGTTGTAATGGTCACCGTCGTGTCGCTGTCGGCTGGTGCTAGTGCGTCTCTTCGCCACCGGAAACATTGAGTGCGTCGCCAGAAATGTATGCGCCGTCCTCACTTGCGAGAAATGCACAAGTGGCGGCGATATCTGATGGAAGTCCATTGCGACCCATCGGAATTCGGCCAATCATTCCGCTCATGTACTCCTCCAGTGTTTGGCCGAGCAAATTCGAGAAGTACTCGTTCTGCCAGGAGCCGAGTCCGGTCGTCACATGATTGGGGCACACCGCGTTTACGGTGATGTTGTGTGGCCCGAATTCGATGGCGGCCGTACGAGTAAATCCGATCACTCCATGTTTACTTGACACGTAGGCACCGGCGTGCGGGAAGCCGGATTTTCCACCCTGGGAGGAGATATTGATGATCCGCCCACCGCGCCCCTGGGCAATCATTTGCCTACCCGCGTGCTTGGTTGCCAGGAAGGTGCCGGTGAGATTAACCCCCATCACCACCTCCCAGTTAGATAATTCCGTTTCCACGATCGGACTCATGAGATAGCCAATCCCGGCGTTATTGACCAAGACATCCAGGCCACCGAACCTCGAAACGGTGGCAGCCACGGCATGTTCTACGTTGGCTTCATCTCGCACGTCACATACAACAGATGCGACTTGTCCCGGCCCCAGCGCACCAAGTTCAGCCACAACGGCTTCCATTTCTGACTGTGCCGGCACGCCATGTTCGGGAAAGTGATCACCCTGGGGACGATCAAGGTCGGCGACCATGACATTGGCGCCCTCTTCAATGAAGCGTCGAGCGATGCCCTCGCCCAGACCACCGCGTCGACCCGCGCCGGTGATAAGGACGCTCTTGCCACTCAATCCGCGCATAAGATCACGATCCCAATTCGTTAGTGACGATAAAGGTGGGGTTGTCGGCGAATGCGGCAAACTCGCCGGCAATTTTTTTCATCTCCGGTGACTGAACATCGGCAACAAGGTCATCTATGCCGGTCACCTCAATAATCTCGATGTAGCTGTAAGGACTTGCCCCACCACCGAGAAGCGTCGTTGCGCCGAGAACCCGGAAAGACTCAACCGAGGGCAATCCGCGAACGGTGGGAACATCTCTATCCAACGCCCACCGCTCGTACTCGCTAAAATCAACGCCCTCAAGAAGGTTAAAAAGCACTACAACGTGGGCCATGTCGATATCTCCTCTTCGGTCCAAATATGGGCGGGTTGTGATCGTTGTATCTGCTGTATCTGTTCGGCTTGCGCGGTCCCATCAAGTCGCCATCGGACATCGTTGAGTGCAGATATCGGGTGCACCTGTACTCGATCAGTAACTGGATGTCCCAGTGGTTGCGGAGGGCGAGCGCTATACCCGCAGCGTTGTTCAATAACTGCAAGGACCCGTGGATGTGAGTAGTAGCAGCCGTACGCCATGAGCATTCCCTGGTCGAAGGTTGCTGAGTCGCTCGCCTGGTACCGCTGGAGTGCCTGCTGAAGTTCAACCGGCTCGGTGGTTGGTGGCAGGATCCAGGTGGAGACTTCTTCCCAAGCCTGGCGCATTTCGATCGTAGCTGTGGGCAGTTCCACGTCGAAAACGATCTCAAGACCACTCGGCCAAATGTCACTGCCCGGCAGGAGTCCGGCTACAAACGAATTCAAGGCAGCGTTCATGCCAGTGAATCCACAAGTTGGTCTGCGGCCCGCAGCGCAATTGCCTGCATCGTTGGGGTGGGGTTGACCGCAGCAGCACTGGCGAACACTGATCCATCCACGATCAACAGATTCGGCACATCGTGCGTTCGACAATGACTGTCGACAACACTGGTCGCCGGATCACTTCCCATGCGCGCCGTTCCCATGAGATGAAAACCTGCTCCGGGCAGAACGCGGGTCGTCGAGATCTCACGAGCTCCTGCCTCCCGCAGCAGTTCCGTCGCCGATGCAATTCCGTGGTCCAGCATGCGATCCGCATTTTCCTCTACCGAATAGTGCATGCGTGCGGCAGGTACTCCGAATGCGTCGGTGGCACTGGCATCTAATTCAATGAAATTGCGCGCATCAGGAAGGTCTTCACACGTCACCGCCAGGGTGGCGCTGTGTCCGAACAACTGCTCGAAGCGTTCGTGATGATTTTCACCCCAGGAAATATCCATGCCAAACCCGCCGAGTGCGCTCAGCAGCGGGCCCTGAGAGCGCGTGAGTTGTATTTCATACCCCCGCGCGAATCCTCGGCTTTCGTCCGTCTCATAAAAATGCTGGGTGAGTAGGCAGAACGCGTCGTTTCCAGACCACCCCTCGACCCGGTCGTCCCACACACCGGTAACTCCCGCAATCGGATGAAGCATGAGATTCTTGCCCACCTGATGTGATGAATTGGCCAGCCCAGTAGGGTGCGAAGGGTTAGCGCTAGCGAGCAAGAGTCGTGGGGTGCCGATCCCGTTGCCTGCCATCACGATCACATCAGCCTCGGTCAGGTGCTCATCACCGGACTCGTCACACCAGGTGACCGACGTAGCCAGGCCATCGGGGCCGGTATTGATGCGCGTAACAGCTGCCCCGGTAATTAATTGAGCGCCCGCGTCCAGTGCTTTTGGCCAGTAGGTGATGTCTGCTGATGCGCGTGCGCCGGTGAAACAGCCCATTTCGCAGGGGCCGCAACCGTTGCAGGCTGGCCTTCCGTCATAGGACTCGGTGAGCAACTGACCATCTGTTGGCCACCAGTGCCAGCCCAACCGATTCAGTGCAGCACCCACCCGCGTACCCGCGTCGCCGAGCGGAACCGGCGGTGTTTGTCTCGGCGTTCGCGGCGGATTACCGGGATCGCCACTGCGCCCAGAGACACCTACGATGCGGTCATTCAGTTCATAGTAGGGCGCCAAATCCCAGTAGTTGATGGGCCAATCCGAGCCAACGCCATCCAGGGATTCGACCTTGAAATCCGATGGGCGAAAGCGCGGCGCATGCGCCGACCACAGCACCGTGCTACCACCAACACCATTGAACGTGGCCGGCTTGATGACTGAGGTGTCATCCAGGATCGGATAGTCCGCTGCTGACCGTCGAACGTTGGGATTGGGTGAGCGGTCGGTGATGCGGCGGACCTCCCAATCAGAACTCACACTCGGTGTTGACTCAGGCAGCGCCCACCGACCACGTTCCAGACATGTCACATCTAGCCCCGAAGTCGCTGCACGCCAGGCAAATGCTGCACCGGTTGCACCAGAGCCGATAATCACAACGCGCGCGCTAACCATGCTGATTCACGCCTCGGAATCAACCACGTTCAATACTCCACCGACAGCCTTCCAGCAGCGAACGAGGTGCCCCGGCTCAGTAAATTCCAAGAGCTGCGGCTCTTGCCTGCACTTTTCTTCGGCGAAGGGACAACGACCGGCTAGGTAACAGCCCTTGGGCAGGTCAACCGGGCTTGGGATCTCACCAACCAACGCGCCACGATGTTCCCGATCCACTCGCCGCGATAGGGGATCGTGGAAGAGCACTGAGTCCAGCAGCGCCTGCGTATAGGGATGCTCAGGATGGGCGAAGACTTTCGATGTTGGACCCATTTCTACAATTTGTGATAGGTACATCACGGCAACGTCTTGGCATAGCTCCCGAACGGTGCTCAGATCGTGGGAGATGAAGATGAAGGACAAGCCCAGGCGTTCGCGCAGATCCTTAAGTAATGCGATCATTTCCACCCGCGCCACCGGTGGAAGTGCCGATGTGGGTTCGTCAAGCACCAGGAAGTCAGGGTTCGTTGACAGTGCTCGCGCCAAACACACGCGCTGCTGCTGGCCGGCACTCAACCCGGCAGGCTTCACCGTACGAATACTTTCGGGAAGTCCCACCTGTTCGAGCAGTTCGGTGATCCGAAGTCGCTTCTCATCCTTCGACATTTTCATGTGCAGGTCGATGGGTTCAGCGATCGCCTTCTCCACCGACCAGCGCGGGTTCAAAGAGTCGAATGGGTCCTGGAACACAACCTGAATCTTGGATCTGAAGTCACGAAACTCTCGCGTCTTCATCGACGTCAACTCGGTGTCGCGGAACCAGATGCTGCCCTCGTCGGCGTCAAGGAGTCGCAAGATGAGCCGGCCAACCGTAGTCTTACCGCTCCCACTCTCACCAACCAGCCCCAATGACTGACCCTGCATGACGGTAAGGCTCACATCAGATACAGCACTGAGAATCTTCCCGTCGTCAAGCTTGAATGTTTTGCGCAGATTCTCAATGCGAAGCAATGGTTCTGCCGTGGTTGCTCCCGCATCAGCAGTTTCGGCGACTGCTCGTTCACCGGCAAGGGCGAGTACCCGCTTGCTATAGGCATCTCGAGGGTTTGCGAAGAAGTCTCGAGTGGGGGCATCTTCCACAAGCCTGCCATTTTCAATGACCAACACGCGATCGCAATAGTTGGCAACAATGCCAAGGTCTTGCGTCACCAAAAGAACTGCGGTACCGGTTTCTTCTGCTCGCTTCCACATGCGGTCAAGGAACTGGGCCTGAATGGTCACGTCGAGACCACTGGTGGGTTCATCAGCAACAAGCAGTTCCGGCTGAGCGCTGAGCGCCATCGAGATCAGGGCCCGCTGTGCCATACCGCCGGAAAGCTCATGTGGATAGGCTCGAATGCGGCGAGGTGCGTCGTTGATGCCCACGTTTTCCAGTAGTTCGATTGCGTGGTCGTTAGCCTCGCTCTTGGACGCCTTCACGTGCGCGCGATAGACCCGGCCGATTTGGGTACCCACATTTTGAAACGGATTGAGTGATTGGCGAGGCTTCTGGGTAATCAGCCCAATGGAGCGCCCACGAATCTCGCGCAGTTCATCAGTGTCCAGCGACAGTAGATCCCTGCCCTGAAAATCAATATGACCGGATACTTTTCCCGGATGCCGCGCCAGCGCTAGGAGACCAAGGGCCAGGGAGGTCTTGCCCGAGCCACTCTCACCAATGAGGCCCACAATCTCACCCGAGCGAAGTTCCAGGTCAACATCATTGACCGCCTTAAACTGACCCGTCGGCGTTGGGTAGACCACGTTGAGTCCGGTGGTCTTCAAAATGGTGGCGGTCATGAGGTGGCCACCCGTCGTTCGATCGCATTACTGAGCGCGGCGAAGCCAACAACGGTCAGGGACACCGCGATACCAGGGAACAACGACGTCCACCACTCACCCAGCACCAATTGCGGGGCGCTATTAGCGATCATCAAACCCCATTCAGGGTTTGGTGGTCGAACACCTGCGCCAACGAAAGACAGGCCCGCGGTGAGCAAAATGCCAAAGCCCACGGTGACAGAAAGCTGAATCAGCGACGGTGTCAGGGAATTGGGTAGAACGTGCTTGAGCGCAATCTTAAAATCAGAGTTCCCCGCTGCCCGTGCTGCCTCCACATAGGAACGTTCCCGCTGCGTCAAGACCTCGGCTCGCGTGAGCCGAATGAAGATAGGCGTGTACAAGAACGTGAGGGCAAAGATGAGGTTCGTCAGGTTGCGACCCGATAGTGCCACCAAGACCATGGCCAAAATGAAGACGGGGAACGCTTGTAGCACGTCAGAGATGCGCATCACCAGCGATGAGAAAACCCCGCGATAGAAACCGGCCATCAGGCCAATCAGGGTGCCAAAAATGCCGGACAGAAGGGCAGCGCTCACGGCCAGCGTCACATCGATGCGTGGAGCAGAAATCACGCGACTAAACACATCGAGACCTGAGGTATCAGTGCCAAACCAGTGTGCACTCGAGGGCGGGACGCTTGGTGGACCCACCGGAACCGTCGGGTCATATGGAGCGATCGCTTCACCGAAAGCGGCTAGGAAAATTGCGACACCAACGATAACAATGCCGACTACGAGCAGTGGATCATGAAACCAACGCTTCGTCTTCAGCTTTTCGTTGGCGAGGTTCTCTAACGGGTGCTCACCTTCGACCGGTGGGGCCTGGGGAATAGTCATTAGTTCTTCACCCTCGGATCGATAACGGCTAGGAGTAAATCAAGGACGAGGTAAACCACCAAAGACACCACGGTGATGATGAGGACCGTGCCCTGGATGGCGGGATAGTCCAGATTCAGCACCGCGCGCACGGAGTAGGACCCCAGACCGTTAAATGCAAAAACCTGTTCAATCAGCACAGCTCCACCGAGCAGGAAACCGAAAAGGATTCCGGCGAGGGTCAACACCGGGGGCAAACTGGCACGAATCGTGGAGCGAGCGATCTGACCTGATGGCAAGCCTGATGCCTGCTGGTACAGGATGAATTCACTGCCCAGGACCCGGCTCATGCTCTGTCGCGTCATTTTGATAATCGGGCCGGACACAATAAATGCCAGGGTCATCACCGGCAGCCATAGATGCCAGGCCGCATCAATAAAGGCGGTGAAGTTGCCGGTGATCAATGAGTCCACCAGGGACATGCCCGTGATTTGTGGTGGTGGATCAAGCCCCGGCGCATATTGGCCAAGGGGAGCCGGTGCTAAGCCCCAGGAGTAGTAGAAGAAGAAGATGAACAGCAGGCCCCACCAGAACTCAGGTTGGGCGCCAGCAAAGAGGCCGTAACCGAATACACCCTTATCGAGTTTGCCGCCGGGACGCTTTGCGGTGGCAATACCCACGGGGACGGAAACTAAAAGTGCCAGGGCGAACGAAAGGGTAATCAATTGCAGGGTAATGGGAAGGGCCGAGCGAATTTCTTCCAGGATCGGACTGCCGGTGACCCACGAGACTCCGAGATCACCACGGAACAGACCCGACATGTAGGTAACAAACTGCGACCACACACTGGCGTCGAGGCCAAGAGAGGCCTGCGCTTGCTTGTATACCTCAGGGGAGGAATTAAACCCGACCAGACGAGCAACTGGATCGGCCGGGAGTGCCCGAATAACGAAAAAGACAACGATGGTAATGCCCAGGGCTTGCAGTAGCCCGACTCCAGCTCGTTTGAGTACGTAGCGACCCACGGTGCTAGCGACTCCTCCCTGAGTTCCCCGCTGACTTCAAACACGAACCAGGTGTGGCTACGAAAGCAGCGCACCGTGGCGCTCGACGATGAACACATCGAGCGCCACGGTGGTTGAAACTAGTTGGTTAGTTCCAGATCACTGAAGTGCACTGAATTGTCCGGGTGAAGCACAAGTCCGGACAGACCAGGTGCGGAGATCCACTGGTTGTCGTACTGCACAACCGGTGCCCACGCGACATCCTCCTGCAGCTGCTTTTGAACCTGGGCGAGAAGCGCATCGCGCGACTCCACCGAAGGATCCGTCTTAGCTTGCGCCCACAGATCATCTACAACCTTGCTCTCGTAGTTGACCATGTTATTCAGCCCACCCTGAGCGGTAGACACGAAGAACAGCAGGGTTGCGTAACCAGCATCCACACCGATCGGCTTCTCGTTGTCGTTCACGAAGAAGGGCAGATCGCGCTTCACCAAGACTCGATCACCAAACTGAGTCTGAGGGATCGGGTCCAGCTGAATCTCAACCCCGATAGCGGCAAGGTCCGCCTTCATCTGGGTCACGATCGGGCCGAGCGTTGACTCAGCCTCGGAGATATAGGTCAGCTTCAAACTGCCATCATCAACCCAGCCTGATTCAGCAAGAAGCTGCTTGGCCCGCTCCACGTCGTAGCCGTACTGGGGCTCCTGCTTGGAGTAACCCGGGTAAGACATGGGGATCTGACCTTCCCATTTCACCGCACGGCCAAAGTACCCATCCTGAATGATCTTGTCGTAATTCAGAGCGAGAGCGAAGGCTTGACGCACCTTGAGGTTGTCAAAGGGCGGCGACTGGAAGTTCATGCCGAGGAACAGGTTCAGGTTGCCGGTAGCTCGCCAGGCGCGGACCGCGTCATTGCCTTCAACGCTGGCAAATTCGCGAGGCGTGAGGCTATCGGTCAGTTGAGCGGCACCGGTGGACACCGAGGCCAACCGGTTGGCTGACTGAGGCACCTTGCGCCACACCACGTTAGTCAGTGCTGGCGCACCGCCGTAGTAGTCCGGGTTGGACTCCAACACCATTTCAGCATTCTTTTCCCACGACTTCACGCAGTAAGAGCCAAAAGATGGGGCATTAACGTTGTTGGCGTATTCATGGGACCAGGGATCATCCGGGGTCGCGTTCGCCTCCATGATTTCCTTGTCATAGATCTGCAGACCGAAGATGGTGAGCACCGGCAGGAACAGTTTATTTGCTGCGTCCTGCTTGATGACAACGGTGAAGTCATCGGTCTTGGTGATCCAGTCGCCTAGTTCTTTCGCTTCAGCTGCAACGGCAGGGTCTTCGGCAAACACATCGGTGGTGAATCCACCGATATTGGCCACATTGGAAAGGAACCAGCCGATGGGCGCTGCGCCGCTGACACTCTTCGCACGGGCAAAGGTGTAGAGCACATCGTCGGCATTAAAAGTGGCTGCATCGCAACCGGTAACGCCTTGACGCAGATTGAACGTCCACGTCAACGTGGCCTCATCAAAGGTGACGCTCTCAGCGAGGCGGCCTTCAAATTTGTCGATGTCGTAGCCGTACTCCAACAGGCCAACGCCGGTTTCATTCTCTGAGCCAGCCTTGTAGTACACCAGGGGCTCCATCAGATTGGCGATACCCATTTGAGTAGCCGGAATGGATGCCGATGGGCCATCGGGATCTAGGCCCGCTGGCACATCAAGACCCAGATAGGTCAGGTTTGACGCTGCTGTTCCTCCAGTTGTTGACCCATCACTTGAACCGCCAGAACAACCGGCGATGGTGAGGGCCGCTACGGCCGCGGTTGCGACCAGGGCCTTGCGCTTCATGAAACCACCTTTACTCATTAGTGCTTCTCGTCAACCACACTCATGCTTGGGTGACCGGTTGGCACAATTAAATGCCCGACGATTTAATCGCGCAAGGTTTAAGGTGTCACGAATGAATAAAGATGTCAGCCGATTTATCGAAAAGGGAAATAAAAAGTGACAGAACACAGTGCTGCGAACTCCACCGGTGCTCACGCGGTGAACTCAGGATCACCCATCGCCTATGACTTCATTGAGCAGATCAAGGACTCCATCGACGCTGGAGTTCCCGGCACTGTGCGCTCCCAGGCCGTTGCACTGCTGCGCGACACGGTCGCGGTAGGCATCGCCGGAGCTTCCACAGCCGAATCCCAACGCGTCCGCGAACTCCTTACCCATTGGGGTGGGCCGAGCGAAGCGGCTATCTGGGGCGGCGGCCCACTCCTCGGCGTCGGAGGTGCTGCCTTCGTCAATGCCCACCAGGTACACACCCTGGAGTGGGATCCCATTCACGAGCCAGGCGTCGTGCATGCGATGTCCCTGGTGACCCCGTGTGTGATGGCCTGGGCGCAGTCCATGACTCGGCGCGGCGAAGTCGTGAGTGGACAACACATCGTCAACGGCATTCTCGCTGGCGTTGACATGGCAGCCGGGCTCGGTGTGGTTACCAACAGCCCCCTACGGTTTTTTCGACCGGCAACCAACGGTGGCATGGGCGCGGTTGTGGGCGTAGGAGTCGCTGCCGGGTGGTCATCAGAAAAAATCCTCGCCGCTTTGGGCATCGTTTACGGCGGAATTTCGGGCACCATGCAGCCACACACCGAGGGCGCGCAGGTCTTGGCGCTACAGGTGGGATTCAATGCCCGTGCCGCGATGAACGCAATTGATCTGGCTGATGCCGGGTTCCAAGGCCCCCGCTTCATACTCGAGGGCACCTACGGTTACTACAACCTCATCGAGACCGACGGTGATCCCGGGCAATTAGCGGCCAACAAGGCAGCGCACTGGGAGATCACTCGCGTAGGTATCAAGCCCTTTCCCAGCGGTCGAGCAACCCACGGAGCTCTCGGTGGAATCTTGGATCTGCAGCACACACATGGGTTCACCCGATCAGATATCAGCCGTGTCGACATCGCGGTCCCGTCCATGGTCCGCGGACTTGTTGGTCGCCGACCCACCGCCGACATGCCCGTGGGCGCGGCCCGGCTGTGCCTGGCCTACCTGGTGCCCTGTCTACTCGATGACGGCACCATTAACATGGACACCTATCAGCCTGAACGCATCACCAATCCAGACATACTCGCCTGGAGCGAGCGGGTCAGTGTCGTGGCAGACGACAACCCCGACCCCAACGCATTTAACCCCCAACGAATCGTGATCACCCTCAATAGCGGTGACACGATCACGGCTGACATACCTGGGTCGCTGGGTAGCCCGGAATCACCACTGAGCCCGGAACAATCACGAAAGAAATTCGATGACGCCATGGCTATTGGTGGCCGCGCGGACTATGCAGAAGCACTGCACGCAATCATCTCTGACATCGACAACCTTGCTGATGTAGCTGACCTCTGGGACGTTTTATGAGTCGCGACACCTCACCTATCCCCACCTACGCTGGTGCGGTAAACCAAGAACGACTGCAACAGGAATATCCCTGGGGCCCTGGGTTTTTGCACACGTACCAGGGCATGTCTCGCACCACCCTTGAGGATCTTCAGCAGCAGCGGTTCACCACGGTCATGGACTGCGCGTGGGCCACGCCGTTTTACCAACGCATCTGGGGCGAAGCCGGCATTAGCAAAGGCGATATCAATAGCCTGACTGATCTACAACGCCTACCCGTTATTGATAAGAATATGATCCTGGCCGACGTGGCCGCGCACCCGCCTTTTGGTTCACTGGCCACCAGAACAGATCGACCGCGTGGACCGGCCGTGTTGCAAACGACGAGCGGAACCACCGGAAATCCACAGCCGGTCATCTGGGGAGCATGGGGGCGCGAGGTACAAAATGCGCTCCTCGGACGAATCTACGGCTGGCTAGGTGTTGGCGCCGACGATGTTGCCCACAGTGTCTATGGGCACGGGCTGGTCAATGGTGGTCACTACGTTCGCGAGTCGGTGACGCGTTACACCAACGCCATGCTGCTGTCCGCGGGCACCGGCATTGAGACTCGATCGGAACGCCAGATAGCGGTAATGCACCAATTCGGTGCCACCGTGCTTCTTGGCTTTGCCGACTACCTGCGCAAACTGGCCGATACCGCGCGTGATGTGGGCCTTGAGCCCGGCACGGATCTGCCCGTTCGCATGATCATCGGACACCTGCTGGCAGGTGGCCGAGAGCCGCTGGAGCAAGCCTGGGGTGGAGCCAAGGCATACAACTGGTATGGCGTTGCTGACACAGGGGCGCTGGCAAGTGAGGGTCCAGAACGGGACGGATTACACCTGTGGGAAGACGCCAATGTTGTTGAAGTCCTTGACGATGACGATAAGGACGCTGGCAACGGGGTCGGGAATATCGTCGTGACCTGTCTGGCCAAGGACGACCTCGCGCCCCTCATCAGATTCAATACCCATGACCTCACCCAGTTACGCAGTGGCAGCAATGCTGCTGGCTTGCCCTTCCGCCGCATCGACGGGCTACTCGGGCGCAGCGACAATATGGTCAAGCTCAAGGGCATCAACGTTTATCCGTCAGCCATGGGTGCGCTCCTGGCCAATGTGCCCGGGTTTACCGGTGAATTCGTGTGCCGCTGGGAAAAGTCTGGGCACGGCGAAAGGCTAACCATCATGTGTGAGGTGCAAAAGCCAGAAGCCGTTGATGCCCAACAGGTTCAGTCGATGATGTCTGATCGGCTCGGGGTCGGTATTGAGATTGACATCGTCGCTCCCGGGGGAACCGCCAGTCTTACCGGGGTTCATGAACGGCAAAAGCCAGTTCGCCTGGTGGATCAACGGTGAGCCCAACTACGTGGTCGCAGCTCATGGCAGCTATCGATCACGACCCGGCACCGGGTGCGATCGAGTCACTGATCCCCACCGCCTTGGCACAGGCTGAGCAAGCAGACAGCCGCCGTGCACAAGGACAGACACTCGGGCCGCTAGACGGCCTAGTATTTGCAGTGAAATCCAATTTCGACGTGGCGGGGCTTCCCACGAGTTCCGGTCTCATTCCCACTCTGGCACGTCCCGCTGCGAGCGACGCTTTCGTTATCGAACTTTTGACGGCCGCGGGAGCCATTGCTGGGATGACCACAACGATGGCGCCCATGGCCATCGGGGCGATTACCGAGTCCGCAGCATTGGGGCCATGCGTGAACCCACGAGATCCGACCCTGCACGCTGGTGGGTCAAGTGGCGGGTCCGGCGCAGTTGTTGGTGCAGGACTTGTTCAGTTCGCCCTTGGTTCAGACACCATGGGAAGCGTTCGAATTCCAGCCGCCTACTGCGGCGTCTACGGATGGCTCCCCACCCACGGCGCAGTAAGCGCACGAGGAATGACGCCACTCGCGCCGTCCATGGACTCCGTGGGAGTTCTCGCTCGGGACCCACGCGTATTGATAGACGTTGCCGACGCAATCCTTCGCTTTGATCGCGATTTTCCCTGGTCGCGAGATGTTGCGGCCACAACGTCAACCGACTATCCGGCGCACATTGCCCTGTGTGATTGGGCAAGCGTTGCCAATGAGTCGAGTCGTCGGGCAGTCACCGAGGTTGTCGACCTCATGCAAAGTTGGGGCAGTACGACGGTGGATCCCATTACTTTTTCGACGAGCGTTGATCTCACACCGGACCGCATCCGTCGTCACGGCCTGCTAGTCGTTGAGGCCTCCGCCTGTAACGTTTTCGGTGAACCATGGCAGCGAGACCTCATGACGCCATCGGTTCGTTCCATGTTGGATTACGCAGAGAAGGCCAGCGCGGCACGACTATGGCAAAGCGTGGATGAACTGGTCGGCATCCGACGGTCAATTCGCAACGCACTCACTCACGTGGACTGTCTGGTTCTCCCCACGACACCGCAGTCAGCGCCGGTCATTGGCGACGATCCCGTTCACGCTGCAGATCTCACCGCCTGGGTCAACGTCGCAGGACTCCCAGCCGTTGCGGTTCCATGGCAGGGGACTTCCGTTCAACTCATCGGCCAGCCTGGTAGCGACCGAAATCTCCTGCGCTGGGCCGCCAAAATCGACGACTATGTCAACTTTCAAATACCGGAGGTCGACGCTCGATGAATGCGGAAACGCCCTCGTGGTAATCCGCCGAACGCAAGGCGCGATTGACGAACTCGTCGGTCTCAGCGCACTCCTCACGATGACCAGACATGATGCGTTGGATCGCCTCTTTCATAATCCGCGCACTCATCCCGCTGGTCTTCACCAGACCCGCAGCAAAGGCCTCAGTTGCGGCCTCCAGATCGGAATCACCAACGACCGAGTCAACAAAACCCATGCGCTCGGCTTGCGTGGCGTCGAAGGTTTCACCGGTGAACAAGATCTTCTTTGCCTGGGCTGGTCCCACCAAATCAACGAGCGCAACCAATGCCCCAAACTCGTAAACCATGCCCAGTTTTGCCGGAGTAATAGCAAAGGTCGCCGATCTTGTCGCGATGCGAAAATCACACGCCACCGCGATCCCGGCGCCACCACCAAAACATGGCCCGTCAATTGCAGCCAACGTCGGCGCGTGAGCTTGTGCCACAGCAGCCAAGGCTGCGCCCACGACACGTTGACTATCGGCACCCCATTCCAGATCTCCCACGTGGTGTCGATATTCACCAATGTCTGCGCCGGCAGAAAAAACTCCGGGACTCGAGGAACCAACAACGATCAAACGGATGCTCAGGTCACTATTCAACTGATCAATCATCGGGGGGATCGCCGCCCACATGGCTTGGGTCAAGGCATTTCGTTTTTCCGGCCGGTCGATCTTGATGTATGCAACATGCTCATGGCGTTCAACCAACACGCCTGCGTTTTGCGAATCAACGTTCACCATGTTTGCAAGTCTAGTCACTCCAAAGTTTCGCCAACCCGTTTCACTCATCAGATAGGAGCACACCGTGCCTGAATCCGATCGACCTTCGTCCACGTCCTTGGGAATGTCTGTCGTTGTCAACGTGGAAGAGGGCGCAGAAATGTCGATCCTCGACGGTGATCGTCGACCAGAACCGGTGGATGAAATGGGTCTTGCGCTCAAGGAGGGAATGCGCAATTACGGAAACGAGTCGAACTACCGCTACGGGATCAAAGAGGGTTTCCCGCGGGTGGCGAAGATTCTTACCGACACTGGCGTTCCGGCAACCTGGACGGCCGCTGCAGTCGCTTTGGAACGGGCGCCACAGATTGCTGAGTTCATCAACCAGCGAGGCGATGAGGTAGCCAGCCACGGCCACCGTTGGATTCAGCAGTACCGCATGGACGAAGCAGCAGAGCGGGAATTCATTCGCAGCGCGCGTGACAGCATCGCGACAAGCACCGGCGTCGCACCGTCAGGACACCTATCGCGCTATCTGCTCACCGAAAGGACCCGCGAAATCCTGGTGCAGGAAGGGTTCACCTACCACATGGACGACTACTCAGGTGACGAACCGTACTGGGCCACTACGCCATCGGGACCGATCGTCGTGATGCCCTATGCGATCGATACCAATGACATGAAGATGTGGCAGGGGACTGGCTATACACCACGCGACTGGTACGACTACCTCGTAGACAGCTTTGATCAGATGTACAGCGAACGACGCGACGGGTTCCGTTACATGTCACTGGGGGTTCACCTGCGGATCGTCGGACGCCCAGGTCGCATCGGAGCGCTGCGCAAGTTCTTAGAATATGTCCAAGACCACGACGATGTCTGGTGGGTGCACCGACGTCAAATGGCCGATGCATTCGCCGCTGCGAACCCTGCTCCCCGCTGACGGTCCTACCAGGGCAGTTCAGCACCGTTCATCGCGATGCATTGACCGCTGATGTATTCGGCATCAGGAGTGCACAGCCACGAGACCGTACCGGCGACGTCTTCTGGGGTACCGAACCGGCCCCACGGAATCGTTTCAGCAAATGCCTGCAGGGTCTCATCTCGTGTTCGACCTAACTTATCGCCCATGCCGGCGATGATGTCTTCCCACAGCGGGGTCATGATGTGACCTGGTGTGTAGCAGTTGACCCGAATCTTGTGCTGCGCCACCTCTTGAGACAGTGACTGGCTCAACATGATGATGGCGGCCTTGCTCGCGCAATACTGAGAAACGTTGGCAACACCATGACGCCCACCACCGGATGAGGCATTCACGATGCAACCACCCACACCCTGACTGATCATCTGCTTAGCCCCGACCTTGCTACCCATGGCCACTCCGACCACATTGATATCAAGTAGCCGAACCCACTGGTCTGCCTCAGTTTCAATAAGTGGGGCAACAGCAATAACGCCAGCATTGTTCACCATCACATCGAGTTGACCGGTGCGTGCCACCGTGACGTCGACAGCATTTTGTAGCGCAGCTTCATCACGGACATCCGTGTGAACTGCAACCGCAGAATCACCGAGTTCTGCTGCCGCCAAACGAGCAGCGTCCATATCGATATCGGCGATCACCACGAATGCACCCTCGGCAACGAAGCGTTGCACGATGCCAAGACCGATGCCTTTGGCCCCACCGGTCACCACCACACCCTTACCGCGATGTTGGTCACCAGCTCCACTTGTTTTCAACATGGTCATTTCCTCAATTCACCTGACGCCATAGTGGGGGCATTTGCTTTACCGGAGCCAACAATGATTCGTCAAAGGGTTCCATGACGTACCCGGTCGGTTGTGGAGCACCAGGGTTGTATCCGGTGCGCCCAGACAGTGCCGCCAAAACCGCACCATGGGAGTAATAGGCGGTGTACACCATATTGACCAGCGTGGCGAAATGTTCCGGCTGGCGGGTTTCAATTTCAAGAAGCATCGGCTGTTGATCGTCTGGGCTGAGTGAATCAAAGTCAGCTGGTAACTCGTGGAGTACAGCCAGGATTTGATCGATTGCTGAACCATCGCGAGCATCGTGAAGTACCTCGTGACTGAGCCCCAGATCGCCTGCGGCCGCTATCGATCCTCTGGCTGGGATGACAGCGTTGAGAACGGCAACCAGATGTTCTTCACGCATCAAGGACTCCTATCAGCATCGGTTGCTCAGCCAGGCAATCAGCAGCCCGTAGTGCGATTGCTTGAATTGTTGAGGTCGGATTGACAGCACCCGATGTCGGGAAAACCGAGCCGTCAACGATCCACAGGTTCTGGGCATCGTGTGCCCGACATTGCCCATCAACAACACTGGATGCTGCATTCTCACCCATTCGGGCAGTGCCCAACAGGTGGAAGCCAGCCGACTCAACGAGGGGAAGGGATAGAATCTCGTGCGCCCCAGCGGCAAGGAGTACCTCGGTGTTGCGCTCAATGCCGAAGGCAATGGTGTCTGCGCACCGTTGTTCAACTCGGTAGTTAATTTTGGGTGCAGCAACCCCCCAGGCATCGGTGATGTCTGGGGATAACGTCACCCGATTGTCCGGATTGGGAAGATCCTCGGTGGTCACCGTAATACTCGCCGTGTGACCAAATTGACGATCGAACTGTGTGTGGTGGTCCCGCCCCCACGGCAGTCGTGGGAGGTAACCGCCCAAGGCGGTACCTAAGGGACCATCACTGCGAATTGTTTGTGCTTGGAAGCCACGAACGAAACCGCGAGAGGAGTCAGTTTCATAGAATTCTTGGCTCACGATGCTGGTTGCAAAAGGTCCCTCATAGCCTTGTAGATCCTCGTGGAAAACTCCGGTCACCATTCCGGTGGGATGGTGCATGAGATTGCGTCCAACCTGGTCAGAGGAGTTCGCTAAACCATCGGGGCACCAATCGTCTGCGCTTAACAGCAACAGTCGTGCGGTTCCCACCCCATTACCCGCCATCACGACGTGATCAGCCGGCTGGTGGCAAAGATTGCCATCGGCATCGAGGTAGTCAACACCGGTAGCGCGACCGGGTACCGACGCAATCTTGACCACGCGGCTCTGCGTGCGTAATTGTGCTCCCGCCGCAATGGCCTGATGCCAATAGGTAATATCAGTGCTTGATCGTGCCCCTCGTGGGCAGCCGAGATCGCATGGACCACAATTGTTACAGGGCGACCGATGCGGATCTGTGCCGGTCAAGATGGCTGCATCAACCGGCCACCAATGCCAACCCAGCCTGTTGTACGCCTCCGCGATTCGTTGCGCACCTGCTCCTAGCGGAAGTGGCGGACACGGCCTGGGTCCTCGCGGCGGATTGCCCGGATCCCCGGCCAGGCCGGCCACTGTCATCATGGCGTCATTCACCTCGAAGTACGCCGCAAGATCGTCGTAGCCAATGGGCCAATCCACGCCTACTCCGTCAAGGGAATGAACGGCGAAGTCACAAGGACGCAGTCGTGGAAAATGCGCTCCCCACGCGATGGTTGAGCCACCTACCGCGTTGTACATCAGCGGGCGAATAGCACTGTCTGCATCGTCGATGGGGTAGTCCCATGCATTCTTGCGGATGTTGGGATTGGGGTGATGGGATCGGGCGCGAGCTCGTTCCCATTGAGGCGTAAGCGATGGAATTGATTCCGGGGTGACCCAACCCCCCTGCTCCAGACACACCACGTTGACCCCGTGATTGGCCAATCGCCACGTGAGTGCTGCGCCAGCTGCGCCAGCACCCACGACCACCACGTCGACGCGATCACAATGCTGCGACATGATCTCCCACCTGTTCTCGATGAATCAAAAACACAGGGGCAGTCTAAATCAGAATGGTCTAAAAAATCCGATGTTTTAAGTCTGCGCCGATTTCTCATCCCTGCGTGCTGATCACCTTCATAGCCGCAGCTCGGCCCGGTACAGCGCTCACACCCCCACCACGTCGCGCACCCGCCCCGCAGACGAGCACATTCGGGTCTTGAGTTTCTACTCCCCATGCACCGGGTACCGAGTCAGGATCGGCATTTCCCGACGGTGACCAGGGCCACCGCAGGTCGCGATGAAAGATATGTCCGCCGGGCAGACCCACGCTCGCCTCGATATCCAGCGGTGTGCGCGCTTCTGCGCACATTTCACCGTTGGCATCGATGGCGAGACACTCACGAATGGGCTCGGCCAGGAACCGATCAAGACCATCGAGATAGGAGTCAAGAACTTGCTGGCGTTGTCGCTGACTGGACTCAGAGTCGAATAGGTGAGCCGGTGTATGCAGACCAAACAGGGTCATTGTGTGCCAGCCAGCGTCAATCAGGTCACCGCTGAGAATACTTGAATCGGTAAGCGTGTGGCAGTAGATCTCAGCCGGTAGTGGTTCAGGAAACTCTCCTCGCACGGTCGCAGCGAAAGCATCCTCAACCTCGGCGAGTGACTCACTGATATGGAAAGTGCCGGCAAAAGCAATGCGCGGGTCGATACCGCTGCGCAAACGTGGCAACCGCGTGAGCACCATATTGACCTTCACCTGGCTACCCTGTGGAGAGGTGCTCGGCTGACGTCCGAGGAGGCGCTCGAGAGTGTCGGGCGCAGCATTACTCAGCACCCACTCTGCAGCTATGCACTGTTCGCTGTCGTGATCATCACGGTAGGTTACTAATGCTTGCGCCCCATCAGTTTCCACCTTCAGTGCCTGTGCATTGGTCACGATTCGGGCCCCGGCACTTTCGGCCGCAAGACGCAGCGCTGTACTGACCGCACCCATGCCACCGACGGGCACTTTCCATTCACCGGTGCCATCACCAATGAGGTGATAGAGCAGACACCGATTCGCTAACAGCGATTGATCAAACACCGAAGCGTACGTTCCGATCAGACCATCGGTGGCGATGACGCCTCGCACATCGTCGTCGCCAAAGGCGCTCATCAACGTCTCGCCCATGGGCACCTGGGCAATTTCAGCCCACGTCTGTGCACCCGCAGCTGCGATCACCCGTTCAGCCATATCTTGGCTCGTCAACAACGGCGACAACATGGTCGGCGCAATAACACCGGCCGCCCGTTCCATTCGGTCGTAGAAGTCCTGCCACGACGAGTAGTCACGCGGACCGCCGGTAACGGCGCGAAAAGACTCTTCAGTGACGCCACCGGGCGTGCGCTCAACCAAGAGGCCGGTGTCAGTGCCACCGCGGACCACCGGGGTGTAGGACGCCACTGATCGCGAGCGTAAATCCAGCGACAAGCCGAGTTCTGAAATGATCTGACGAGGCAAGAGTGATACCAGATAGGAATACCGGGACAGGCGCGCGTTGACACCGGGGAATACCTGCGCCGACACTGCCGCTCCACCCACCTCGCCGAGAGCTTCGAGCACCACCACGTCAATGCCCGCCTGAGCTAGATAGGCGGCTGCCGCAAGGCCGTTGTGGCCGCCGCCAACGACGACTACCCGGGTGCGCTGAGTCATGTATCCAACCTAGGGCAGTTCACCCGCAGCCCTCATCCCCAATCCCATTTTCGGCCGCGCTATTGAACCCGAATGGTGGTCGTGGCCGGTCACGATAATCACCGGCATGTTGGCCGGCATCGCTCTGCTCATCTAGGTGTTGCGCACGCGGCTGAAGGGCGAGGTTTCCTGCGCTATCCCAGCCAGCGTCTCGTTAGTCAGCCAGCGCCAGCACCGCAATCTCAGATTCCACCAGACTGCCCAGGAATAGCTCACCGGCACACTCGGTGACACCGGTGACGTAATGGTAGGGCTCACCCGCTGAATACAGGTTGTGCTTGATCGTGCCATGGCCATCAATCGCACATACCCAGGTGATGCGGTCGGCCTCTGGTTGAAGGCGGTCAGGTAGCCGCCAAATCGCCGACCGTAAGGCACCTGGTCGGGGTAGGAGCGTGTCGAGGAGACGGTTTCGGGTGCTCGGCATGGCAATCCAAAACAATCCGTCCGATCCGGTTGACATGTTGTCGGGCATCCCGGGGAGGTTGTCGATGACGACGCGCGACTGTCCTGCCGATGCACCCGTGAGGTCAAGCCGCTGCACCCGGTACGCCCCGGTTTCGGCAACGAGTAGAAAACTCTCATCTGGTGCCAGGGCCACACCGTTGGCGAAACTCAAATCGGTGAGCAGCACCTCAACCGTGCCATCAGCATTTCGTCGCAATAACCGCCCCGTTGCGGAATGCTCAAGAATATCGCCCTTGAACTCACTCAACGAAAACCGCTGCGACGACTCGGAGAAGTAAATATCCCCGTTGTGTCCCACAGCCGCATTATTGGTGAGTCGTAACCGAACACCTGCTACTTCACTAACCAATACCTCGACTTCGCCGGAGTCAGGATGCACGCGCAAGAGACCCCGATCGGCATCGCACACGATGATGCCACCCGCTGCCTCCACCTCAATGCCTAGCGGCCGGCCACCGGTGTTTGCCAAGACTTCCACGTTGTCACCGTCGGTGGTCATGCGCAGAATGCGGCCATCTGCCAAACCAGTGAGAAGTCGCCCCTGCGCATCAAGTGCGGTGTCTTCCGGGCCAACTCCACCCACCGGTAGCAGCCGAGTGGGGATCGCCGGGCGCTGCGGGGCGAACGAACCGGTAAGACCTGCGTCCTTCGGTGGAGTCCAACGATGCGGTGTCAACCGGGTGCGGGTAGCCATGTGCAAACACTGCCACCTTCAGGCGTACCGTGTCAGCGTGTCGTCACCAGCCGTTACCGCCGAAGACCTCACCGTGGTTTATGGCGACAAGGCCGCCCTTGACGGTTTGAACCTCTCCATTGCGCCAGGCGTGATCCACGCCATCCTCGGGCCAAATGGAGCGGGCAAGACAACATTTATTCGGGTTGCCACCACTTTGCTCACGCCCACCTCCGGCAGTATTCATGTGTTGGGACGCAATGTGGTCACCGACGCGGCCGCCGTACGCGACCTCATCGGTGTGGCCGGCCAGTACGCCACCATCGATGAGGTACTCACCGGTGAAGAGAATCTACTGCTGACCGGCACCCTGTATGGCTTGCCCGCCAACGAACGACGCGCGCGGGCAGGCGACCTACTCTCCCGATTCGATCTCACCGATGCCGCCCGGCGGCCAGCCCGCACCTACTCCGGGGGTATGCGGCGGCGGCTTGATCTGGCCGCCTCACTCATGGGCAACCCCGAGGTGCTCTTCCTCGACGAACCCACCACCGGCTTAGACGTACGCACCCGTAACGCGCTCTGGGAAGAGGTGCGTGCCATCGCCGATCGAGGGGTCACGGTGGTGCTCACCACACAGTACCTGGAAGAAGCCGATGCGCTGGCGTCACGAATTTCAATCATTGATACCGGACGGGTTGTTGCTGAAGGAACCCCGCAGGAGTTGAAATCTACTGTGGGAGAAGAGATATTGAGCCTTCAACCAGCAGATGAGCGGGCGTTGTCCGACCTAGCGGATGCTGTTGGTGGTGAAGTCAGGGGACAGCACGTGCGCGTTGCCACCGCAAAGGATGGAATCAATAGCATTCTGGCTACTGCTCTCGGCGTGGGTCCACTTGCCAGCGTCACCACATCCACAGCCAGTCTTGATGACGTGTTCCTTTCCTATACCGGGCACGCACCCGAGGAGGAGGCCCTTCCTGAACCCACTAAACGGCGCCGAAGAAGGTCATCGTGAAGAAGTTTGCGATCGACACCTGGGCGCTGACCAAGCGAAGCCTGGTCAAGTACCGGCGCAACCCGCAGGCTGTGGTGTTCACCCTGATTCAACCGATCATGTTCGTGCTGCTGTTCCGATACGTATTTGGCGGCGCCATCCAGACTCCCCCGGGAGTGGATTATGTCAACCTCCTCATCCCCGGCATCGTGGTGCAAAACGCCGTGTTCTCCGCAGCAGCCGCGAGTGTGGCGATCTCTGACGACTTGGCCAACGGCTTCACCGATCGCCTCCGCAGTCTGCCCACGGCCCGCCTGGCGCCCCTCACCGGTCGAGTTTTTGCCGACACCTTGCGGGCTGGACTCTTAGTGACCGTGATCTTCTTCGTCGGCATCGTGGTGGGTTTTCGCCCCGAATGGTCCTGGGGTCTCATCGTGGCCTGGCTACTGCTCATGCTGGTCGCCTTTGGGTTCGCCTGGATCGCGGTAGCCATCGGTGTCTCGGTGAAATCACCTGAGGTCGCCCAAAGCGCAGGCTTCATCTGGATTTTTCCCCTCACTTTCGCCTCCAGTGTTTTCGTACCGGTCGACACAATGCCCGACTGGCTCGCTGCCATTGCCACCGTTAATCCTGTGACGCAATTCGCCGACGCAACACGAGCACTCGTCCTTGATGCCCAGATCACTTCGGCACTTGGCTGGTCACTGGTGTGGGTGGTGATTCTGACTGCGATTGGCGCCACCTTCACAATTCGCGGCTGGAACCGCATGACCAAGCCGTAATACCGCTGCACGTCATGGCACGATCAGGTCATGGAATCCAATCAAACCGACTGGTTCAGTGTGGTGCTTGGTTTCGCGACCGTCTTGGTGCTGCTGGTCTTCATCGGCTGGCTATCCGGTCGCATCCTGGGCGTCAAGCGTGGGTTCTTCCGGGCGATGCTCGCCGGCCTGGTGGGTTTTGTTGCCGGTGCAACTCTCATTGCCATTCAATTCGGCTCCAACGAAATCAAGGACCTCAGCGATATCTGGGCCCTAGGGCTGGGGTTCTTCAGCTATGTCCTTGTCGTCACACTGCTAGCCAGTGTTGCTATTGATGCGATCGCACGTCCGCGAAGTCAACGCCGGCGCCTGCGCATACCCCATCCGATCCGCTGGATTCGTGAGCGGTTAGCTATCGCCTCCAGGGTGCGCGACATTGCAACGTCGGCTCGACGTAACGGCTTAGCCGGTCGACGAATCACCACCGCCGGACTCTCCACACCCGAGGGTGCACGCGCACTTCGCCGCACATTGGAAGATGCCGGCGGCATTTTAGTGAAGTTCGGGCAAATCGCTTCCACGCGCGAAGACCTACTACCCGATATCGTCACCATCGAATTAGGCAACCTACGCGCCTCTGTGCCCGGACTGCCCTACGACGAAGTTGTGGCCGTCATCGAGACTGAACTGCACGCTCCCCTCAGCGACTTCTTCACCTACTTTGATTCGGAGCCCCTCGCTGCGGCCTCAATCGGGGTCACCCATCGGGCCACCCTGCTAGATGGCCGTGAAGTGATCGTGAAAGTGCAGCGCCCCGGGGTGGAACAAACCGTGCGACGTGATGGGCGCGTGTTGATTTGGGCCGCTGATCAACTTCAGCGGCGTTCAGAGTCTGCGCAGCGAATAGGTGTCGGTGCACTCGCCCGCGAACTCGTCAGCGGTATCGAAGAAGAACTAGATTTCACCCGCGAGTTGGCCAACAATCAAGCGATTCGACGTACGCGTTCAGATGATGAGGGTGTGTACATACCCGAAGTTTTCACCGATATTTCCACCCGACGCGTGCTGGTGATGGAAGAAGTAAACGGCAAGCCGGTGTCCGACACCGCGGCAGTCGCCGTTACGGGAGTGCCCCCTGCCACGCTCGCTGGAAATCTACTCGATTCCTTCCTCGCTCAGGTACTGACCGACGGCGTTTATCATGCTGATCCACATCCAGGCAATGTTCTCGTTGACACCGAAGGAATGCTCTACTTCATCGATTTCGGCGCGGTGGGCTACCTCGACCCGGTCACTTTAGAGGGCCTACAACAGTTGGCGATCGGATTCTCCATGCGTGACCCCTCGGTTATTGCCCGTGGTGTCCGACGCCTTGCTGGTCAGGCGGGTGACGATATTGATATTGCGTCCATGGAGTTTGACCTCGGCGTGGCCCTGACCGATGTGCAAGGCGGTGGCTTCGACCCAAATGCTCTTTCTGAGGTTGTTCGTGTTCTCAACCGACACGGGATTGCCGCACCCCAGGCACTTACGGTTCTCGCGCGCGCGGTGCTCACCCTCGATGGCACCCTGCGCATGATTGATCATTCTTTCCGCATGGGACCCGCAGCTTCGGCTCGCATGAATAATCTGGTTATAGCGACCGAACTGAACCCCCGCGATCAAATGATGGGTGAACTTGTTCGAGCGCTCCCTGTTTTGCGTTCCATGCCACAACTCACCGAAGACATCGCCCTGCAAGCGCGTTCGGGCAGGCTCACCCTGCGAGTAGACCGCTGGAGCGGCAGTGACGGCCATCGCCTAGATCAGTGGATTTCACGCATTCTTTTCGCCACGATCGGTGCCGTTGGTCTGGTGGCATCGGCCATGCTGCTCATCGCTGCCGGATTGTCACCCAATGAGCAGGTAGCGATTTATCTACGCATCATTGGTTTCGTAGGAATCGTGTTGTCCACCGGAATGCAACTGCGGGTTGTGGCCCGCATCGTGTCGCGACGCGATCCCAACGACGAAATTTAGCCTCACGAAAACAAATCCCTCCCTACCCGCGTATTCACGGGAAGGGAGGGATTTGCGTGCAAAAAAACGAAATGCTAGACCGTGACAACCTCAAGGTTGATGGTGGCTTGCACATCCGGGTGAACACGAACGACGGCGCGATGCTTACCCAGCGTCTTGATGCCGTGCACCTCCACCGATCGCTTGTCTAGCAGTGGCCCACCGGCTTTACGCACGGCCGCAACAACATCGGCATTGGTGACGGAACCGAAAAGTTTTCCGGTGTCACCTGCCTTTGCCGTAACAATGATCGCCAAAGCCTGGAGTTGATCGCGCACCTCGCGAGCATGGCCAAGGTCACGGATTTCGCGTGCATCGCGTGCCCTCTTAATAGCCACGATCTGCTTTTCGCCACCGGGTGACCAGGGCATGGCAAAACCCTGCGGAATAAGGAAGTTTCGGCCGTATCCTGCCTTCACTTCAACGATATCGCCCGGTGTGCCTAGGCCGTCAATAACAGCGGTCAGAATTAGTTTCATGATTGATCGCTCCTATCGAACGTTGGCGGTGTAGGCAAGAAGGGCCATCTCGCGAGCGTTCTTCACGGCCGCAGCGATATCGCGCTGATGCTGGGTGCAGCATCCGGTAACACGACGAGCACGGATCTTGCCGCGATCGGAGATGTACTTGCGCAGCATGGATGTGTCCTTGTAGTCGATGGGTGTAGCACCCTCAGCACAAAAAACGCATGCCTTCTTCTTCATGACCTTACGAACAGGTTGGTTCTTGGACTGCCGTGGCGATCCCATGTATGTGTCTCCTTGATTAACGAAGTCTGATGTGAACGTGTGGGTTAACGCGCGCGCTAAAAGGGCGGTTCATCTGTTGCGGCACCCGGGGCGGCTGCCCAGGGATCGTCAACGGGGGCAGCTCCGCCACCACCGAATCCGCCACCGCCACCAGCGCCACCTTCACCGCGAGCAACCCGGGTAACTTTGGCTGTGGCGTATCGCAGTGCAGGGCCGACATCGTCAACCTCCATCTCCACCACGGTGCGCTTCTCGCCCTCGCGTGTTTCGTACGAACGTTGACGGAGCCGGCCTTGAACCATGACGCGCATGCCCTTTTGCAAGGATTCGGCCACGTTCTCGGCGTACTGGCGCCATACGCTGCAGCGCATGAATACCGGTTCGGTGTCTTTCCACTCATTGGATTGCTTGTCGAGGTAGCGCGAGCTTGCCGCGACGGTAAAAGAGGCCACTGCGGCACCGCTGGGGGTGAAGCGCAGCTCAGGGTCGGCGGTGAGGTTGCCGATAACCGTCACGTTGATATCGCCGGCGGCCATGATCAGGCCTCAGCCGGGCGGGTGACCTTGGTCCGGACGACCGCTTCATTGAGGTTGAGTTGGCGATCCAACTCCGCAACGGCCCCCGGGTTTGAGGTGACATCAAGGACTGCGTAAATGCCATCAGATTTGTGGTTGATGTCATACGCCATGCGACGACGACCCCACAGGTCCACCTTTTCCACGGTACCGCCATCTTGGCGAATCACGTTGAGGAAGGTTTCCAGGCTGGGAGCAACGGTTCGCTCTTCCAGATCAGGGTCAAGAATGACCAGTACTTCATATCGGCGCATAGTGACACCGACCTCCTTCGGACTCAGTCGGCCCTGGACGTTCCAGAGCAGGAGGTGAGGCTGGCGAACCAGCCTTACGGTGACCGAGTGTAACGGCCGCGGCGACCGGCTAACCTCACCGGTGTGCGCATTGCAACTTGGAACGTCAATTCCATCGGGGCTCGCCTCCCCAGAGTGCTGGAGTGGCTGGACACCGCCCAACCCGACGTCGTGGCTCTCCAGGAACTCAAGACCACAAGCGAGGCGTTCCCGCACCACGAGATTGAGCAACTCGGTTACGAGGTGGCCGCACATGGCCAGGGCCGCTGGAATGGTGTGGCGCTACTCAGTCGGGTCGGCCTCACCGACGTGGTCCGCGATCTGCCAGGACAGCCCGACTACGAGGGCTTGATTGAAGCAAGAGCCATCGGCGCCACGTGTGGAGGCATTCGGGTGTGGAGTGTGTATGTCCCCAACGGTCGTGAGCCAGATCACCACCACTATCGATACAAATTGCAGTGGCTAGACACTCTGCGAGACACCGTGGGAACGGAACAAGCCACGTCGCCTGAACTTGCCTACGCCGTGATCGGTGATTTCAACGTCGCCCCCACCGACGCCGACGTATGGGATGTCAACGCTTTTGTTGGTTCAACGCACATCACTGAAGCTGAGCGTGCCCGGCTTAACCAACTGCAACAGGTGGGACTAGTCGACATCTATCCGCGTTCTCTCAAGGGTGAGCCCTACACCTTTTGGGATTACCGCAACGGTTCCTTTTATAAGGGTTTTGGCATGCGTATTGACCTCATTATGGCCAACGAGGTTTTTCGCCAACGCATCAAAGACACCTACGTAGATCGAGATGCCCGCAAGGGCAAACAGCCCAGCGATCATGCGCCGGTGGTCGTCGATCTGAACTGAGTCGCCTAGCCAATTTCTTTAGGCAGTTTCTTTAACCATTGTCGCAGGAGCGCAGAACCGTGGGCGGTTCATTGTTCACCGTGACCGTGCAGGTCACTCCGCCACCGCTGATCGTCACCACACCGCCATCGGCATCAATATCGCTTGAGGTGGTCAGGCCCTCAGCTTCTGCTTTCGACTTCTGCGCTTCCCAGGAGCTGCCCAGTTGCTCACTGAATGCCGTCGTGTTGTCCTGATCGACACTCGAAGCCAATTGAAGGGACAACTGCTCAGCCGCCAACGATGCCGGCACAGCAGAATCAGTTGAACCACCCGAATCGGATCCGCTGCAGCCCAGGAGCGCAACAGGAGCGAAAAGGACGAGGGCAAAAAGGCCGTTCCGCACGCGGCGTGACTGGGTCATGGCGCCAGAGTACGCGGTTGGCGCCGGTAGCGGTCCGGTGCTCCATCCAGCACGCCACCGGCGGGATCATCAATGTCTTTGCTGGATTCGCCCGCAGAACTGACCTCATGTCGAATCGGATCCAGTTCCGGGTAGATCGCATCGCGCACGATGAGTGCGCTGAACCACACCGTGACGCCCACCTGCACACATACAAAAAACGCGTACCACTCTGGTGTCATGCCCTTTGCATCGTCAATACCAAGGCCGGCCAAATACCACCAGATAGCAATAAAATAAGCGACCTGACCGGCTTGCCACACCAGGAAATCTCGCCACACAGGCCTAGCTAGTACCGCTAGCGGAATAAGCCACAGCACAAACTGGGGTGAGTACACCTTATTCGTTACAACGAAGGCAGCCACTACCAAAAACAACATCGCGCCCAGGCGTGGACGCCGTGGCGTAAACCAGATGAGAGCGGCGATCGCACCGCACAAGATGAGAAATGCACCGGTCGCAACATAGTTGAGCAGATCCGGTGGAATGCTGGGTGCACCCCACAGGTATGCCGCGTACCAGATCGAGCCAAAATCCTGGCCGCGTGTTGATGAGAAATCATAAAACCGGAACCAGCCATCAAAGTTCACTAGTGCAAAGGGCAGGTTTATTACCAGCCAGGTGAAGACGGTAGCCGCAGCTACTCGCCACCACGCCGGCATGCGCCCGGCACGAAGACACAGGATGAGCAGGGGTCCGAGGAAAAGAACTGGGTAAAACTTCGCTGCCACAGCCAGGCCAAGTAGAACGCCAGCGGCAACCGGATATGCCCTGGCCCACAGCGCAATGGCAGCCGCCGCCAAACCCACCGCAATCAGATCCCAGTTGATGGTGGCGGCCAAAATCATTGATGGCGCGAGCGCGATCATGGCGGCATCCCATGGGCGTCGGCGCATCGTGCGGGAGGTGGCCCACACCGCTAACAGCAGGAACGGGTACAGCATGACCACGTTGACACCGAAGAAGGCCAGGCTTGAGTTGAGGTCGGGCACAGCCAGGCCGATACCGCGGGTAACCCATGCCGTGACCTGCATAAACAAGCCGATCAGGACCGGATACTCCAACGGCTCACCCCCCGGTGCCATCTGAAGATAAGGAAAGAAGCCATCGGCAAAACCGCGGGCGGAAAACAGTGGTGGGATATCGGAGTAACACAGGTGTTCATACCGCTCCGGCGATGCCCAGCCATTCATCGCACACGGCACATCCAGCAGGAAACCTAACGCGTAGGCGCCTGCGGCCATCACGATCAGAATGCGAAGCGGAGTCCACCAGGAGCCCGCCGGCACACGAGCGAAACGACCGAGGGGGCCGCCGCTAATGGCTGATCCCGCCCGCACAACCGGATCGGTCAGCGAGGGAATGACCCGAGACATGCTGGTCACGCTACTGCGGGTCGCCGATGATGTCTGGCAGTGGTGGCTGAAGCGGCGCAGGTGTGACCGGTCCGGTGGGGTTCGGCGGTGATGTCGGTGGCGTTGTCGGTGGCGTTGTCGGTGCCGGTGTCGGTGGCGGCTGAGTTGGTGACGGGGTGGGGTCAACAGTGGGAGTGGGGGTCGGCGTTGGAGTGTCTTCCGCACTGGGTGAGATCACCGATGTACCTGAGGGTAAGGGAGTGGTCACCACAAAACTTTCCACCGGATCATTGGCCAGCGCTGCAGCAGTAAACGCTGTCCAGATCGCCACGGGGTAGCCGCCGCCGCCCCACGAAGGAGCACCGCCACCGAGACCGTCCAGCGATTGCGGATTACCCTCTGCATCTTCACGTGCCATCAGTACAGCCGTGGACAGTTGTGGGGTGTAGCCAACAAACCACATCGACTTATTTTCGTTGCTGGTTCCCGTTTTTCCCGCTACCGGTCGCCCGATCTGCTGCGCACCGGTAGCGGTACCGCTGCGTACAACTTCTTCAAGCACCCCGTTGACCGCGTCGGCCACACTGCTGGCGATCACCTGCTCGGGAACAACCCTGTGTTCATACTGCAGTGCTCCACTTGAGTTAAACACCTGCTTAACGGTGGTGGGTATCACCCGCTGGCCACGCTGAGCAAAGGTGGCATAGGCCGAGGCCATATCTACTCCGCTAGGCGATGCGGTGCCCAAGACAAAGGTGAGGTCGAGTGAATCTGGTCCACCACCGGGTGTGTCCGTGGGCAAACCCACGCGGTAGGCAGCATCAGCGACGGCTGCCACGCCAATATCTGCTTCGAGTTCGACATATGCGGTGTTGACGCTGCGTGCGGTGGCGGTCACGAGGTCAACGTCACCGAATGAGGTATCGCCGTAGTTGCGCACGGTGTAGCCCTGCACATCCGCCGGTGAGTTCCCCTGCCAGACCGAATCAACGCTCATACCCTGTTCAAGGGCTGCGGTGAGAGCGAAGGGCTTGAACGTGGAACCTGCCTGGGCAAATCTTCGCGTGGCATTATTGATAGGACTGCTGACGTAGTCGGGGCCGCCATACATCGCGATGACCTCACCGGTGCTGGGGCGCACCGCGGCGAGCCCCAGCCGCAGTCCGGAAGTGCCTTCGGTGGGCGCCACCGAAGCAACAGCATTAACCGCTGCTGCCTGAGCAGCAGGTTCAAAGGTGGTCACGATGCGCAGGCCAGCGGCTTCAATTTCGGTGGCCGAGTAACCCAATTCCCCCATATCTACCTTGACGGCTTCCAGTAAATATCCCACCTGTCCGCCGAGCCGGTTGGAAGTGCGGGGGGCGATGGTGTCCGGAAAAACAGCCCCCTGCTGCTCAGTCGAAGTGATCCAACCCTGCTCTGCCATCGCATCAATCACATAAGCCCAGCGCGCCTTCGCCATACGTTTTTCCACGGCCGGATCCAACACACTCGGTGCCTTGATCACCGCGGCCAAGAGCGCACCCTGCTCATAGTTCAACGTAGAAACCGGCGCCGCGAAATAGGCCAGGGAAGCCGCCTCGATCCCATAGGCCCCGCGGCCAAAATAGATCGTGTTGAGGTAGCCGCTGAGGATGTCGTCCTTGGACGTCACCGTTTCCAGCTTCACGCTCAACACCAATTCACGTGCCTTGCGCCACCACGAGCGATCCGAGGTGAGGTAGGCGTTCTTGGCATATTGCTGGGTGATTGTGGAGGCACCCTGCACGGCCTCGCCACGCACGTTGTTCCACATGGCCCGACCAATACCGATGGGTGACACGCCGCCGTGGGAATAAAAGTCCCGATCTTCAGCCGCGAGCACCGCATTGCGCACCGGTAGGGGAACTTGGTCAATATTTACGCTGCGTCGAGTGGCATCGCCGAGCCGACCAATCTCAGTGACCCCATCGGCGTAGTAGACGACCGTGGCTTCATTGGCCGCGACATCGTTGGGATCTGGCAGCGGGGTCAGGGCTACGGCGAGGGCAAACCCGCCGGCGCCAAGAAGCGCCAAAACGAACATCCAACCAAAGAGGCGTCGACCCCACCGCCGCTTACGGCGCGGTGGGGTTTTCAGGGCACGGCGATTCGAGCCGCTCACGAGGTGTACTCCATGGCTCAACCATGATCACTCTCGTCACTTCCTTCACAGCTCTTGGCGCGCCGGGAATCAGATAATCTCTGGCCGGGGTTTCCAGCACTCCGTTACTGTTGGCCCTTATGTCTGCCGCGACCACAACTTCCACCGAAGGCCCCGCGCAGGAAAAAAAACCCTGGTGGGCGCTGATCGCGATCCTCCTAGGTGTCTCACTCATCGTGCTCGAAGGCAGCATCGTCAATGTCTTGATCCCCACGATCGTGCAAGACCTCAGCATCAATCGCACCGACGTCTTGTGGATCACCTCGATCTACTCGCTGATCTTTGCGGCCCTCCTCATCACCTTCGGCGTGCTCTCCGACCGCATCGGGCGCAAGCGCATGTTCATGATGGGCACGGTGGTGTTCATCGTCTTCAACACCCTGGCCGGGGCATCCACGAGCGCCAATATGTTGATTCTGGCCCGAGCCGGTGAGGCCGTCGGCGGGGCCATGATGCTGCCCACCTCGATGGCCATTATTAACGTCAACTTCAAGGGCCCCATGCGTGCCGCAGCCTTTGGCTTATGGGGCGCAGTTTTTGGTGGCATGGCCGCTTTCGGGCCACTACTTGGCGGCTGGCTTGCTGAGGTGGCGTCATGGCGCTGGGCGTTCTACATCAACATCCCACTTGGCATTGCCAGCTTGATCTTGGTGAAAATCTTCATCACCGAATCCAAGGGCGTCGACCGTCGAGGGTTGGACTGGTCCGGTGTGCTGCTGTCGTCCCTAGGCCTAGGTCTCGTGGTGTTCGGCCTCATCGAAGGTCAATCGGTGGGCTGGTGGACGTCAATCACCACCTGGAATCTTGGGCCCTTCGCCGTGGTGCCAGGTGATCTATCTCCCGTTCCGGTCACCATCGCTGTCGGTGTCATCATGCTGGTGACTTTTATTGCACTGCAACAAATTAGAGGGAAAGCCGGCAAACCAATTCTGATAGATCTCAGCCTGTTCCGAATTCGCCGCTATGGCTACGGCAACCTGGTGGCCACCTTGGTTTCCCTCGGCGAATTCGGCGTGCTGTTTGCTATCCCGCTGTGGGTGCAATCAGTCCACGGATTCTCCGCGCTGGAAACCGGCGCTCTGGTGGCCGTTCTTGGCCTAGGCGTTGTTGCTGCTGGTGGTGCCGCCCGGCACGTCTCGGCATTGATCGGTTCGACGCGCCTGGTGCGCTGGGGCATGGTGCTAGAAATCATCGGTATCGCTGGTGTCGGCATCTTGGTGAGCGCCGATAACTCACCCTGGTGGCTGGCAATTCCGTTCGTTATTTACGGCATCGGCCTCGGTTTCGATACCGCACAGTTGACGAACGTAATTTTAGAAGATGTGCCAGGCGCAAAATCTGGTGGCGCGTCGTCGGTCACTTCCACCCTGCGCCAGGTAGGTGGCACCCTGGGCTCAGCGGTGCTCGGCACCATTCTCTTCGTCTCACTGGGTGCGTCATTGGCCACGAACCTGGAGAACAATCAGCCCCAAATCAGCGTCGCCGACCGGACTTCAATTGTCGACACGGTGGTCGATTCCTCCGGTGAAGCAATCATTGAGCTGGCGGCCAAACCGGACACGGCGCAGGTGGCCCAAGACGCTAAAGACGCCTACACCGCCGCGGTTCGGGTGATGGCCGGCGTCGCTGGCGGTGCCATGGTGTTGGGCCTCATCGCGTCCTTTGGTCTGCCACCGGATCAACGCAGCAGGTCCGGTGGGCGTCGCGGGGGACGCCGAAAAACTCCATCGCCGAGCACATAGGACCGCGTGAGGTAGTTCCACCGACACTGCGTGCACACCTCGACCACAAACACTCGAAACTCGCCGGTGCGTTCGGCCAGATCGAGTAGTCGGCGCGGATCAATGGCGGCGCCGGAAATATGCCCGAGTTCGTCCCCAAAAATGTAGGTGACCTCGGTGAGTTGCTCTCGTCGGCACACGGGACAGTCCTGCGTCGTGTGCACCCCGTGAAAGCGGGCCGCTTTGAGTAGATAGTGGTCGGCATCGCACACATCAGCCCCCTCGAAGGGGCGACCACTGTGAACCGCGGTGAGCACCCGGCGCCGCTGAAGGATGTAGTTCACGACCGAGCGCGGGAGGGTGGGGTCAGCGATCGGTGCTGCCGTTACTTTCGCCGTCGAGCCTTTCGCCGCCGACTTCTTCATGGCCACGCACACCAGCCTAAGCCAATGCCGACTAGACCCACCTGATGTATCTGGTCGATATATCTGCTTTACTATGCCAATCCGATATATCGGTGCAGATTGAATGATCCATCCCAGCAGCAACCTACGAAGGGGAGCCATCGTGCGTACCCGCGGTGCAGTGCTGGAATTCTCGATCCTCGGGCTACTTCACGATTCCCCCTTGCACGGATACGAACTCCGCAAGCGCCTCACCGGCGTCCTGGGCCCCTTCCGAGCAATTTCTTATGGCTCCCTCTACCCCGCGCTGAAGGAACTCCAATCGCGCGAACTCATTGCTGAGGCAGCGCCAGACCCGCAGCCGGTTCTCACCACCCGACGTGCGCGCATCGTGTACGAGATCTCTGCCCAGGGCAAGGACTACTTTGATCAACTCATTGCCGCACCCGGACCCGATGCGTGGGAGGACGAACCCTTCGCCGCACATCTAGCTTTCTTCAAGCGAACGCCAGCCGATGTTCGCTTGAGAATTTTGGAAGGGCGCCGGTCGCGTCTGGAACAGCGGCTGGCCACATTGCGCGAGTCCTTTACCCGTGCGGGTGAACGGATGGATGCCTACACCGAACGACTGCAGGAGCACGGCCTAGACAGCGTTGAACGTGAAGTGCGCTGGCTAGATGAACTCATTGATGGCGAGAACCGGCCTTAACCAGGGCCATAACGAAAGGGAACGACCATGGGATCAGTTCGCGTCGCCGTAATTGGCGTTGGTAACTGTGCAGCCTCACTTGTCCAGGGCGTGCAGTACTACGCCGATGCAGCACCCGGCCAGCGGGTACCTGGGCTCATGCACGTTCAATTCGGTGATTATCACGTCAGCGACGTGGAGTTTGTGGCCGCTTTCGATGTGGATGCCAAGAAGGTGGGTAGCGACCTCGCCGACGCGATCGGCGCTAGCGAGAACAACACCATCAAGATCTGCGATGTGCCCCCCACCAACGTCATCGTCCAACGCGGCGTCACCCTAGACGGACTCGGCAAGTACTACCGCGAAACCATCACCGAGTCTGATGCGGAACCGGTCGACGTTGTTGCCGCTCTCAAGGCAGCAAAGGTTGACGTTGTGGTCTGCTACCTGCCCGTGGGGTCTGAGGACGCGGCTAAGTTTTACGCGCAGTGCGCCATCGATGCAGGGTGTGGCTTCGTCAACGCCCTTCCAGTTTTTATCGCGGGAACCCCTGAGTGGGCGCAAAAATTTGTCGATGCAAACCTGCCCATCGTAGGTGACGATATTAAGTCTCAGGTGGGTGCCACAATTACCCACCGAGTTCTCACCAAACTCTTCGAAGATCGCGGCGTAGAGGTGCAGCGCACCTACCAGCTCAATGTTGGCGGCAACATGGACTTCATGAACATGTTGGAGCGGGATCGCTTGGAATCAAAGAAGATTTCCAAGACCCAGTCGGTCACCTCACAGATCGATCGCGATATCGCACCGCGCAACGTCCACATCGGACCAAGCGACTACGTGGCATGGCTTGATGATCGCAAGTGGGCCTTCGTTCGCCTTGAGGGCAAAGCTTTCGGCGATGTTCCGCTCAGCCTGGAATACAAGCTCGAGGTATGGGATTCCCCCAACTCAGCCGGTGTCATCATCGACGCGCTGCGGGCAGCTAAAATTGCCATGGACCGCGGCATTGGTGGGCCGCTATTGAGCGCTTCCTCCTACTTCATGAAGTCCCCGCCCGAGCAGTACGCAGACGACGTGTGCCGCGAACGCGTGGAAGAGTTCATCGCCGGGACCGTCGAGCGGTAATCAGCACCCCTTCTCCCCATGATTCATCAGTAACGCTGACCACCACATCGGTGAAATCACTGAGCATTCGTCGCCACTGGTTGATCGTGAACAGTCCACATTCATGCTGCTCGTGCACGACATCAACACTGCCGTCGCGTTCACGCAGTACGAATACATAGTCCACCTGCACCGACGTTTCACCGGGTTGCAGTTCGTGCACCCATTCAAGGAATCGGGCCGCACGACCGTGTGCGTCATCACTTCCGCCACTGGTGGTCCCTGGCTGAAAGGTGTCGGCTATATCGTCGGGCACTATCACCAACCGGCCACCGTCCACAAGATGTTCAGCTGCCGTATCCAACATCTGCTCAACGTCATCTTCGGTGAGTAGATAATCAACGGCATCGTGCACGAGGACGGCGTCGAAACGTTCGTTTAATCGGATGGTTCTCATATCGCCCTGTTCGTGCCGGCAATCGGGGTTGAGCTCTCGTGATACCGCAAGCATGGGTTCAGCAAGATCTACCAGGGTGCGGTCAAACTGCAACAGATGTGACGCCACGTGTCCACCACCGCTACCCAGTTCCAGTAACCGTCCCGGTGGACCAAGCGCCGCTTGCAGCCGTGGAATCTCGTCTACGTATTCACTCGGTGGTGAGATCAGTGGCCACCAGGGAGCTAAATCGCCATATAAGCGATGCATGGCAGCCCCGCCCTAGTCGCTTACGTAAGGACAGTGTCGGCAACCGCTGTTGCAGCAAAACCCACGATCAGCCAGATACTTCGCGGTCATGACGAAAAGTCCAGTCTTAGGGTCTAGGTAGCCGCGGGCACCCTGCGCCATGGCTTGCTCATGACGGTCACAGATCAGTGCGAAGTCTGCACGGGTGTGATCGAGTCGCTGGGTGTGCGGCTCATTCAGCGCGCGATCTGCCAGTTCCTGGCGGCTAAAAGGGTGAATCACTGAATGAATCTAACGAGTCGCTCGCATCGGCGCATCGGCGCTCCTGCGTAACTGCGACGTGGGCAGGCACAACATAAGGTGATCCTATGGCGGGAACATGTTGACTCTTTTTCATTCACGCATTGTCACCCGTGCTGCAGCTGCCGCCTGCGTTGCTCTTGGGCTCACTCTCAGCCCGCTAGCGATCGCCACACCGGCCCAGGCAGAGTCGAACCCGGCAGCCATCACCATCGATGGTGGTCCCACAAGTGCAACAGAGGGCACCCCGGTCACCATCGAAGCTGATATTTATCTTCCGGAACAAACCCCGGCTCCAGCGGTCGTTCTTGCACACGGTTTCGGCGGAAGCAAAACCTCCGTGGCTGAAGATGCACAATTCATGGTGGATCAAGGTTTCGTCGTGGTGGCGTATTCTGCCCGCGGCTTTGGCGCATCAACGGGTTCAATTTCTCTCAACGCACCTGACTACGAAGTTGCCGACGCTAGCCGAATCATTGATTATCTCGCTGAATCCGACGCGGTGATTCAAGATTCCCCCGGGGACCCACGCGTTGGTTTTGCCGGTGGTTCTTACGGCGGAGCGCTATCACTCATGGTGGCCGGCTATGACCCCCGCGTGGATGCCATCGCAGCCGATATCACTTGGAACAATCTGCAGACCTCGCTATTTCCCCAAAGTGCAGTGAACTCGACCGAACTTGGTGTGTACAAGCAGTTATGGGCAGCGCTGTTTTTCAGTTCTGGGCTCACCGGTGGACCCATTGACGGATGCGGTCGATTCACCGAGCAGTGGTGCCAGGCATACAACCTGGCGGCCACCACCGGCACAATCACCGACGAAGGTGCCGCGCTCATGGCGGCTTCTTCACCTCAGAGCATTACCGACAGGATCACCGTTCCCACCATGCTCGGCGGCGGTCAGTCTGATTCGCTCTTTCCATTAAATCAACTCAACGCCAACGCCCAGCAGATCGCCGAAGCTAATCCGGACACCCCACTGAAGGTCCTTTGGCATGCTGCTGGCCACGACGGGGGTGTCAGCGAAACTGAACGTCTGCGTGAACTCACCGCCGAGTGGTTCACCGCTCATCTGCTCGACGGACCCACCGTCGCCAATGACTTCTCCATATCTGTTGTAGAAGGTTCAGCCATCAGTGATCGTGCTTTGGGCACGGTTTCTGTTGTCACCGCACCGACCTATCCGGGAATCGGGGGTGATGAATCCACCGAGATTGCCCTGCTTGGGCCGCCACAACAAATTCTCGCTCCCGCAGGTGGGGTGCCTTCGGCGATTACCGCACTGCCCGGAGCAGGTGGGCTCGCCGCGCGTTTCGGAGCCGCGCTTTCCCTTCCCGTGCCACAGCAATCCGCCGGCTTCATCTCGATGCCGATAAACGAAGCCGGGCGCATTATCGGCTCACCCACCGCCACTCTCACGGTGTCCTCGACCGAACCGGTCACCGATGTCACGCTCTTCGCCGGTGTTCGGATCGTGTCTGGCACCGATAGGCAAACACTTCCCAACGGGCTGGTGGCCCCCATTCGACTTGATCGTGTCGGTCCAGAGCCGATCGAGATCACCATTGAATTACCCACCATCGTCACCGAATGGGCGGCCGGTGACCGACTTGCCCTCACCGTTTCCACCACTGATCAGGGATTCGCGATGCCACCGGGTCCCGCGGTGTATTCCATCGGTTTGGCCGCGCCCTCCCTCACCATTCCCGATGTGGCAACCACCGCAGCCAGTGGTGGGGTGGCCACGTGGTGGTGGCTCCTCGGCGCCCTCCTCATTGTGATCGCCCTGGCCGTGGTCGTCCGGTTGGTGCGCCCGCGCCCGGCGAAACCAGCAGTTGATGACCAACTCCTCCAGACCCCGGTTGCCGTGGTCGATCTGGTCCAAGAGTTCTCCGGCGGACTCCGCGCGGTTGACGGCGTAGATTTCACTGTTCCGCCCGGAATCGTTCTCGGCCTGCTTGGCCCCAACGGTGCGGGCAAAACCACCACGATGCGCATGGTGATGGGCCTACTTCGACCCACGCAGGGCGCGGTATTTGTGTTCGGCCAGCGTGTTTCTGCCGGCGCCTCCGTGCTCTCGCGCGTGGGTTCCTTCGTTGAGGGCCCCGGTTTTCTACCGCACCTCAGCGGGAAGGCAAACCTTGACATTTACTGGCGGGCCAGCGGTCGGGTGGGTGACCCGCATCTTGATGAAGTACTCGACATCGCCGGACTTGGCGACGCTGTTGATCGCAAGGTGCGTACCTACAGCCAAGGAATGCGCCAGCGACTCGGTATCGCTCAGGCCATGCTCGGACTACCTGACCTGCTCATGCTCGATGAGCCCACCAACGGACTTGATCCGCCCCAGATACGACACATGCGCCAGGTGGTCCAGGACTATGCAGCCACCGGTAAGACGGTCATCATTTCCTCCCACCTTCTTTCCGAAGTGGAGCAAACCTGTTCACATGTGGTGGTCATGAATCACGGCAGGGTGATTTCCCAGGGCACTGTTGAGTCCCTTCTGGCCGGACGCAGCGGGCGTCGACTTGAAGATGTGTTTTTAGAACTAGTCGGCGAGGGGCACACGGTATGACCACAAACGTAAGCACTAGCCAGGGCAACGAAGTGCGCTACAACCCCCGACGTACGCTCACCGTTCCCACCGAGTTCATTCGTCAGGTGCGCCGCAAGCGCACGTTCATCGCGTTTCTCCTCGTTATTGCACTGCCTATCGTGGTCGTCGCTGCGGTCAAGTTTGGACCGTCTGGCAACGGCGGTGGGTTTGGTGATGGTGATCTTGACCTCGTGGGCCTGGCCACCACGGGCGCCTGGAACTTCACCCTCACCATGATGTTCTTTTCCTCGGGTTTTCTGCTCACGATCTTGATCGCCATGTTTCTCGGCGACACGGTGGCCAGCGAAGCTAGTTGGTCGACCATGCGCTATCTCCTGGCCGCGCCGGTGCAGCGCCGACGCCTGCTACGAGCGAAACTCATCGTGGGATTACTCCTCACTGTTTTGGTCACTCTCACCTTGGTTCTGGTGTCCTTTATCGTTGGCTGGATCGCTTTCGGTTCCCAGCCACTCACCAGTCCCATCAGTGGCACGTTCACCCTGGGTGAATCAGCCAGCCGTATGGCGGTAATCATCGGATACATCCTGATTACCCTTCTCGTGACCGGCGGTATCGCATTTTTACTCAGCGTCTCCACCGACGTACCCCTGGGCGCTGTGGGTGGGGCGGTCGTCATCGTGATCGTCGCCAATATTCTTGATGCCATTGAAGCCCTCGGTGATCTACGCCGACTCCTACCCACCGACTATGGCGGCTCCTGGATTGATGCACTGGGCACCGTGATTGTCTGGGAAGACATGGCCATCGGTGTGGCCTACAGCGTGGTTGTCTTCGCCATTCTCGTGGCCGTCGCCATCGTGCGCTTCGATCGAAAGAACATCCTGTCCTAGCCCCATGTGCAGCAAAGCCACACCCACCCTGAGCCGTTAGTCTGCGCACGTGGCGCTAGCCAATTTAAGATCGATCCTCACCGTCGGAGCATTTCGACGGCTCTATGCCACGCGCCTCATCGGACAGGCCGCCGATGGACTCCTTCAGGCGGCGCTGGCCACGTTTGTTCTATTCTCACCCGAACGTCAACCAACGGCGACCAGCGTCGCCGCCGCGTTCGCCGTGCTGTTCCTGCCCTACTCCTTCATCGGCCCCTTCGCCGGGGTACTGCTCGACCGTTGGCGCCGTCGCCAGGTACTGGTCTATGCGAACCTCATCCGCGCCGTCATTCTCATTGCGATCGCGGCACTGGTGCTGCAAAAGAACGATGGCATCAGTTTGGCGGTGGTCGTCCTTGTCGTTCTCGGCGTCGGCCGTTTCGTACTCGCCGGTCTTTCCGCATCACTTCCCCATGTAGTCGACGGCCCCATGCTCGTCACGGCGAATGCGCTCACACCCACTTCGGGCACCATCGCAGCAACGATCGGGGGCCTCGCCGGATTCGGCATCAGGCAGCTGGCCGGGGGTGGCGATACCGGCAGTGTCGTTGTTCTAGCCTGCGCCATGATCGGCTATGTCTTAGCTGCACTGCCCATGATGGGCCTCGCCAAGAATCGCTTGGGTCCGGACACCGACGCCGTTGGCGACACCTTTCGCGCGGTGATTCGCGGTTTCGCTGATGGGGTGATTATGTTGCACCGTCATCCCATTGCTGGTCGAGCGGTGCTCGCAGTAATGATGCAGCGCATTGCTTTCGGTGGCCTCACGGTCATTGCCCTGCTACTCACCCGTAACTCCCTCGGTGCTTCCGGTGACGCTGATACCGCACTCGGGCAATTTGTATTCATTACCGCTGGCGCGGCAACCGGTGCACTCCTCGGCGCGGTCATTACGCCAGGACAAACGAGACGCCGCGGCTATGTTCGCTGGAGCGTACTGATCCTGGGCCAAGCCGCGATCACCGTGCCGCTGGGTACTTTCGCCGCGGCGCAGACGCGTGAATTGTGGCCGCTGATCATCGCTGCATTCTCCCTGGGCTTTACCTCCCAGGGTCTGAAGGTATGCAGCGACACCCTGGTGCAGCGGGAAATTGGCGACGCTTTTCTAGGTCGGGTTTTTGCGCTGTTTGATATTGCGGTCAACGGCTCCTTGGTTGCCGGCGTAGCCATCGTGGCCTTCACCGCTGCTGATTCCGGCGTGTCGCTGCCGGTATACCTCGGCGTAGGTGTGCTGCTCGGGGTGACCGCGGCCGCTTACCGACGGTATATGGTGAGCGCATGATGCGGATACGCATGATCGCTAGCATTGTGGCTTTTGCTCTTGCCGTGGTTCTGCTGCCCGTGGGAATCATCGGTCACTGGGCGGAGCGCACCGTGACAGATTCAGAACGCTATATCGAAACTGTGGGTCCACTCTCCAGTGATCCAGCCGTGCAGGACGCCCTCGCGGTGTACCTAGCCGACCGCATTGAAGCCCAGATTAATCCCGATCAAATCCTGGATGATATTTTCGGCGATCTCGTCGAGCAACGGCCACAACTGGCGCTAATCAAGCCTATCCTCACCGGGGCAATCGATTCCCTCATCAACGAAGTCACCCTTCGGATTGTGCAGTCAGAACAATTCCAGGGACTCTGGGACATCGCCAATCGTGCTGCCCAGCAATCATTGATGGCCATCTTGGAGGGTCGTGCCGGACCGGTTGGCCTCGAGGATGATGAGATCGTCTTGGACACCACGAAACTTTTTGAAGCGATCCAGCAGGGCTTGGTTGATCGTGGCTTTTCCTTTGCCGCCAACATCAAAATCCCTGAAACAGACCAAAAAATCGTGCTTATGCAGGCCCCCCAGCTCACCCAGCTCGACCAGATCCGCACGATCTACGCCATTACCTCGCCCGTGCTCACCTATCTACTCTTCGCCGCAATCGGGCTTTTCGTGTTATCCGTCGCACTGGCGCGACGTCGCCCACGCACAACCGCTCTGGCTGGTGGCGCTGTTGTGCTCATCGGGCTTGCCCTCGTGATCGGGCTCCACATTGGCCGTTCTACCTTCGACAACACTCTCATTGGCACTCCGTTCGGCCCGGCGTCAACGGTCTTCTACGACCAACTCTTTGCCTTCTTGATCAATGCCGGCGCAGTCACGTTGCTCCTCGGTGTCATCATCGCCGTCAGTGGCTGGTGGCAGAGTCGGTCAGCACTGGTCCGAGAACTTCGCGGGGCGCACGACACCTTAAATTCCCGTATCGCCAGCGCGCTTCCCGATGGCCCCGTCGTTGCTGCGGCACCGTGGGTCCTGCGCCAACGTCGGTGGTTACACATTGCCATCGCGACCGTATTTATCCTCATCGTGGTGGTCGGCAATGACCTCAGCGTGGCACGCACCCTGCTGGCAGCCCTGATTGCGCTCATCGCTTTAGAACTCGTATCGATCTTGAGTATGCGGGCGACGCAGGAGCCCATAAAGGAAGTGGTCATCCTCACCGAGTAGGCGACTACGAACGATTCGCCCACCAACTGCGCAGATGATCTTCAGCCTGTGCCTGCGACATCGGCCCGAGATCAAGGCGTAGTTCCATGAGATAGCGGTAGGCCTGACCCACTTCACGTCCAGGTGTGAGCCCGAGCAACTCCATGATTTGGTTGCCATCAAGGGCAGGCCGAATTGCATCCAACTCTTCCTGCTCGGCCAACTGAGCGATCCGCGCTTCTAAGTCGTCGTAAGCGCGCTGCAGGGTTTGTGCTCGACGCTTATTTCGGGTGGTGCAGTCAGCCCTGGTCAATTTGTGTAGACGAAGCAGTTGATCGCCCGCGTCTCGGACATACCGGCGTACTGCTGCATCAGACCAGACACCGGTCCCGTAACCATGGAACCGAAGATGCAATTCGGTGAGATCAGCCACGGAGTTCACGATGTCATTGGGATAACGCATGGCCTGCAGTCGCTTACGCACCATGCGCGCACCCACCACTTCGTGATGATGAAACGACACTCCTCCATCAGCTTCGAACTTGCGGGTGCGAGGCTTACCAATGTCGTGGAGCAGTGCGGCTAGGCGTAGCACCAGATCTGGAGCGCACTGGGGTTCGTGCATTGACTCTAGATCAATAGCTTGCTCAAGCACGGTGATGGAGTGTTCGTACACATCCTTATGTCGGTGGTGTTCATCAAGTTCCAACTGGAGAGCGGGCAGTTCCGGAAGTACAAACTCAGCTAGCCCAGTCTGGGTCAAAATCTCCAAACCCATTCGCGGACTTGTTGCCATCAAGATCTTGGAGAACTCTTCTCGAATACGCTCCGCCGAAACGATCTCCAGGCGCCCGGCCAAAGATGTCATTGCTGCTATCACCGCTGCATCCACCGTCATGTTCAGTTGGGCAGCGAATCGAGCCGCCCGCATCATGCGCAACGGATCATCCTGAAATGATTCTTCAGCAGCGATGGGGGTGCGTAGTACCCCCTCTCGCAGATCACTCATCCCACCGTGCAGATCAATGAACTCCAGCGTGGGAAGTATTACCGCCATCGCGTTGATCGTGAAGTCGCGTCGCTGCAAATCCCCGGCCAGTGAATCGCCGTACGTCACCTCTGGTTTACGCGATTCCGGCTGATAGGCCTCGCGTCGATAGGTCGTAATCTCTAGTTCACGCTCACCCCGGCGAGCAGCGATGGTGCCAAACCGTGCACCAACCTCCCACACGGAATCTGCCCACCCGTTGAGAAGTTCACTGATCTGTTCGGGGCGCGCATTCGTGGTGAGGTCAATATCGCTTGCAGCATCCAGCCGGCCGATGAGTGTGTCGCGAACTGATCCGCCCACGAGCGCAATCTCATAATCTGCGGCGATAAACCGGTCAACGAGGCCCTGTAGTTCAGCAGCAATGGTGACCAGGTGGGCAGCCCCAGAAAAATGCGGGTCCATAGATGCATTCTGCGGCCCGTACACGATGACGCAGCCTAACGCGGCCGATCATCGTACCTTCGAGGGCCAGTACGTCCGTGCGGTTATCCTCAGGACATGCCCACTCCTGCCGACGCTCACTACGGTGGTGAGCCCCCGCCGGCCACCCTGCGTCGGCCTCGTACTCGAGGGACGATGCCTCGGGTTGAGGAGACCTCAGCCGGTGGCCTGGTCATAGATCGGACCGAAATTGAGCCGCGTGCGGCCCTCATCGCTCGCCATGACCGTCGTGGCCGGCTGGTGTGGTCCCTGCCCAAAGGTCATCTTGAGGCGGGTGAAACGGCTGAGGATGCTGCCCTGCGCGAGGTGGAGGAAGAAACCGGGATTCGGGGCCGTCTTGTCGCATCCCTGGGCACGATTGACTTTTGGTTCATCGCCGAGAATCGTCGTATCCATAAGACTGTGCACCATTTCCTGATGGAAGCCGCCGGCGGGGAATTGTCCGACACTGATGCGGAAGTAGACCAGGTGGCCTGGGTCAACGTGTCTGATTTACGCCAGCGCCTGGCCTACGCCGACGAGCGACGACTCCTTGATCGCCTCCCCGATTTCCTCGCTGGTGCCGGGTGAACACACCCGGGAAGCTCGCGCGTGGCGGCTGTGTTCTTTGTGTGCTCGCTGTTGTCTCAGTGGTGTTTGGCTGGGGTGGAATGAGTACCCCAGCCCAAGCCGTTGATGAACCGCAAAGCAGTGCAGCGTCACTGCAACTGAAAGACCTTTCCCCACTCGCCCCCAACCGGCGCAGCACGCTAATTCTGTCTGGTCGAATCGCAAATCTCGGCAGCCTTAATCTGACCGAACTTTCCGTGCGGGTCACAATTTCTCCCGAGCCACTTTTGAGCCGCGATGCCATTGAGTCCGTCGGTAATGGCGATACCTCCTACGACGGGTTCGCAATCGGTCAAACCACCAGGGCGGTCACCGATGTGCTGGCTCCAGGCGGGCGGGAGGAGTTTCGGCTGCGCGTGCCTATCGAGCAGATTCCGCTGCCGCGGGCGGGGGTTTATGTGATTGGTGTCCAACTGGTGGGTGTTGACCCCAATGTTGGCTACGCCGTCCTCGCCGTCGCACGAACACTGCTGCCGTGGCTACCCGATAAACCCGATGCGCCGTTAAATCTTGTCTGGCTGTGGCCGCTGTCCACTTGGCCTGGGCGCACCGCCGATGGTGTTTTTTTGGGCGACCTCATGCCGCGAGAGATCAGCTCCGGCGGTCGGTTGGATCGCCTCCTTACCATCGGTACCCAGGCTGGTGATTCCGTTTCATGGGTGCTCGACCCCGCCCTCGCACAGTCGGTGCGCGCCATGACCGATAACTATTTGGTGAGCAGCGCCGACGGAATCACTGCCGGAACAAACTCGGCGGCCGCATCCCTGTGGTTGGAAAAATTCCAGGATGTAGCCGATGAACACCCCTTCTGGTCACTGCCCTATGCAGATGTAGATGCCGAGGCTCTGCTGCGCGGTGAATTGGAACGAGATGTGGTGCGTGCCATCACTACCGCACCGTCGATTACCAGACTCGCAACCGGAAGCCGCCCAACAAACACCATCTATTGGGCCCCCGGTGGTCGCCTTGATGCCGGCACACTCAACCTGCTTTCTTCAGCCGGGGTTTCAACCGTGGTGCTGCGCAGTGGTGCGCTTCCGCCATCACCGCAGGTGAGTTTCACCCCGAGCGGCTCTGTCGATATCGACACGCAGTTTGGACCCATCCGCGCAGCCGTCATTGACTCTCAACTTTCCGGTGTGCTGCGAATGCCGCAAGGCAATGCCGCAGATGTGTTAAATGCCCGTCAACGTTTCGTCGCCGAAACAGCCTTCATCTCGTTGGAGAACCCGTCACTGCAACGCACCCTCGTGATGGGTCCGGGTGATCCGCAGTGGCAGGGGAGTCCGCGGCTGCTCCGCGGCATGCTCTCTGCGCTGATCCTCAGTCCCTGGATGAACTCAGCAACCTTCGCAGACCTCATTAGTGATCCACCGAGTTCTGTTCCGCGCAGCCTCAGCGACTATGGCAGTGCTCAGCGTGAGCGTGAACTCAGTACCGAATATGTGTCCCGAATCCAGGGGGCGCAGGAATCACTGGGCGTGCTTCGCTCCATCTTGGATAACCCAGTTGATATCACCGAACCCATCTCGGCTGCGCTTTTGCGAAGTGGTTCCGCAGCCTGGCGGACCCGCCCCACGAACGGCGTTGAGCTGTTGAATTCCATCCAGGACGCTCTCAACACCGACATCGACAAGGTGGCGGTTGTATCGCGCGGTACCGTCACCTTTAGCGGTGACACCGGCCGAGTTCCCATCACCGTGGCCAATGATTTCGACGAACCCATATCCATTGGCCTGCGCCTGGTGGGTCAGCCTGCCGCCCGGTTGGTGAGCGACGATCTCGACACCGTAACCATCGACGGAGGTAAGCGGGCCAGCCTGGAAATTCCAGTGCGTATCGTGGGCGGAGAACCACTCGCCGTCACCGTTGAGATCATCTCTCCGGATGGTCAGGCTTTCGCGGAACCAGGATCTCTTACCTTGCAAACCACCGCATACTCCCGTGCTGCTCTGTGGTTTTCTATCGCTGCAGCACTACTTCTGGTGATTCTGGTGATCGCTGATACGTGGCGTCGATCTCGTCAACGTCGGGTTAGCGCGGAGACCGAATGAGTGCGCCTAACCTGATCCGCTCCAGTGCCGTGATGGCCTCAGGCACCGTGCTTTCGCGAATCACCGGTGTTGCCCGCGATGTTGCCATGACAGCCGCGCTTGGTTTTTACATCGTCTCCGATGCCTACTCGCTCGGCAACACCATGCCCAACGTTCTCTACATCCTCATTGCTGGCGGAGCACTCAACGCGGTGTTTATTCCCCAGCTTGTGCGCAAAATGAAGGAGGATGCCGACGGTGGCGCGGCCTATGCCGATCGCCTACTCACCATTACCGGCGTCACGCTGCTGGTTTTTTCCATTGCTGCCGTACTGGCCGCACCGCTGCTGGTCGACCTCTACGCAACGGCTTCCTACAACGATGAGCAGCGCGAATTGGCAACGGCTTTTGCGCGTCTATGCCTGCCCCAAATCTTCTTCTACGGCGTCTACACGCTCATTGCTCAGGTGTTGAACTCTCGAGGTCGCTTCGGACCACCGATGTTTGCACCCATCGCAAACAACATCGTCGCGATCGCCACCTTTGTTCTGTTTCTCGTTATTGCCGGTACCTCGGCCGCCGCCGATGGCAAACTCAGCACCGATCAGATCCTATTACTAGGTATCGGCACCACGTTGGGTGTCGTGGTTCAAGCCCTCATCCTGCTCCCCACCATGTGGCGCACTGGATATCACTGGCGCCCAAGATTTGACTGGCGCAATGCCGGCCTGGGTAAAGCCGGAAAACTCGCGGTGTGGACTATTGGTTTGGTCGTGGTGAACCAGGCCGGCTACGTCGTTATCACTCGACTAGCAACATTGGCTAACGTCACCGCTGCCGATGAAGGACTCGTCGCCGCTGGCTTAACGACCTATCAAAAGGCGAATCTGGTCTTTATGTTGCCGCACAGTGTGATCACGGTGTCCATCGTCACAGCGCTACTACCCGCACTCAGCCGAGTCGCCCACGCTGGTCGACTCCAGCAGGTGGGCAGCGACGTTGCCGGCGCCATGCGCCTGGTGGCCAGCCTCATCGTTCCTGTCACCGCACTACTCATCGTGGTCAGCCCTGGGCTGTCGGTCTTGCTTTTTGGTTATGGCGCCGCTACACCGGCGCAGGCCAACCTCGCCGGACTCATCATGAGTGTGTTCATGCTCGGTTTGCTGCCCTTTACCTTGTTTTACGTCCTCTTTCGTGGCTTCTACGCCATGGAAGACACGCGGACTCCATTTTTAGTCAGCATCTTGATGAACGTGGTGGCCATCGGCGTTGCGGTGCCAGCGTTTTATGCCGTGAGTGGGGGTACCCAGATCGCAGCTCTGGCATTTGGCTACGTATGCGGTTTCTGGGCCACCTTCGTGGCGTCGTGGATCATCCTGGCCCATCGACTCGGCGGGCTAGAGTCAGCAGCCACCCTGCGCGCCCTCGGGCGCATGCTCTTCGCCGGTCTTGTCGTGCTCGGTGTTGCCTTCGCGGTGCGCTATGCCATGGTCACCTACATCACCGGCAGTGGACCAGACAACCGCCTCTACGTACTGGCCAATCTGATCACCATCAGCCTCGCCTGCGGTCTCACCTATCTCGGCGCAGCGCGACTGTTGCGCATCAACGAAGTCAACGAGGTCATCGGTGTGATACGAGCCAAGATCCGACCGCGGACAACTAATAGCAGCGTCCAGCGAGACTCCACCGAATAATGTGCCTACCCTCGATAACGTGATGGATCAATCCCCTGCGCCTCGGCGATTGACCCCGGATACGGCGGTCAATCGCTACACGCTGCGTGTCCTCATCGCTACTTCAGGTGGCCGCGGCGAACCCAGTGCAGAACTGTGGCAGGCCTATGACCCCGTCCTAGATCGACCTGTCGCGCTGCGGCTCGTACTGGCTGATGATCCCCGGGCCACCGATGTCGCGGCGGCGGCGCGAGCAGCGGCAACAGTCGATGAGCGCCACCTCGTGCCCGTCCTCGACGTTCTAGATCGTGTTGTGATCACGCACGACGAATTGCCCGGTTCAGCCGAGTACACCGTCATCGTGCACGAGTGGGCCCTAGGTTCCACCCTCGCTGACGTCTTCGAACAGCGCGAGGGTGAACCTCTCCCTGTTGCCGACGCCATCAACCTTGCTCGCCAAGCTGCCCTCGCCCTCGCCGCCGCCCACCGGGTCGGCGTCTCCCACCGTCGCATTCGGCCAGGGGCCCTGTTGATCTCAGGCAGCACTGCACCAGAAGACGATGGTGAGGTTCGCATTCGTGGACTCGGTGTCGACGCAGCGCTTTGGGCTCCGGTGGCAACCAGCCCCGGCACCGATCCTGATGTCCACGGTGTGGGCTGTCTGCTTTACGCAGCGGTGACCGCACGTTGGCCCGGTGGACTTGCCGACGGAATCTCAAGCGCCCCCACCCATGCTGGGTCGATTCTGGCACCATCGCAGGTGCGCGCCGAGGTACCCGGGTGGTTGGACGATATTTGCGCTCGAGCCATTGACCCGCAGATCTGGGGCCCGTGGGCTGGCCGCGGGAAGAAAGCGCCGTTGGTGTTCGCCGATATGGACGCTCTGCTCGCGGCACTTGGCGCACCGGCAGAACACAGTGACCCCTCTCGGCGGGTCACCTTGACCGCCAGCTTCCCGGTCAGTCCCGCAGCATCTTCGCGGTCCTCAACCCTGGCCACACTTGGTAAGCGCTCGCTCGGGGTTGCTGCTGCTATCGCCCTCACCGCGGGAGTAGGAGCCGCGGGCCTTCAAGTGGTGAACAGTGCCGCATCACCCTGGGGCTCCCAAACCGACCCGCTGCCCACCCAGGTATTGACCTCGGTCGGGGATGCCAGCCCAGCAAGTGACGCCATCACCGATTACAACCCTGGGTCAATCCCGGGTCAACTCACCCCGGTTTCGGCCATCAGTTACGACCCGAGTGCAACAGGCGCCGGGGACAGTCCCGAGCTAGCCGAATTAGCCATCGATGCCAATTCGGTGACCTCCTGGGTCACCGAAACCTACTTCGCCCCCGATCTGACCGAGGAGGATGGCGTTGGGCTGGTCGTCGATCTAGGTGCAGCTCGAGCCATCAGCGCAGTAAGACTGCAGTTGGCCGGCATCGGTTCTTCGATTTCGATCAAGGTTGGCTCTCAACCCGATGCCGCCATTGGCGACTGGGCACTGTTGGCTGAAGCTGACACCATCGGCGACACGATCGATCTGCGCTCCCCCCGACCGGTGGTGGGCCGGTATCTCCTGGTGTGGTTCACCCGGTTGCCTCCGGTCAATGGTGCCTACCTCGGCGGTATCCGCGAAGTGGCGGTACTCAATCGCTAGCCGTGCCCTAGGCAACGTCGAACGCCACACCACTAGGCTTGTGGGCGTGGCTGATCCAACCGATACGCAGTTGTTGGCCGCCCACTGTGATGGCGACCCGGATGCGTTCGCCGAGATTGTTCGCCGCCACAAAGATCGCCTCTGGGCGGTGGCCATGCGCACAACCGGTGATCCTGAGGAAGCCTCAGATGCCCTGCAGGATGCCTTAATTTCGGCCTACCGTCGGGCGGGGCAGTTTCGTGGTGATTCAGCCGTCACCACCTGGCTGCACCGCATCGTTGTCAATGCCTCACTGGACCGGCTGCGACGCCGCGCGGTTCGACCCTGGGTGCCACTGCCGGAAGAATCCGGCGATAGTGGCGACCGGGCCACCCTCACCGACCGGGCTTCCCTCGTTGATCCCCGCGATGCTCTGGATGCCCGCGAAACCGCGATCGAGATTACCGCCGCACTCCAGGAATTACCCCCCGATCAACGCACGGCCATCGTGTTAGTTGATTTGGAAGGCTGGTCAGTGGAAGAAGCGGCAAAAATCATGGACTGCCCCGCCGGCACCGTGAAGAGCCGTTGCTCCCGTGGTCGGGCAAAATTAGCCCGCCGACTTCAACATCTGCGGAACCCCGACGGCCATGAGACCGTCACACCGGCGAATGGAGGTGAACGCAACGGTGCGTGAAGATTCCACAGACCCCGGAAGCGGTCTGAATGAGCAAGGCCTGGACGCGGTGTCGCCAGGTAGTGCTGATGGCTCCGTTGCGGGCGCTGAAGAACTCGACATTGACTCCTCGGTTGACTTTGGCGACCTCGCCTCGACCCACCCCGAACTTGCTGACCTGTTCGCCGATCAACCCACGCCGGTGATGCCCGATGCCGTGTGGCAGCGGCTGTCCGCCGCACTTGCCCAGGAAACTCCGCTCATGCAGGCAGACACCCAGGCAGACACTGCTGCCGCATCTGCTGGCGCTTCTATCCACCACATTGACCAAGCCCGCACCACTCATTCAGGTGCCGACCGAACCCGTCGCCGGGGACCCCTCTTGGCCGCAGCGGCCAGTCTGGTTTTGATCGGTGCGGTCGGCATACCGGTCGTTCTCAACTCCGGTACATCCCCGCCACCGCCTGTTGCCGATGGCGCTCCCATCGTCGCAAGTCAAACACCCGAGGTGGCCACCGAAACAACCACCCAACCCGATCTCGGGGCAGCTGAACCATCAACTGCCCAACCCGATCTCGGGGCAGCTGAACCATCAACTGCCCCCAAGATCACCGACACCGTGCCCGCACAGATCGTGGTTGCCTCTGGAATTAACTACGACGGTGACGCCATGTCGACCCAGGTGGCTGACCTACTCGGCACCGCCGGTGTCGTCTCGGCTCCGATGCCAGACCTCAGTGATCCCAGCATGGCTGATCCAGATTCGATGCTGATGGTTGATGAGGTCGTCTCGGCAGCGAGCAGCACACCCACCGGTTACCCCCCCATGATCGGCAGTGCTGGGTTTACCGCTGATGTTGACGAAATGCGTAATTGCGTCGAGCTCTTGAAGGCGTTCCTCTCCACGAAGATGGCGCCGGAACCGGTCACGACTATGCCGGCGCTGGTGGTGGACCGAGCCAGTTACCAGGGGGCTGACTCTGGTGTGGTGGTGTGGTTGAACGATCGTGGCAACGGCGCAAGTCGACTTGATGTGGCAGTGGTCCGACCAACGTGCACGGCAGCCGATGTCGATCAGGCCATGTGGTTTAGCTACGACCTGCCCTAGCCTGCTGCCTAGGCCCACGAAAGCTCATTGGTCTCCCACCTACTTCAGGAAAAGTCTGCGCGCCTAGGATTGTAGTCGTTCGTCGATCACATCCGGCCACCCTGAAAGGGAGTTCACAATGTCTGCCGCTGATCCCACCGTCGTGCACGATGTGGTCATTGTGGGTTCTGGCCCCGCCGGCTACACCGCGGCTGTCTACTGCGCCCGGGCACAACTGGCCCCGGTTCTCCTTGAAGGTGCTGTCACCGCCGGTGGCGCCTTGATGAACACCACGGAGGTAGAAAATTTCCCCGGCTTCGCCGAAGGCATCATGGGCCCGGAGTTAATGGAGAGTATGCGCGCGCAGGCTGCTCGATTCGGCACCACCATCGTCACCGATGATGCCGTTGAGATGACTTTGCAGGGTGCGATCAAACAGATCCGTGACGGCGCCGGCAACGAATACCTGACCCGCTCAGTCATCTTGGCTATGGGTTCAGGTTACCGAGAACTAGGCCTCGAGAATGAAAAGCGGCTTTCCGGCCACGGAGTGTCCTGGTGTGCCACCTGCGACGGATTCTTCTTCCGCGATGCCGATATCGCCGTGGTCGGCGGCGGTGATTCAGCCCTGGAAGAGGCAACCTTCCTCACTCGATTCGCTCGATCCGTCACGGTCATTCATCGTCGTGACTCGCTGCGTGCCAGCAAGATCATGCAGGAACGCGCACTGAACGATCCTAAGATCACCTTCGCTTGGAACAGCGCGGTGGAAGATTTGCTCGGAGACGACAAACTCACCGGTGTGGTACTGCGCGACACCGAAACTAACGCCGCCCGCGAACTCGACGTGACCGGTCTGTTCATTGCGATCGGCCACGACCCACGCTCTGAACTAATCAAGGGCCAGGTCGACCTCGACGACTCCGAATACGTACTCGTTGACGCACCCAGCACAAACACCAATATCCCCGGCGTTTTCGCCTGCGGTGACCTGGTGGATCACACCTATCGGCAGGCAATTACCGCCGCGGGCACCGGCTGCGCTGCCGCACTTGATGCCGAACGTTTCCTCGCCGCTTCCCACTGAGTTATCCCTGCTTCCCTCCCCGGTACTCCCGCCACATTCATCCCACCAAATCTAAGGACAAGCCATGACAGACACAGCGACCCGAGTGATCACCGATGACTCCTTCGCCACCGATGTGCTCGCCAGCGATAAGCCGGTCATCGTGGACTTCTGGGCACCATGGTGTGGCCCATGCAAAATGGTGGCGCCCATCCTGGAAGACATCGCCACCGAACATGGCGCTTCCGTGGTCGTGGCGAAGATGAACGTCGACGAAAACCCCAAGACGCCGGCCCATTACGGAATCACTTCAATTCCCACCTTGAACGTGTACTCCGGTGGAGAACTGGTGAAGACGATCATCGGGGCCAAGCCCAAGGCAGCGTTACTCGCCGACCTAGCGGCCTACCTCGGATAACAGTGGCGCAGTCTCTGCTGCGGCTGGGGGATACCGGTCCCGCAGTCGCCGATATTCGACAGCGACTGCACCGGCTGGGCTTCGTTGACCAGCCCGGTCGACATGCTGCGACATCGGTTTTTGATGAGGCGTTAGCAGATGGTGTCCGGGCGTTTCAACAGCATCGCGGCATCCCGGTCGACGGCATTGTGGGTCCGCAAACCTTTCGCCACATTGACGAGGCTCGTTGGGCCCTGGGTGATCGCGTGCTGCTCTTTAACCCTGGCCACCTCATGTCTGGTGACGATATTTTTGCCCTACAAGGGCGGCTAGTGGGCTTAGGTTTCGACTGCGGTCGTCCCGACGGAGTCTTTGGCGTATCCACCGACGCAGCCATGCGTGAGTTTCAACGCAATGTGGGTATCAACGCTGATGGCACGTGTGGCCCCGAAACGTTCATGGCCCTCGACCGTCTCACTCGCACCGTTGGTGCGGGCCAACTTGCGGTGCCGTTGCGCGAGCAAATCAGTTGGGACACCGTGCGCAGCGGAGTGGCCGGCAAAGTCGTCGTGCTGGACCCCGGTGGTGCTGACGCCGATGAGGAGCTCGCCGATGTTGAAGCGCAAATCCTCGCCGATGTCTGCACCCGCATTGAGGGACGCCTCGCCGCACTCGGCACCCAGGTACTCATGACTCGGCCACCTGCTCCAGAGCTCATCCCGGAAAGTGAACGCGCCGCATTCGCCAATGAAACCGGAGCAGATCTGGTGGTGTCACTCCATGTCGAACGCATTGACCTGCCCCGGGCTAATGGGGTAGCCACGTTCTACTTCGGTGACCCCAGCGGCGGTGCTCATTCACTGTCCGGACGCACCGCGGCCGACATCATTCATGACCTACTCTGCTCGCGTACCGACGTCACCGACTGTCGGGTACATCCGCGCACATGGGACCTATTACGCATGACCCGCATGCCAGCTGTGTGGATCGAGCTGGGTTACCTATCCCACCCGCGCGACGCTGCGCGATTGTCTTCCTTCACGTTTAAAGATGCCATCGCCGATGCGATCGCTGAGGGTGTGGTGGCCTACTTTTCACCTGTGCTCAACGATGGCGGAGCCACAGCACCGCAACGGTAAAGGCCACTCCTGCGCCAACTGCTCCCCGGCTAGGCCGCGGATTACATCGTGGTTTGACGACATTCCCATCACCCCTCATCACGCCAACCGCGCCTGTATAGGGGAGCATAGGACCTATGTCTGTACCGGGTAATCGTCTTGATCCTTGGATCAACGCCTACGCCCAGCGCGCACGGGGCATGACAGCCTCAGAGATTCGGGCCCTTTTCGCTGTTGCATCCCGACCTGAGGTGGTTTCCCTCGCCGGCGGCATGCCCTACGTATCCGCACTCAATCTCGATGCTCTCGCCGACACCGTCGCGGACCTACTCCGAACCGAGGGCGCCCAAGCGTTGCAGTACGGCTCCGGCCAGGGCGACGTCACCCTTCGTGACCAAATTGGTCAAGTGATGGCACCGGTTGGTATTCAAGCCCACCCCGACGACATCGTGGTGACCACAGGTTCACAAATGGCCCTCGATCTCGTTACCCGAGTGTTCTGTGATCCCGGCGACGTGGTGTTCGTCGAGGCGCCTTCCTATGTCGGCGCCCTCGGTGTTTTTCGTTCCTATGAGTGCACCGTTATTCATGTGCCGATGGACGAACAGGGCCTGAACCCGGTTGCGCTGGCCGAGGCCATTAGTTCAGCGCGCGCACTCGGCCTGCAACCCAAAATGATTTACACCATTCCCTCATTTCATAATCCGGCCGGAATCACCCAGGGTCCAGATCGTCGCCACGAGATCCTCGAGGTCGCCCAACGCAATAATCTGCTACTCCTAGAAGATGATCCTTACGGCTTGCTCGGCTTCGACGATGTCGGTTTCGGCGACGCGCCGCCGCGAGCCATCCGTGCCGACGATGCAGATGGCGTTGTATACCTCGGCTCTTTTTCCAAGACCATCGCCTCGGGTTTGCGCGTGGGCTGGGCCGTAGCACCACACGGGGTTCGCGAGAAACTCGTGCTCGCAGCCGAAGCTGCCGTGCTCTGCCCCTCCAACTACGCGCAGATGACGATCAGTTCCTACCTCGCCACTCAGCCATGGCGGGAGCAGATCAAGGTATTTACCGAAACGTACCGACAGCGTCGGGATGCGCTTTTAGGTGCACTGCAACAACACATGCCAACCGGGACCACCTGGACCGCTCCTGCCGGTGGCTTCTATTCCTGGCTCACCCTGCCCGCCGGTCTTGACGCCACGGCAATGCTGCCCCGCGCCATCACCGCCCTCGTTGCCTACGTACCCGGCACGGGCTTCTTCGTTGACGGTCAGGGACGCCAGTATATGCGCCTGTCCTACTGCTACCCCGAACCTGACCGCATCATCGAGGGGGTTCGCCGACTTGCCGGGGTCATTGACGAAGAACTCCAACTCACCCGCACCTTCGGCACCAGCCACACGCTGCACCAGGCGAATGGGCCATCCACTCCGACACCAGATTTGCAGTAAGGATCAACATGCAGGTTGTGGTTCTTGCCGGTGGGCTATCGCCCGAGCGCGACGTATCTTTACGATCTGGCCGACGGGTGGCGGAGGCGCTGCGGACCGCTGCGCCCGATTGGGAGATTCGCGAGCGTGACATCGACGCACACCTACTCGATGAGCTCACCCGAATGAGGCCAGACTGCATAGTGCCGGTGGTGCACGGTGCGGCTGGTGAAGATGGCACATTGCCTGATGTGCTGGAATGCCTTGATCTGGCCTATGTAGGTTCACGGCCCAACCCTTCGCGTACCGCCTTCGACAAGACCATCGCTAAGTCGCTGATGCGCCGGGCTGGGGTTTCCACACCGGCATCAGTTTCGTTGCCGCACAGTACTTTTCGTGACCTTGGTGCCGCGGGCGTTCTTCAAGCCCTCGCCGCGCGCATCGGTATGCCCGCGGTCGTTAAGCCCGCTCGGGGAGGATCGGCGCTCGGCGCCAGCGTGGTTCACGAGCCCCAAGACCTACCCGCAGCGATGGTCGGTGCTTTCGCCTACGGCGAGGTCGCCCTCATTGAGGCGTTCATCACCGGTACCGAGATTGCGGTGGGCGTCATCGATTCACCTGTTGGTCCCCGAGCGCTACCCGCGGTTGAAATTGTTCCCGATAGTGGCTTCTACGACTATGCCGCTCGCTACACCGCAGGCGCCACGGAGTTCTATGT
>JABAYF010000024.1:0-99496 GCA_018609125.1 Candidatus Nanopelagicales bacterium | reverse complement strand
TCAATGTGATCGAGGATGCGCAGCAGATCGTCGAGATCGGCGAAGTCGATCACGATGCGGCCACGAGCCTTAGCTGTTCGGGCACCGGTGATCCCAACCCTGGTCTCTAACCGGTCGCCGACCCGAGACTCCACCGCTAAAGTTGCATCCACCATCTCCGGTGATAATCCTGCTGATCCTTTGCCACGCTTGGCTTTTGGAGATTTTCCAGAATCTAACGAAACGATCTCTTCGACGCTTCGCACCGAAAGCCCCTCAGCCACTATGCGGGTAGCGAGCTTTTCAATTTTGGCGTCATCGCTAAGACCTAGGAGTGCTCGGGCATGTCCGGCAGACAGCACACCAGCGGCTACCCGGCGTTGCACGGCAGCCGGCAACTTTAATAGCCGCAGCGTGTTCGCGATCTGTGGGCGTGACCGCCCTAGTTTGGTAGCCAGTTCTTCCTGGGTACCACCAAAGTCAGCGAGTAGTTGCGAGTAGGCAGCGGCTTCTTCCAGCGGATTAAGTGCAGCGCGGTGCAGGTTCTCCAAGAGGGCATCTCGAAGTAGCGCATCATCTTCGGTGGGTCGAATGATGACCGGTATGAGTTCTAGGTCAAGTTCTTGGCACGCCCGCCATCGGCGCTCACCGGCCACCAATTCAAATGCGGTCGGCCCACCAGTAGCCGGGCGAACAACGACCGGCTGCAGCAGCCCGATCTGTTGGATCGAGTGCACCAATTCGGCCATGTCATCGACGTCAAAGGTTGTGCGTGGCTGGCGAGGGTTGGGGCTGATTTGATCCGGCGCTATCTCCAGATAGCGAATAATTTCGGTCGATTGATCCGGCAAAGTTATTGCACTGGAACGACTTTGACTATCACTGAGTAGAGCGCCAAGCCCTTTACCAAGGCCGCGCCGTGATTCAGCCACGGGGACCAGCCAGTTCTGTAGCCGCACTGCGGTATGCGATCGCACCGGCGGAATATGCGTCATAGGTCAAGATTGTTTGGCCAAAGGATGGCGCCTCACTCAATCGAACCGACCGTGGTATCACAGTGGGCAGTACCTGATCGGTGAAATGGGTGCGCACCTCGTCTGCCACCTGGGTCGATAGCCGGGTGCGGCCGTCGTACATGGTCAACAACACCGGACCAATCACTAGTTCTGGATTGAGGTGAGCCTTCACCAACTCCATCGTGCGCAGTAACTGCGAAACCCCCTCGAGTGCGTAGTACTCACATTGAATGGGCAGGAGTACCTCTCGGGCGGCCACAAAAGCATTGATCGTGAGCAGACCTAGGCTGGGTGGGCAGTCAATGAAAATGAAATCAAGGTCAACCGCGTGTTGGCTGCGATGGCTGGACAAGTGCTCACTGATTGCTTTCGCCAACCGAGTTTCCCGCGCGACCAGGGAAACGAGTTCAATCTCCGCTCCGGCTAAATCTAAGGTGGCCGGGGCAACCCACAGGCGAGGATGGTCGGGGCAATTCACCACGATGTCAGCTAGTCGCGCATCATCGGTGAGAACTTCATACGTGCCCGGCACGCCACTGTGATGATCAATCCCGAGCGCGGTTGAGGCATTTCCTTGTGGATCAAGGTCAACCACGAGCACGTGGTAACCAGTTTCAGCTAGCGCAGCAGCAAGGTTGACCGTGGAGGTGGTCTTGCCCACCCCACCTTTTTGGTTCGCCACAGCCAAGATACGCGTCATGACGGGGCCGGTCTTTCGCCAACATGGTGGCTTGGTAGGCCATCATTGCTCGGTACGGCCCAGCCGAGCCCGGTTGCTGTTTCACGTGGAACATCCTGGGTCGCCGGCCAGCCAAGCCCGGTGACAACACCAACGTCGGTACCGGCCACGGCACCATGTGGGGCTTTGGAATTAGATGTGGGGTTCATTTCTTCCTCAGCGCCAGGTGGTGGACTTATGAATCCGCACCACACGGGTGGGCGGGTCGACCATACCGCGACCCCACTCACTCACCTCGACCCGATCACCACCCATCCGGGCAATCGTCTTTGCTGCCGCAGCCACCTCCGCCTCTGCAGCGGCACCTTTCAAGGCCAGGAGTTCACCACCGGGAGCCACGAGGGGCATGGTCCAGCCCACCAGGCGCTCCAGTGGGGCAACAGCGCGCGCCGTGACCACGGGAGCCTGGATTTCACCGGCCAGATCCTCTGCTCGCCCACGACGCACCTGCACCCGGTTGGTCAGATCTAGCCGGGTGATCGTTTCGGTCAGGAAATTCACCCGACGGAGCAGCGGTTCCACGCAGATCACCTCAAGGTCGGGCCGAACAATGGCCCACACGATGCCGGGTAGTCCCGCGCCAGATCCCACGTCAACCACGGTTGTTTCACGTGAAACAGCGGTGGCAGCCACAGCACAATTAAGAATGTGCCGGTCCCACAGTCTGTCTACCTCGCGGGGTCCAATAAGACCGCGCTCCACCCCATCCGTGGACAAGATTTCAGTGAAAGCGACTAGTTGAGACTCGATCTCGGCACTTAGCTGCACGAGTTCCTCACTCAGGCGGGACGCACAACAATGCGACGTTGCGGCTCAACACCTTCAGATTCACTCACTAAACCAGCCTCAGTGACCACATCGTGGATCACTTTGCGCTCAAAAGCATTCATGGGCGCCAGTCGCATCGGTTCACCTGACTTGGTCACCTCAGTGACGGCCGCGGTGGCAATTTCACGCAACCCCTCACGTCGCCCCGCACGGACCCCGGCGATGTCGAGCATCAGCCGTGAACGATGACCTGTGCTTTGCGTGGCCGCTAATCGGGCGAGGTCTTGCAGCGCGTCCATCACCTTGCCGTCAACTCCCACGAGCGAGCCCAGTTCGCCCTTATTTACCTCAATGATCGCCACCTGGGCACGATCACCCTCCACATCAATGTCGATGTCACCATCCAGATCAACGATGTCGAGCAGGCCCTCGAGATAATCGGCCGCAGCATCACCTTCTGCGACAAGATCGCGGGCTGGTGCGCTGGACTCACCCGCGGCCACTTCGGCATCATCATCGGTGGGGGTTAATACATCGGTCACGTGCTGCTCCTCTTCGACGACGGCTTCTTGCCCGTGGACTTGGTGGTTTTGGCTTTACCGGAGCCAGGCTTTGCCGCTGCAGTTTTGGGTGTGCCATTGGCGCCGTTGGCGCTCATGGCACCGGTTGTCGGTGCTGCCTCACTCGTGGACTGCGCCGGGGTGGTGTCCACCGGCTCGGTTCTCGGGTCGGATGAATTGCCCGAATTGTTACCATTTATATCATTATTACCATTGTTCGTCGTTGTTGGACCGCCGGGCTTATTGCGCTTGCTTTTCGGCACCCGTTTGGGTTGCACGCGCACCGGGGCAACCTCCTCAACAACGGTTTCAGCCGTCAATTCAAGTGTTGAACCGCCACTTTTACGAGCTGCTTTTCGGTCGGCCTTGTCTTTCTTTCTGGCCTCCCAGGCGTCAAATGCAGGTGATCCAGGTTGAGGATTATTTCTAATCACGTAGAACTGCTGGCCCATGGTCCACAGGTTGGTGGTCAACCAGTAAATGAGCACACCGATCGGGAAGTTAATACCGGTCACCGCAAAGATGAGGGGGAAAACATAGAGCAGAATCTTCTGCTGACGCACCATTGGGTTGCCCGGCGCGGTGTTCTTCACAATCAACTGCCGCTGAGTCAAGAAGGTCGTACCCGACATCAAAATAATCAGGATGAACGACAAGATTCGCGTGGATGTCGGAGAGAAACCGCCCTCGATGAGGTTGGCGTTGTTCGCACCCATGAAGTATCCGTAAAGCGGTACCCCAAAGATGCTGGCCTCATGGGCCTGAGGCAGTAGATCCGCGTACTGCTGCCAACTAAAGACGCCGGGTGCCGTGTAGCCGGTATCGTCGGGGTTGTACATGGCAATGCCCTGCAAAACCTGGAACAGGGCGAAGAAAATGGGCGCCTGCAACAGGATTGGTAAACATGAAGCCAGTGGGTTTGTACCGGTTTCGCGGTACAGCTTCATGGTTTCTTTGGACTGCCGCTCTCGATCACCCGCATACTTTTTTTGAATTTCTTTGATCTGGGGGTGAATCAACTGCATGTTCCGCATTGCCTTGATCTGCTTCACAAACAGTGGAATGAGCAAAATACGAATGACCACAACCAGGCCCACGATCGACATCACCCAGGTCCAGCCAGACGCTGGGTCTAAAACGATGGAGAACAGTGAGTGGAATTGGACGAGGATCCAACTGACCGCGATACGCAGCCAATCAAGAATAAAGAGGGGATCCACGCGAACTCTCCGTCGTCGTCAGTGTGGTGCAGGTGTGTGATCGCAGCCTACGGCGCTAGGCCGTCGGGTGGCACCGTCAGGGTAGATATCGGGGTGCCACGACCCGCGCTGTGGCACCGGGTCCAATCCTCCTTTTGACCACGGATTACAGCGCAGCAACCGCCACAAACTCAGCAGAAATGCCTTACCAACCCCGTGGATAGACAACGCCTCAACCGCATAGGCTGAGCAACTCGGATGATAACGACAGCTCGGGGGTAAGGCTGGGGAGATGAACCGCTGGTATCCACGGATCAGTAGCATCAGCAGGCGCTGTAATGGCCAGGAAAGCCAGTAAAAAATGGCTCTCATGCCCTGTCGCCGCACGGGTGCAGGTAGCACCTCAATGGGTACCTGGGCAGCAACATCGGCTACTGCAACGGGTGCCGTGGCGCCCGGTGTTGCCTCCAGCGAGTGAAAATAACGGGAGAGGACCCGTGTTAGATCCCGTTCAAATTCCACCACTGAGGAGCGTGCAGCCGGTGGCAGCGCTCGAACCACAACATCTGTTCCAGGCCTGACTTGAGGGGCCACCCGCATCGAAGCAGCACGAAGTTGACGCGTGACGCGGTGGCGGACAACAGAATTACCCACGGATTTACTGACCGCAAACGCGAAGCGAGGCGGCTGAGCGGTGGAGGTGACCATAACGTGGGCCACTACACGCACTCCCCCATGGCGGGACCCACGACGGATGGTGTGCGTGATTGCACCCTTGGGGATGAGTCGGTGCTCAGCAGGCAACATCCATACCCCCACTCTCGAGGTGTAGCCATGCTGGCAAAACGATAAACCTAGGCGGTGAGGCGGCGGCGGCCCTTGGTACGACGGGTGGCAATGATGGCTCGCCCAGCGCGGGTGCGCATACGGGTACGAAAGCCGTGCGTGCGCGCCCGACGACGATTATTGGGCTGGAATGTGCGCTTCATGACGCGGGCTCTCCTGTACCTATGTACACAACCTATGTACGCAACAATGGGAAAATAACTCGTAACGCGTTTCGCCGGCATCCTTTGGGCCACCAACAGGCTCATAGCGTACGGCCACTGAACTGAGTCGGTCAATTCGGCCCCGGCTAGCACGATATCAACCCATGTGCGAAGTTATCCACAGACGGCCCTCCAGCTTGTGCCTAGAGACCTTTTCTCGCTACTGTCCGTTGCTGGTGCGTCGTACTCTTTAGAGATATCCACACCTGTGGATATCTCTGTGGGTAGTCGTCACACGAGTCACATAGTTCACACTGCTCGCTGTACAGACAACCAGTCGCTGCGCCACGGTGTGTTGGGGCCAGGAGGAAAAATTGCCATCCAGTGATGATCTTGGGGTTATCTGGCAGCAAACCATCGACTCCTTGGCTGAAACCAGCCTCAGCTCTCAACAACGAGCCTTCGTCAGCCTCACCAGACCAATGGGACTCGTGGAGGGCACCGCCCTCATTGCTGCTCCCAATGATTTCACCAAGGATTTTCTTGAAACCCGACTGCGACCGATGGTGACAGAGGCTCTCTCGGCGGCCATGGGGCAAGACATTCGCCTCGCTGTCACCGTTGACCCCACAATTTCAGAAATCGCCGGTGATGACGACTCTGTCGAAAATGCACTCGACGATGTCGCTGACGCCACGTTTTCCACCGATGCTCCCTCCACCACGGCCCAAGCCCTTACCGACGACCCAGATGTACCTGGAAACCGCCCCGGCACCGGCACCCCGGTCACCAGTTCATCTGAGGGCCGGTTAAACACCAAGTACACCTTTGACACTTTTGTTATTGGCTCGAGCAATCGTTTCGCTCATGCTGCTGCTGTCGCCGTTGCCGAGGCACCCGCCAAGGCCTACAACCCACTGTTCATCTATGGCGGTTCCGGCTTGGGTAAGACCCACCTCCTCCACGCCCTAGGCCACTACGCCCGCACTCTATACAAGGGCACCCGGGTGCGGTACGTAAGTTCTGAAGAGTTCACCAACGAGTTCATCAACTCCATCCGCGACGACAAATCCGCTGCCTTCCAACGTCGCTACCGAGACGTCGATATCTTGCTGGTGGACGACATTCAGTTTCTCTCCGGCAAAGTGCAAACCCAAGAGGAGTTCTTTCACACGTTCAACACCTTGCATAACGCCAATAAGCAGATTGTGATCACCTCAGATTTAGCTCCCAAACAGTTGCAAGACTTCGAAGACCGAATGCGTTCACGTTTCGAGTGGGGTCTCACCACTGATGTTCAGCCCCCCGACTTAGAAACCCGCATCGCAATTCTACGTAAAAAGAGTGCGCAGGAACGACTCACCGCACCACCTGAGGTGTTGGAATACATCGCTTCAAAAATCTCGTCGAACATTCGTGAGCTCGAAGGTGCCCTCATCCGCGTCACCGCATTTGCCTCACTTAATCGTCAACCGGTCGACCAACCGCTAGCCGAACTGGTGCTTAAGGATCTATTCCCTTCCGATACCGGCCCAGAAATCACCACGGCCCAAATCATGACAACGACGGCGGCCTACTTCGGTGTGTCAGTCGATGATTTATGTTCCACGTCGCGTTCTCGGGTGCTCGTCACCGCCCGCCAAATCGCCATGTATCTGTGCCGGGAACTCACCGATCTATCCCTACCAAAAATTGGTCAAGCCTTCGGTGGCCGCGATCACACCACGGTCATGCACGCCGACCGTAAAATCCGACAGCTCATCGGTGAACGACGCAGCCTGTACAACCAGGTCGCCGACCTCACTGCACGCATCAAATCCCAATCCCGATAGGTGCATGACTACACACCTGTGGATAACGTGTGAATGGATAGAATTATTTCGTCGTAGCGTGATCTCAACGTTGGGGATGAAAACCCCTTTGCCTGTGGACTTCTGTGTGTCGAGTGGTTCTGATACCCACCCCGTCCACAACAAGGCCGCACTTATCCACAGGTTCTAATTCCATAAACACGCACTTTGACGTGGGAAAGATCCAGTCATCCCCAGTATCCACCGGCCCTATTACGACGACGAGTATTTCAATAGGGGAGACAATTTCATCTCCATTGCCTGCACCAATTGTGGGAGGTGGTGACACGGGCAGTGGCGGTGGCCTTGCTAGTGGTGACAGGATGACGCTTCAACAGACCGGGGAGGTTTACACGTGAAGGTTCGTCTTGAACGCGATGTCATGGCAGATGCGGTGGCCTGGGTGGCGCGCACGCTACCTAGTCGTCCCTCGCAACCCATCCTGGCCGCGATCCTCATTGAGTCTTCCGACACCGGTACTGACGAGGTCGTACTGTCAGGATTTGATAAAGAAACATCCGCCCAGGTTCATGTGGCCGCAGACGTGAGCGAACCTGGTCGGGTATTGGTTTCAGGTCGTTTACTTGCTGAGATCGCTCGTGCTCTTCCCGCGCAGCCGGTAGAACTCATTCTTCACGACCGGCAACTTGCTGTGCGCTGTGGCCGAGCCTCATTTACTCTTCCCACTTTCAATGTCGAGGATTACCCGCGGCTTCCCGATATGCCCGACTCCTCCGGCACCATTCCCGGTGCCATATTTGCCGAAGCGGTGGCTCAGGTGGCCTTAGCTGCCGGACGTGACGACACCTTGCCGGTACTCACCGGTGTCCGCCTCGAAGTGGCCGGTGACTCCATCACCTTGGCTGCAACAGACCGCTACCGGCTCGCAGTGCGAGAGTTCAACTGGTCTCCACAGCACCCCGGTATTGACACCCAGGCTCTCATTCCAGCGCGCGTTCTTGCCGATACAGCCAAAGCTCTCGCGGGAGCTGATGAGGTGCACCTTGCACTGGCGCAGGGAGGCGAGGGACTCCTCGGTATTTCCGGGCATGGTCGACGCACCACCACCCGTCTTCTTGATGGTGAGTTTCCCAAATACCGATCACTTCTTCCTACTGAAAGTGTCTCTACTGCAACACTTTCTACCGCTGACCTAGTTGAAGCGGTCAAACGGGTAGCGCTAGTCGCTGAACGTAACTCTCCGCTTCGCTTGAGTTTCAATGGTGGTGAGGTAAATCTTTCAGCAGGTACCGGCGACGAAGCACGAGCCGATGAAGCGGTGGAGTGCACCCTTGACGGTGAGAGCATTGATATCGCGTTTAATCCGCAGTACCTCATTGATGGTTTGGGGGCGATTGATTCACCCATCACCCACATGTCGTTTACCGCATCAAGTCGCCCGGCCGTTGTCACCGGCATGACTGAACCGGGTGCACTAAGTCAAACTCAATACCGCTATTTGCTGATGCCTATTCGATTGGCAGGCTGACCTGCGTTATGGATGAGGCTGTGCCTCACCTCCAGGTGCGCCAGTTAACCCTGCAGAACTTTCGAAATTACGACGATCTTCATCTCACCTTCCCCGGGGGTGTGATTGCCATTGTCGGGTCCAATGGCCAGGGCAAAACCAATATTGTTGAGGCCATTGGTTATCTGTCCACCCTGCACAGCCACCGCGTGGCCAGTGATATTCCGCTCATCCGCCACGATCACACGTCGGCGGTCATTGCAGCGGAAGTTATCCGTGGAGATAGAGCACTCATGGTTGATATTCAACTCAACACTGGACGAGCAAATCAGGCTCGCATCAATAAGGTGGCTGTTCCTCGCACCAGAGAAATACTGGGGGTTCTAACCGCGATTACTTTCGCGCCAGAAGACCTCGCTATCGTGCGTGGAGACCCAAGTGAACGGCGGGCGTTTCTCAACGACATTGCCACGCAACAATTTCCGCGGTTATCCGGCGTCATGGCGGACTATGACCGAGTTTTAAAGCAGCGAAACGCGTTATTGAAATCAGCTGGTGGAGCCCGCCGAAGTAACCTCGAGGCCGTGAGCGCGACCCTGAGCGTTTGGGATGAGCAACTCGTTGAGTTTGGCACTGAACTCATGTGCGCACGTAATGAACTCATCGTGAATCTTGCTCCGCTGGTGGCTAGCACCTATGCCGAAATCGCCCCACACAGCGAACCACTGTCGTTGTCCTACGACGACAGCCTGAGCAGATCAGAAGAACGACCCGTTACCTACGATCCTGACGCCGTCCGAAAGGCATTCTTCCAAGCTCTAGACACTAAGCGCCAGCAAGAGCTTGATCGTGGGATCACACTCGTGGGTCCACACCGAGACGAACTACGACTCACCCTTGGCCGAGCCCCTGTTAAGGGATACGCTTCACACGGGGAGTCCTGGTCGGTTGCCCTGGCTCTTCGTTTGGGCTCCTATGACCTGCTTGCCCGGGAACGAGCCACGCCGGTGCTCATCCTTGATGATGTGTTCGCCGAACTAGACACACGTCGACGTCGACATCTGGCTGAACGTGTTGCTGATGCCCCGCAGGCGTTCATTACCGCAGCGGTTGATGAAGATGTGCCGGTGGATCTCGTGGGATGCTGGCTAGAGGTGGACAAAGCAGAGGTGACCCAACGTGACCGATGATGTGCCAGACGATGAAGGGCTGGGCGCCTGGCTAACAGAACGGATTCGGGTGTCTGGCGCCCATCAGGGGGCCAATCGCACTGACCTAACCGGCGCCCAACGCCGTTCGCGCCGCCCACGGGTGCGCCCCACCGAGATGTCGGCGAGTGCACCGGACTCACGCGATCCACAATTGGCAAGTTCGGTGCTGTCGTCGTGGATGGGAGATCACGGGTACCGCGATGATCTCGCTGCTGGCACGCTGGCGGCCCGCTGGGAATTTATTGCCGGACCCGATCTCGCCGAGCACGTGACCGCTGATGTGATGGACACCAATGAGGGCCGAATTTTGCACCTGCAGGCCGACTCCACTACCTGGGCAACTCAACTCACCCTTTTGCTGCCGGAATTGAAAACCCGCATTGAGCAGGTCGTGGGAACCGATGTGATTGATCAAGTCCGCATCTCAGGCCCAGCCGCACCGACGACGAAAGGTCGGCTGCGGGTGAAAGGTCTAGGTCCTCGCGACACCTACGGTTAACCATTACGGGGCTATCCACAGCCAGCGCCCTAAACATTTCACCCACAGATTTTAGTGCCCTAGGAGGCACTGGGACCTAATTGGTATATCCGGGATCATCCTGCCCCTATCTGTTCGACCTACGGTGTGTTCTCGCGCGTGTGCGGGTAGGTTGGTGAGCCTTTTCACGCTAGACTGAACGCCTGCTTTGAGTTGTGCCTGATATTTTCGCCGAGGAGGCCCTTTCCGTGACATACGACGCTAGTGCGATCACTGTTCTGGAAGGGCTAGACGCGGTTCGTAAGCGCCCTGGCATGTACATCGGGTCGACCGGTGAGCGTGGTTTACACCACCTCGTTTACGAGGTCGTCGATAACTCCGTCGATGAAGCCATGGCTGGCTATGCCGATGCCATTACCGTCACGTTGCGGGCCGATGGTGGTGTCGCCGTTGTCGATAATGGCCGCGGTATTCCGGTAGATGAACACCCAATTGAGAAAAAACCGGCCCTTGAAGTCGTACTCACCGTTCTGCACGCCGGCGGCAAGTTCGGCGGGAGCGGATATCAGGTGTCTGGTGGTCTCCACGGTGTTGGCGTCTCTGTGGTCAACGCCCTGTCTAGTCAGCTCAACGTACAGGTGCGCCGCGACGGCTTTGTGTGGAGTCAGACGTATGCACACGGCGTGCCAACCGCACCACTGGAACGCGGTGCGGCCACCACCGACCACGGCACCACCATCACGTTCTGGGCCGATGCCGATATTTTTGAAACCACCGTCTACAGCATGGAGACCCTCTCTCGGCGCTTCCAAGAGATGGCTTTTTTGAATCGCGGACTAAGCCTGACTCTCATTGATGAGCGTCCATCAACGGAGGATCCCCTCGTGGATGCGGACGGTCACACTCTTAATCCGCGTGAGGTTACCTTTTGCTACGAAGGTGGCATCGCTGACTTTGTGCGGCACCTCAACGCCAGCAAGGGCTCAGGCAACCCCAGTGTGATTGAAATTGCAACGGAGACAGACGACCGTCGCATGGCCGCTGAGGTTGCGATGCAGTGGAACTCAGGATTTACCGAAAGCGTGCACACCTTTGCCAACACCATCAACACCACCGAAGGCGGCACCCACGAAGAAGGTTTTCGCACCGCCATGACCAGCCTGATGAATAAGTTTGCGCGCGAGTGGGGTGTACTGAAAGACAAAGAAGCCAACCTGACCGGTGAAGACATTCGCGAGGGACTCACCGCAATTATCAGCGTGAAAATGACCGATCCCCAGTTCGAGGGTCAAACCAAGTCCAAACTCGGGAACACTGAAATGAAAGCCTTCGTGCAAAAAGTTGTGAATGATCAACTTGGTGCGTGGTTTGAAGCTAACCCGGCCGAGGGTAAGGAGATTGCACGCAAGGCGGTCAATGCTGCATCTGCACGTATGGCCGCTCGCAAGGCACGCGATCTAGCCCGCAACCGCAAGGGTTTACTCGGTGGAGCCGGCATGCCCGGCAAGTTGATCGACTGCTCAAGCCGCGAACCTGAAGAATGTGAAATCTTCATCGTCGAGGGTGACTCTGCCGGTGGCTCTGCCCGCCAGGGACGAGACCCACGCATTCAAGCCATTCTGCCCATCCGTGGGAAAATCCTGAACGTCGAAAAAGCTCGCATTGACAAGGTCTTGGCAAATAATGAGGTTCAGGCACTGGTGTCGGCCTTAGGCACCGGAGTTCATGACGACTTCGACATGAACCGACTTCGCTATCACAAACTGGTGCTGATGGCTGATGCCGATGTCGATGGTCAACACATTCGCACCCTGCTACTGACCCTCATTTTCCGATTTATGCGCCCACTGGTCGACGCCGGTCGGGTTTATCTCGCCCAACCACCGCTGTACAAACTCAAGTGGACGCGTGACACCCCCGATTACGCATACTCCAATCGTGAAAAGGACGCCATCGTCGCGGCCGGTATAGCCGCGGGCAAGAAGTTGCCCAAAGAAGAGGGTGTTCAACGCTATAAGGGCCTTGGCGAAATGAATGCTGATGAACTCTGGGAAACAACCATGGACCCTGAACGCCGGGTGCTGCTGCGTATCACACTGGAAGACGCTGCCATGGCTGATGAAACATTCACGGTGCTCATGGGCGAAGACGTTGAATCTCGCCGTAACTTTATCCAACGCAATGCGCGCGACGTGCGTTTCCTAGACATCTAACCGGGAGAATTTATCGTGACTGATCAGCCCATCTCAACGCACGGGCGTATCGATCCCATCGACATTCAGGTCGAAATGGAACGCTCCTATCTCGATTACTCCATGAGTGTCATCGTTTCCCGCGCGCTGCCTGATGTGCGCGATGGTTTAAAGCCGGTGCACCGTCGCGTGCTGTATGCGATGTACGACGGGGGCTACCGACCTGATCGCAACTTCTCCAAATCAGCGCGCGTTGTAGGCGATGTGATGGGGTCCTATCATCCCCACGGCGACTCAGCGATTTACGATGCGCTTGTTCGGCTGGCCCAGCCTTGGTCGTTGCGCTACCCGCTGGTGCAGGGCCAGGGTAACTTCGGTTCCCCCGGTAACGACCCGCCGGCTGCCCAGCGATACACCGAATGTCGGATGGCTCCCCTGGCTATGCAGATGGTGCGCGACATTGACGAAGATACCGTCGACTTCGCTCCCAATTACGATGGCCGGACCCTAGAACCTGTCGTCCTGCCTAGCCGTTTCCCGAATCTACTCGTCAACGGTAGTGCCGGTATCGCGGTGGGCATGGCTACCAACATTCCGCCACACAATCTGCGTGAGGTTGCCTCCGGCATCGAGTGGATGCTTGATCACCCTGATGCCACAGTTGAAGAAGCCCAGGCCGCACTGATTGAACGAGTGCAAGGCCCTGACTTCCCCACCGGTGGGCTCATCGTGGGTCGCCGCGGCATCGCCGATGCCTACCGCACCGGCCGTGGTTCCATCACGATGCGCGCTGTGGTCACAGTAGAAGAAGACGCTAAGGGCCGGCAGTCACTGCTCGTCACTCAACTGCCCTATCAGGTAAACCCCGACAATCTGTTGCTGCGTATTGCTGAACTGGTCAGTGACGGAAAACTCGGCGGCATCTCTGACGTACGCGACGATTCCTCGTCACGCACCGGCATGCGTCTGGTAATCGAGCTGAAGCGCGACGCCGTTGCACAGGTGGTCCTCAATAACCTGTACAAGCAAACCCAACTCCAAGAAAACTTCGGCGCCAATATGCTGGCGCTCGTTGATGGTGTGCCGCGCACCTTGGCGCTGGAGCAATTTGTGCGCTCCTGGATCACCCATCAGATCGAAGTTATTCAACGGCGCACCCGTTACCGATTGCGCAAGGCCGAAGAACGGGCGCACATTCTCAGTGGCTACTTAAAGGCACTGGATGCACTCGATGACGTCATCGCACTCATTCGGGCATCGGCCACGGTTGACGATGCGCGCACCGGTCTCATGACGCTGCTTGACATCGACGAAATTCAAGCCACCGCTATTTTGGACATGCAGCTGCGTCGACTAGCGGCTCTTGAGCGCCAAAAGATCATTGATGAGTACGACGAACTCATGATCAAGATCACCTACTACAACGACATTTTGGGTTCACCCGAGCGGCAGAGATTAATTGTGCGTGAAGAACTTGCCGAGGTCGTGAGCGACTTCGGTGATGAACGTCGCACCCAGTTTGTGGCCTGGGACGGCGATGTGTCCGATGAAGACCTCATTGCTGAAGAAGACGTGGTGGTCACCATTACACGTGGTGGTTATGCCAAGCGCACGAACACCGATCTTTACCGTGCCCAACGGCGCGGAGGTCGCGGCGTGAAGGGCGCACAGTTGCGGAGCGACGATGTGGTGGATCAGTTCTTCGTTACCACCACGCACAATTGGATCCTGTTCTTCACCACTAAGGGCCGGGTGTATCGAGCTAAGGGATATCACCTCCCCGATACCGGGCGTGATGCACGCGGTCAGCATGTGGCCAATCTGTTGGCCTTCCAACCCGATGAGGGCATTGCGCAGGTACTCACCCTGCGTCAGTACGACGCTGCGCCCTATCTGGTGCTAGCAACGCGACGCGGCATGGTGAAGAAAACCCGGTTGAGTGACTTCGACTCCAATCGCACTGGCGGCATCATCGCGATCAACCTGGCTGAAGGAGACGAACTCATCTCCGCTCGTCTCGTTGACGCTGACGACGACCTGTTGCTGGTCTCGCGCAAGGGCATGTCAGCTCGGTTTACCGCCGGTGATACTCAACTGCGCCCGATGGGTCGCGCCACAGCCGGCGTTATCGGCATGCGTTTTCGCAACGAGGACGAACTTCTTGCCATGGACGTGGTGACCCCCGAGGCGTTTGTGGTCACGGTCACTGATGGCGGTTACGCCAAACGAACACCGGTAGCAGAGTGGGCCACCAAGGGCCGCGGGGTGCTCGGTGTCCGAGCCATGCGTCTGGTCGAAGATCGTGGCTCACTCGTCGGGGCCGTGGTGTGTACGCTATCCGATGAAATTTATGCGGTGGCCTCCGATGGCGTGGTGATCCGCACCCGGGTTGAGGAGATCCGAGCCTCCGGCCGCGACACCATGGGTGTGCGGTTAATGAATATCGGTGAAGACCGTTCCCTCGTGGCTATTGCGCGTGCGGCTGAAGCAGCTCAGATCGATGATGATGCAGATATTGACGCGGGTGTGGATGGAGCCGTGGAGGATATCCCCGCTGACGGTGGATCGCCGGGTTAGAGTGAAGGGGCAGGGGCATGTTCAGCCAAGGGCATGCCTATCGTGGGTAACGGAGGTGGCCGATGACGGATGTATCGAGTCAAACTCCAGTCGATGCTGGCGTTGATTCATTGCCGCAGCAACCCACCCCTATTGGCCGGCGTCTAGATGCGCCTGCCGGTGCACTCTCAGCAGTGCCGGTAGCTTCACCTCCACCGCCTGTTCCACCACCGCCCCCGGCGATGGTGCCCGCACCTGGTCGGCGTCGACCGTTGGGTGCAGAAGACACGCCACCGCAAGGTGTGCCACGCGTTTCTGATCCCAGCCGCTCGCGGGCTCCGGCACCAGGAGTGCGCAAAGCCCGACTCTTCGTCACTCGGGTGAATCCCTGGTCGGTACTCAAAGTGGGCTTCATGCTGTCCGTCGCTCTGGCCGTCGTCATCGTTACCGCCACCAGTGCCGTGTGGTGGGCATTGGATTACAGCGGGGTGTTCCTCACCTTGGCCCGCACGGTAGATGAGGTCATTGGCGGGGGCACCACCACCTTTGATCTCATGGCCCTGGTGGCGTTCCCGCGAGTTTTCGGTATCACCGTGGTCATTGCGGCCATGGAAATCGTGCTTGTTTCCATTCTCGCGGGGCTGTTCGCTGTGCTCTACAACCTCACCGTGGGCATCACCGGTGGCGTTGAGGTTACCTTCTCCGATGCGGTCTAAGTCAGGTGTGTAACCTAGGCGCTGGCCCTCCGGGGTTGTTCGGGCCTATAGCTCAGCTCGGTTAGAGCGCTTCCCTGATAAGGAAGAGGTCGATGGTTCAAGTCCATCTAGGCCCACATGAAAAAACTATTGCTACTCGTGGCACTGGCCGGCGTTGGTTACCTCGTGTACCGACAGATCCAAGCCTCCAAGGCGGAGGACGATCTGTGGACTGAGGCAACAGCACCGCCCAACCTCACCTAGACCACACCTGTGCGTCTCCCGTCCGGAGGCGTTTGGGGGCTTAGCTCAGCTGGTAGAGCGCTGCCTTTGCAAGGCAGAAGTCAGGGGTTCGAGTCCCCTAGCCTCCACCCATGCCCTTTTACGAGGAAAACCCCTCGCCCAGCCAGAGATGGGGCTCGGGAGGACTATTGGTTATGAAGTAGCGGGCGACTAGGAGATTGAGTCGACCTCTAGCGCCGTAAGGGTCGGATTCCCGATACCCGCAGTGCCTCGCGCATCAACGGATCCGCATTGAAGTGTGAGCGTCGTAGCAGTTGACGAAGTGATCCACCCGGTGCCGCCAAGATAACTGGTGGCTAAAGCATCCTTCGGCATCGAGACGACTGTCAGCGGCTGCTTGATAAAACTGCCCGCAGAGGTCGTGACCTGGCACAAGATTTGCTGGGCCGCAGAGGAAGAGTTCAGGTGGCCGCTGAAGGAGACAAGGAATGATCCAGCGGTCGGAATGGTTGTCGTTAGAATCGGCGTGAGAGCAGAACTAATGGGGACCTGGCTGTCTGCCGCAACATAGACACTCGAAGCACCGCCAGGACCGGCAGGACCGGCAGGACCAGCAGGACCGGCAGGACCGGCAGGACCGGCAGGACCGGCAGGACCCTGTGATCCCGAGCTTTTGATTTTCTTCCACACGCCCTTTGACAGTTTCTTCTTGGTGACTGCGTAATTCTTTATGTCATGGGTTCCTACGGTGGGCTTGTGGCTCGGCACGTCACCGCGATTCGACTGGTTTGCTGCCACATCTGCGGTGGTGTTGGTGCCTGCGGAAAGAGATGCTGCTGCAATTCCTCCGCCGACTATGACGAGCGAGGCGGTACAACCAACCACGGCCGGATAGAGCCTCCGTCGGGAACGCTGCATGCGGCACTCCTATTGTTCGTCTTGTTGTATCGATACTTCCACGGCTTTCGGGCCGTGCTCTGCGCATGCTAGTGGAGTTTGGTTGCTCAGTGCAGTTCCGGCCTTAAGTGGCGGTGAAATCTGGGGGCCGAATATCGAGGTTCGGCGGATCTTTCCGGATAGCAGTAGCGTCCGTTGGCTCTTGATGATTGAGGAGTCCACGTCGTTTTCCTTCTTCGACCGCGTCGCGACGACCAGGGACAGCAAGGAAGCGGTAGATCGCCATCGTTTCCTGACTCATCATGTAGCGCAACGAGGTCAAGGAGTAAGGCAAGTATGGAGGCCGCTTCGGCAACCTCGTCTTCTGCTGGTGAGCTGATCTCCACATCAGTGAACTGCACTTGAAGAACGCCGCGCAGCCGTAGGGGAACCTGCAGCGGCCAAAACAATTGCGGGATCTCCGGGGGCGGGGCATCTGCGGGGTTATGAAGTTCTACTGCTTGGCTAACCCCGGTACGCGACAGGTTCGTTTGCGGGATTTGCCACCGAAGAAGGTGTTGGAGCAACTTAGAATCACCAGCCTGCTCAGCAAGATTTGCTTCTGCCTGTAGTTTGCCGAAAACACCAAGCACCTGCAGTCTCGAATTATCAGACAATTCATAGATGGTGACCTGCTTGACATCAAGCGATGGAATGCCGCTTCTGGCCATGAATTGCGCGACTTCATCCCACGTTGGGCGGTTGTGCAAGAAGAGGATTGCGTCACCCTGCTCGTCGCCACTTCGGTCACTGATATCGCCAACGCCAGGATCGTCATTAAAGTAACGCAATTTGTGCGCAGACATGGACTACCCACCGATTTTAGACACTCCCAGAATGAAGAATTGCGGTGAGAATATCAAAAAAGGCGCGATTAACAGTGGACGGGGACGCAGCATTGGTCAATATCGACCGCTTATTGACCGTTTATTGACAACTCCGCACAGAATATTGACGTTTTCGCAAAATTAGCATTGCCCAGAGCCGTTCTTGCTCAACCAATTTCAGCGATTGGGGTGCCCCGGCCCGCGCTACCCGGGTGAGTTCAGGCCCGAGCAGATACCGCCCATCATCGCGACGTTCCAGGTAACCCTCAAAGGTAAGGGTTCGGAGAAGGTGATAGGTGGTGGACAGACTCAAACCTAACGACCGGGCCAATTGTTTAGCCTGGGCACGTTCATCGAGGTCGGCCACGGCTTCCACGAGGCGCAGCGCACGTTGCACCGACTGAATAAGTGTCGGTGTCACATCATCGGAATCCTCCGAGCGCCCCACGAAATGACGATATCCCCGGATCGGTTCTGACGTTGTTGAACGGGGAAAATCCAGCCGCGACTGCTACTCCACGTCGAGATTGGGTAAGCGCCGGTCCAGCCACTTGGGCATCCACCAGTTTGCCCTACCCAGCATCGACATGACACTGGGAATGAGTACTAGTCGAATGATGAAGGCATCAATCATAATCGCCGCAGCTAAGGCCACACCGAAGAGTTTGATGGTGTCGTTGGGCATGGGTACGAAGGCGATGAACACCGAACTCATAATCAAAGCTGCCGCTACCACGACCTTGCCTGATCCAGCCAGTCCATGCTGAATGGCGGAACGGTTGTCTTTGGAAAGATGCCAGCCTTCTTTCATTCGTGACACCAAAAAGACCTCATAATCCATGGATAGACCAAACAGGATCGCGAACACCATAATGGGTAGGAAAGGTAAAATGGGGCCGGTGGTGGAAACGCCCAGCAGGTTTGACCCCCAACCCCACTGGAACACCGCAACAGTGACACCCAGCGCGGCACCAAAACTGAGCAGGCTGGTGATTGCGGCCGTGAGTGGGATCACCAGTGATCGGAAGAGAAGCATTAAGGCGAGGAACCCAAAGCCGATTACGACGGTTAAGAACAGGGGCAGCACGGAGACCAAAACGTCGGTGAAATCCTGAGAAACCGCCTGGGTGCCGCCCACATAGATGGACGCACCACTGGGCGCTATCGCATCAGCCGTTGTGGTGCGAAGGCGATCGAGCAGTTCAGCCGTTGCTTCTGCCGCAGGTGCGGTGGTGGGTTGCACGAGAAGATTGGTGAGCACGCCATTGTCGCTGTACAGGCCTTGGGTATCGCCAACGGAGGAGATGGAATACAGCGGAATCATTGCCTCATTGGGAATCGTGGAGGCAACACCTTCGGTTCCACTTACGGCAATCACGACATCACGAAGAGCGCTGTCGTCGAGAGGTTCGGGCAGACTGACGGCGATAAAGAAGGGCCCGTTCACGCCGGGGCCGAAACCTTGAGCCATCAGGTCAAATCCCACACGGGCCGGGGTGCCGGGTTGGGCGCTGCTATTGTCGGGGAACCCCTGCTGAATCGACAGCGCCGGAATGGCAAGCGTGAGGGCCAAGGCTGCGGCCACGAAAGCGAAGAGCCACGGTGCTTTCTGGAGAAAACGGCCGTACGTCACCCAACGTCCTGCATCGAGGGATTCTGTCTTTGTTTGACGCGCCCAGGGCATGCGTAACCCGAGGGACCGACGTCCCAGGAAGCTCACCACTGCTGGGAGCAGGATTAAGGCAGCGAACAATATGACGAGCACGGTAACCGCAGCAGCGATAGCCAGGCCGTAGAAGAAACTCACGCCCAGAACAAACAGACCCAGCAGCGCAATAATGACGGTGCAGCCGGCAAACAGCACCGCGCGACCGGCTGTTTTCGTTGCGGTTGTGATCGCGTCCTTCGGTTCGGCTCCAGCGTGAACTTCCTGCCGGAACCTACTCAGAATGAACAGCGAGTAATCAATGCCAACACCGAGGCCGATCATGGATGCCAACTCCGGTGCAAAGGAGGCAACGTCAAGGAATCGAGTGAGGACCAAAATAAGGAGTTGGCCAATAATGAGACCGGCAACCGCAACCATGATGGGCAGTCCAGCCGCCACGAGAGAACCGAACACGATGAGCAAGATGACGATGGCGGCCAAGATGCCCACCAGTTCACTTGCTGAATCCCCCGCCACGATGGCCTGCAGGATTTGCCCTGTTGCGCCCACCTGGAGCGTGTCGGTGTTCGCCGCAGAAACGATGTTGGAGAACTCATCAGCTGCCTCGGAGCTGGCCACACCGGAGGCCACCCCAATAAAGGTCACGGTTGCATAGGCCACCGTTTGATCCACGCTGATCGTGGAGGTTGCCTGTTGAGCCGCAGCATTAGCAACAAGAAGTGAGTTGATTTCATCCTGTAGTGACGCGGGAGTGCCTTCGGGGTAGGTCACGTCGGTGGTGCCATCAGTGAAAGCCTGGGTCAGTTCGTCTTGAAATTCCTGCGGGGTGCCCGGTGGGAAGGGGATCTGCACACCCTGGGTTGCCGGGCAGGACGGGCCGTAGGTGTCACCGTACGGGGAAGTGATGCAGGTAACTCCATCGACGGAGGTGAGGTTGTTCAGCAGTGTGTTGACCTCGGCCTTGACCGCAGGATCTTCCACGGTTCCTGTGGCGGGGGACCACACCACGACGGCAGAGTCAGTGCTGACCGCTGCGGGATTGACTTCACCGAGCAGTCCTTCGGCTACAGCTGACGGCGTATTGGGTAGGGAGAAGGAGTCATTGAAATCCCCCTTGAGGCTCAGCCCCGCAGCAGCAATGCCAGCCGTGGCCAAGATCCACACGAGCAGCGCCGCTAACGGTTTCCTAATGGCCCACGCCGATAGCGGTCCCATGGCACATCCTTCTCATTAGGTAATCTGGGTTAAGCAGCCGTAGGCGTGAGCGTAGCGACATCGGGTTCCCTAGATGAGGGAGCACTACGGGTTTTACCAGCGGCAGCCAGCCACAGCCGGTAGGCGGCTTGAGTGAGAAGACCAGAGGCACCCTGAGGGCACCGTCGTGGGAGACTGTGTGCATGTCTTCTCCTACATCCAACCTGTCCGCAACACTGCACACCTCGATGGGCGACATCAACGTCAACCTATTTCCTGATCATGCACCCAAGACCGTTGACAACTTTGTTGGTCTTGCTGAGGGCACCATGGAATGGACCGACCCCGTAGCGCGCGCGAAGAGCACTGCGCCGCTGTACGACGGCACGATTTTTCATCGCATCATTTCTGGATTTATGATTCAAGGTGGCGATCCTCTCGGCACGGGTACCGGTGGCCCGGGCTATCGCTTTAACGATGAGTTTCATCCTGAGCTGTCCTTCGACCGGCCCTATCTTCTTGCTATGGCCAATGCTGGTGCGAACACCAATGGCTCGCAGTTCTTCATCACCCTCGCGCCCACCACGTGGTTGAACCGCAAGCACACCATTTTCGGTGAGGTAGCAGATCAACCCTCACGCGACGTGATTGATGCCATGGGTGGTGTCGCTACCGGCGGTCAAGATCGACCCGTCGAGCCCATCGCGATCACCGGAATCACCATTCATCGCGGGTGAGCACCCATCCACCGCCACCACCGGGAGGTTCACCACTGGATGGATCTCCCGCACCACCACCCGGCTGCATCCGGCATCCGGATCGTCCTACTTTCGTGCGGTGCACCCGATGTAACGCACCAATCTGCCCGGAGTGCATGAACCAGGCAGCCGTGGGTTTCCAGTGCCCCGACTGCGTTCGGGCAGGTGCGGCGTCGATCCGAACGGCAACGACGGTCGCCGGTGGTGCGCTGATTGCCAAACCACGCGTGACCTATGTCGTCATCGGCATTAACCTGGCGGCATTTTTGCTGCAACTCGCGGTGGGCATTAACACCCTCGCCATTGACTACGGTATGTGGCCCTTTGGCATTGCAATCGACGACCAGTGGTGGCGACTGGTGACCTCAGCCTTCCTGCATGGCTCAATTCTGCACATTGCCTTCAACATGTACGTGCTCTTTGTGCTCGGCCCGCCATTGGAGCGTATTTTGGGCCACGCCCGGTTTCTGCTGTTGTACTTGGTGGCAGCGCTCGGTGGCAGCGTGACCTCCTATGCTTTTTCTGATATCCGCACGGTGTCGGTGGGTGCATCCGGTGCGATTTTTGGGCTCATGGGCGCCCTTATCGTGGCTGGTCGCCGGCTAAGGACCGATATTCGACAGGTGGCGGTACTTCTCGGCATCAATGTGGTGATTGGTTTCATCGCCCCCGGAGTCGATTGGCGCGCCCATTTAGGTGGGTTGGTGGTGGGTGCCGCGATGGCAGCAATTCTGGTCTACACCCCGCAACTGTTTCGAAGCCGGCGGTCACTGTGGCAGGTGTCTGGCACGGTGGTCGTACTACTGATGCTCGTGGTAGTCACCGCGTGGCGTACAGGTCAGATTGCGGACTATGTGGCGCCATTGGGCATTACCTAAAGAGGGTTATCCACAGCGTTATCCCCAGTTGGGGAGAACTACACGGATGTGAGTTGCTGCGCTATTTCCAGCGGGTGGAGACCACGAAGCCGCCGGTGATGAAAGCGAAGCCGATGATGACATTGACCAGCGGGTTCAGATCACGCATGATCGGGATGTCTTGGCCGGCAATGTAAAAGATGACGATGTAAACCAGGCCGATGATGAACAGGGCCACCATGGTGGGTGCCACCCAAGCACCAGAGCCCAGCTTTACCGGGGTGCGGTTGTTTTTGGCCGCGGGGGGCTCGTAGTTGTCTTTCTTGCGGCCTTTGGATTCAGGCACGGGGTCCTCCTGCGGTGGTGAATTACCTGCTGAGACGGCTTTACCAAACTCGTGACCGCCTTACGTACCCGCCAGCCTAGCCGTAGGCCACACTGGAGACGTGACACGCATCCTGGTCATCGACAACTATGACTCCTTTGTGTTCAACCTCGTGCAGTATCTGGCCCAGCTTGGTGCACAGGTTGATGTGCGTCGCAATGATGAGGTTGAAGCCTGCGTTGCACTGGACTACGACGGCGTATTGCTCTCACCCGGTCCGGGCACGCCGGCGCAAGCGGGTGTGTGCACCGAGATCGTGGAACGAGTTGCTGGCCGGGTACCGATCCTGGGTGTGTGTCTTGGCCACCAGGTGATTGCGGCAGCTTACGGCGCCGTGGTGGATCGAGCGCCGGAACTATTGCATGGGAAAACCTCGCGGATCAGCCATCGTGGTGAGGGGGTTCTGGCTGGCCTACCCGATGGGTTTATTGCTACCAGGTACCACTCTTTAGCGGTTGAGCCAGACTCCGTGCCGGAGCAACTACACGTGACAGCCACCACCGATACCGGCATCATCATGGGTCTGCGCCACAACACTCTTGCGGTGGAGGGGGTGCAGTTTCATCCTGAATCAGTGCTGACCGAGGGTGGACATTTATTGCTGGCCAACTGGCTTACCGAGTGTGGCGACACCCACGCTCGGCAACGAAGTGTGGGCCTGGCTCCGGTTGTGGACAGCGTCGGTTAGGGGAATTGCGCACGGCTCATAGTGTTCAGTGGGCCGGGGTAGTGGCGGCAGCTATCGCGTTCCTACCAAGAAACCGTTGTATTCATCACCATCGACGATGGCATAACTCGGTCAAGGTCGGCTTCAAAACTGCTACGCCGCAACAAGGTATCGGTCACCTCATTTTTTACGTGGAATACCGTGGGCGGACATGAGCGATTACCTGCGCTAGTTGTCTACGCCCTCCATGAGAGCACGAATTTTCTTGATGAAGAAGGTAAACAGCACGCCAATGAGAATCGTGCCCAGACCTAGGATGGCGAAGTACCAGGAGTAACCGACGATCTCTACTAGACGTACGACCTGACCGCCGATCGAGTCACCCACTGCGGTGGCCAAGAACCACAGCGCCAGCATCTGGCTTAGCAATCCAGCCGGTGCCAGTTTGGTGGTGGCAGACAGACCGTTGGGGCTCAGTAGCAACTCAGACCAGGTTTGCACGAGGTAGACACCCACCAACCACCACACGGCAGATTCTTGGGCGGTTTCAGCGGCCATGGCCGGGGGAATCATGATGAGGAAGGACAATCCCACACCAAAGATCGCGATCCCAAATTTGGCCGGGGTGGACGGTGCCCGATTGCCAAGATAGCTCCAGATACCGGCAAAAATCGGGGCGAAAATAATGATGAAGATCGGGTTGATTGACTGCAGCCAGGCCACCGGCATTTGGAAGTTACCGAAGGTGGTGTTGGTGTACTCCTGGGCGAATTCGGTAAGGGTGGAACCGGACTGGTCATAGATCGCCCAGAACACGACCGCGGCCAAAAACAGGTAGGCAAATGCTTTGACTCGCTCGCGGTCAACCGGAGTGAGATCGGGATTTCTAAACAGGCGATAGAAGTAGGCGATGGCCACGCTGATCACGGTGATGCTCAGTGCAATGGTGATGAAGTCGACACTGAAACCGAACAGCAGCACGTCAATGATGAGTACCGCAGCAACGCCAATAATCACGATGCCGAGTAGCCGACCGGCGTTCACTTTTTCGCGACGAGTAGCAGGCTTGGGTACAGCCTTGCCAGCCTCGCCTAGACCCTTTCCACCGATCACGTACTGGCAGATGCCAATCAGCATGCCGATGCCTGCTGCGAGGAAGGCGATGTGCCAGCTCACCGATTCGGCCAGCCAGCCCACGATCAAGGGCGCGATGAAGGCACCGAGGTTGATACCCATGTAGAACAACGAGAATCCGCTGTCGCGGCGGGTGTCGTGCGGGGTGTAAAGGTCGCCGACGATCGCAGAAATACTCGGCTTCAAAAGTCCGGTGCCAGCAGCGACCACCACCAGGCCCACCCAGAACAGCAATTGCACGGGTACGGCCATCATGAAGTGCCCCGCAGCAATCACGATGCCACCCATGAGCACGGCTCGGCGCGGTCCGGTGAGACGGTCGGCAACCCAGCCACCGGCAAGGGGCAGCAGGTAGATGAGAGAGGAGTATGACCCATAGATGGCCGCGGCCACCGCGACGGTAAGCCCCAGCCCTGCTCCTGGAGGAGCGGCGCCATCGGGTGGGGCGATCAGGTAGAGCACCAGGATGGCGCGCATCCCGTAGTAGGAAAACCGCTCCCACATTTCGGTGAGGAAAAGAGTGGCCAGTCCACGTGGTTGGCCCATGAAGGTCCGCTCACCGGTCGGGGTATTGGTGCTCACGAGCGCTACCTTCTCACCCGTCCGCAATCCACGCGGTCACTCCGGTAAATTCAGCGACGGGGTCGGATCTAGCCGCGGTCGTAGCTGCGCGAAGATCCGCTAGAGCAGCGGTTCCCACCAGGGGCGATGATCGACATACCAGGCGACCGTGTCTGCTAATCCCTGGGCAAAACTATTCTTCGGAGAGTAGCCAAGGGTCCGGAGTCGACTGTCGTTCACGCTGTAGCGACGATCATGGCCCAGACGGTCGGGAACGTACTCCACGCAGGTGTCCCAGTCGCGCTGCAAGGAGTTGAGGATGTGTGCGGTGAGCTCGCGGTTGGTGAGTTCTTCGCCGCCACCGATGTTGTACGAGGCACCGGGCTCGCCGCGGTTGAGCACCACATCAATTCCTTGGCAGTGGTCATCAACGTGTAGCCAGTCGCGCACATTCTGTCCGTCCCCGTAGAGGGGCACTTTTTCGCCGAGGAGTAGACGGGTGACGAACGCAGGGATCACCTTTTCCGGAAACTGATAGGGCCCGTAATTATTTGAGCAACGAGTGCTACTAATACACATGCCGTAGGTCGCGTGATAGGCGCGCACGAGCATTTCAGCCGCAGCCTTTGCCGCTGAGTACGGTGAATTCGGCTGCAGCGGTGAATCTTCAGTCCACGAACCCACATCAATTGAGCCGTATACTTCATCAGTTCCGATATGAACCACGCGCGACACATCGTTTCTTAGACACGCATCAAACAGGGTTTGGGCGCCCACCACATTGGTGATGATGAAGTCCTGTGGGCCATGAATGGAACGATCCACGTGGGTTTCGGCAGCGAAGTTGATGACCGCATCAACCCCGGTTAACACATCGTCAAGCAACTGCGCATCACAAATATCTCCGTGCACAAAACGCAGCCGAGAGTCGTGGGCCACCGGGCCAAGATTGGCCATATTTCCCGCGTAGGTGAGCTTGTCGAGCACGATAAGTTCAGATAGATCAGGAAAAGGCACTGTGGTGGCCAATTTTTCAGCATCCAAAGCTCGCCGTACATAGTGAGAACCAATGAAGCCGGCACCACCCGTAACAAGAACCCGACGCCAGGTCACGGTGTCGCCAACCTCAGGCGCTGGGCTGATTCCCATAAAGATTCCCGCGCGTTGGGGTGCGCGGCCTTATTGATGATGTCGTGTACCTGCTCTTCCTGGCTTCGACCGAAGGCGTGGGCGCAGCCATGTTCGGTAACTACTGCACTGTGTTGAAATGACGTCACCGGCTCATCAATGCGCTCCACGATCGTTGACACATTGGCTTTGGCGTTCCACGACGGGAGGGCGATATAGGCGGCACCCCCGCGCGAATGGAGCGCGCCTTCAATGAAGTCGACAGATCCACCGAAACCTGAATAGATCTTGCCTTTCATTCGAGATGCATTCGCTTGATCAAAGAGGTCCACCTCTAGGGCGCCGTTCACACTTGTCATCTGACGTTGACGTGCAATACGCCCAGGATCATTAGTGCTTTCCGTGCGTAACATGCGCACACGGCGATTGAGGTGAACAAAGTCATAAAGTTTCTGACTACCAAAGAGAAAAGATGCGGTGAGTGGAACGTCTGGGTCTAGACAACCCTGCTGATGGAGAGCAAGGACTCCATCAGAGAACATCTCGGTCCACACGCGCAGCCCCTGATGTTTGGTGAGTTGGGTCAGGACCGCATCAGGGACAGCTCCGATGCCCAATTGCATCGTGGAGCCATCAGCAACCATGTGGGCGATGCGCTCGCCAATCGCGGCAGCGACACCTTCAATCGGCATCGGTGTGTGGTTGGCAACGGGCTCATCAACTTCAACAAGATAGTCAATTTCGTGAGCATAGATCTGGGCGTCACCGTAGGTGTAGGGCATCTGTGAATTGGCCTGTGCGATCACTAAGGCACCGAATTCGCGGGCTGCTTCAATCGCTGCGGGAAGTACGTTCACTTCGATACCGAGACTGACCGTGTCATAGCGCGGACTCGAGGTGTGAAGAACCACCACATCCGGGCGAAACTCATGACGAAACATAATGGGGGCCAGGCTGAGTCGACACGGAAAGTACCGCAGGCGTTCACTATTTCGGACTCCGGGACCGACGAAAATTGTTTCGTGAGTGATACCCGGGCGGTCTGGCACGCCCGGCTGTGCATTGAGCATGTTGAGACGAAACTCAGCGACCTGTTCGTCAATCACGTTCAATACGTTGGTGGGTGCAGCAAAATTACCCGACGCAATGATCCTTGGATTCGGCGGAAGGTCAGCCAAAATACCCTTAAGTTGCTCGACGCTAATCGTCTTCACAGACCCATCCTGCCAGGCCGTGTTAGCGGTGTTAAGTCAGATCGCGCGGGCAGCGTTGGTCACTCGATGTCGAGAATGACCTTACCCACTGTATTGGCTTCGACGGCGTCAAAAGCCGCTGCAGCTTGCTCGAGGGTGAACCGATGCAGAGGAAGTGCACTTAATGCGCCTCCGGTGAGTGCTTCGGTGATATCGGCGACCCCGGCCGCGAGCATGGCAGGGGTGAATCCGTAGAGGATCACGTAGCGCACGGTGACGTTGAGGTTCATTAGTGCTCGTGTGGGTAAGACTGGATCGGTGGCCTCAGAAGCGTAGGTGACGATGGTGCCGTGCGGCGCAATGACATCGAGGTCTAGGGACAGGTTCGCACCCAGTGCGACCTCAATGATGCGATCAACGCCGGCACGTGCCGCAGCGCGGATTTGCGCGGCTGCATCAGCATCTGTGTAGTTGACCACCACGTGCGCACCGGCTGCTTTGGCAATGGCGGCCTTGGCGGCAGAGCTCACCGTCGCGATCACATGTGCGCCAGCTCGCACAGCTAATTCAATTGCGGCGTGACCTACCGCTCCTGCTCCACCGGCAACGAGCACCGTGGCGCCGTCAATTTTTCCGCCGTCAAAAAGACAGGCGTGGGCGGTCAAATAGGGCACCCCAAGCCCGGCGGCCTGCTCGTTGGAGATTCCTTCCGGCAGGGGTACAGCCTGGCGGGCGGGGACAACGGTGTACTGAGCAGCGGTGCCCCACTGGCGCTGGTGCGCAGCCAGATAGACCCACACGCGTTCGCCAATGCGGGATGGGTCGACCCCGGGACCGACCGCCTCTACGACACCTGCGCCATCGTGGCAGGGCACTTGAAAATCAAAGGGGATACTTGGCCCGGCACTACGCACCTTGAAGTCGGTGGGATTCACCCCCGCGGTTTCCAGCCGCACCCGAACTTCACCGGGGCCAGGACCCGGGGTGGTGACCTCGAGCACCGTCATCACAGAGGACGGGCCATGTTGAGAATAAATTGCTGCGCGCATGAGTGAGCACACTAAACCCCCACGGCGAGGAGTGTGGGGTGTACCTAGCCAATTGGTGGAATCGGAACCCCGGTATCGGCCAGAAAGTCGGTCATGGCTGAGACGCGGGTGTACACGCCCGGACGTTTACTGGCGCATCTTGGTGGCCCCCAGCTCACCACACCAACGAGACGTTGGTTTTCTGCAGTTCCACCCAGAAGCGGGCCGCCCGAGTCACCGTTGCAGGTGTCAACGATGCTGTCCTGGCTTACCCCGCTTGCGCAGACCATGACCCTGGGGTTGGCCTGTGAGGATGGATAGCCGCGGAACGTAACGTCGGCAACTGTGTAGGCCGCGTTTCGTCCGCAGGAGCCACGCGGGAAAGCAACGACGTCGGCCACGCGGTACTCATTGGGGTAATCGGTGCCATCGCGACGCAGTGCCCCCCAGCCGGCCGAAATCAGGGGCTCGCCGGGCGCGAGCAGCGACTCATCGTCTGCAGGCAGAGCAATGGTCACATTGGGGATTCCCCTCAGGGTCGTTCGCAGGGTGAGCACAGCAATGTCATTCGTTGCCCGATCGTCGTTGTATTGCGGGTGGATCTTTACCGATCGCACGTTGATCACCACCGCATCCGTGGCATCGAGTTCACCTGACGGTGTGCTGCCAACGATGATTTTTCCGGCAGGAAGTGGCCGACCATTGTCGTCGATCACGCAGTGTGCAGCGGTAATGATGCGACGTGCGGACACTTTGGTTCCCCCGCAAAACGCTGCTTCGTACAGCCCATCACGTTGGTAGGTGTTCTTGCCGCCCACAACAACCAGAGAAGTGAAACGTTCATCGGGTCCGGTGACGCCGTCAATGACTGTGGGTTGGAGGGAGGCGTCCTGGGCCGTTGAGATGCCCGGAACTAAGGCTAGGGTCAACCCGATGCAGGCGGCAGTGGCCGCGGCAAGGGTTACAAACCGATGTTTCATAGGCACACAGTAAGTCGTTTCAGGTGCGGATCAAGGGTTGGGCGGCCAAAAACCGCCGCGTAAGGTAGGACATGGCCCGAAGAGTCGCGCTGGCACCACCATTTCGAAGGGGATCACATGGCCACCGCACTCATCACCGGAGCGACCTCGGGTATCGGAAGCGCGTTTGCTGAAGAACTTGCCCGCCAGGGTCACAACATCGTGTTGGTGGCCAGAGACACGGTCGCGTTAGCCAAAATTGCCCAACAGGTGCGCGGCCAGGGTGTGGAGGCCGAAATTCTTGCTGCTGATCTGGCTGATCCCGATCAGTTAAACGCAGTTGCTGCGCGACTCGCCGATGCTGAACGGCCGATTGATATTTGCGTGAACAACGCCGGTCTCGGTGTGCGCGAGGAATTCGCTACATCGTCGGTTGCTGAAGAGCAGTTAATGATCGACGTCATGGTGACTGCGGTAATGCGGCTGAGTCATGCAGTGTTACCCGTCATGTTGAATCGAGGTACCGGTGCCATCATCAACGTCAGCAGCATTGCCGGTTGGCTACCCGGTGGCACATATTCGGCGGCGAAAGCATGGACCACTGTTTTCAGCGAAAGCCTGCACGCCAAGGTGGAGCCGCAGGGAGTGCACGTGATTGCCGTGTGCCCGGGCTACACCCGAACGCAGTTTCACCAACGTGCCGGCATGAACATGTCGAAGGTCCCCTCGTGGATGTGGCTTACTCCCGAACAGGTTGTCTCAGAAGCGCTTAAGGATGCACGCAGCGGTCGCGTGTGGAGTGTGGCAGGCCGCTTGTACAAGGGGCTTGGCTTCGCTGCGCGCGTCCTACCCAACGCGATCACCCGACGAGTTATGGCCGGTCGATAATTTCGCGAATCGCGGCTGTCGCCTCACCGCGGCGCACCGTCCAACCCCGCAGGGTGGCTGCACTGGCTAGGCCAGGTTCCACATCATGGGTGAGCACCACCGTGACCGGGGCATCGGGCCAGTCGCTGACCGCCCCCGGGGTAGGTAATTGCGGATCAATAAACACATACCCGCTGACGCGTCGTCGCGCCGCACGCATGGCGAACCCCAGGTGGGGCGCTTGTGCGGCGCCTGCACCGTGGAACACCAGCAGGTATTCACTATGAGCGGCGCAGTGTGCCTGAACGTCGATGGCAGTGCGTGCGACCCAAGCATCATCGAGTGGATATGCCTCAACGGCGTAGGTCGTGACCGAACCTGATGATGGCGAAGGAGGTTGTTCTGCCGTGGTGAATCCTCCTGGTTGTGCCGAGGTGAACACCACGGTGAGGTCAACAGCCACACCACAACGCTACCGACAACCCACCCCCTAAGGTTCAAGGCATGACGGCTACTCACTCACCTGACTGGTTCGCACTCCGGCAGCAGATTCTGGACAAGGCGGTCGTCCATGGGCGAGTAACGCTATCGAGTGGCCGCGAGGCTGACTATTACGTAGACCTGCGCCGCGTCACTCTCGATGCCACAGCGGCACCGCTCGTGGGTCGTGTGATGAATGAACTTACTGCTGACTGGTCCTACGCAGCCGTGGGTGGCCTCACCCTCGGTGCAGATCCGGTAGCAACGGCAATGCTGCATGCACGGGCTGCTCAGGGCCAAGCTTTGGACGCTTTCGTTGTCCGAAAATCAGGAAAAGCCCACGGATTGCAACAACAAATTGAAGGGCCCTCTACCGCTGGCCGCGATGTGTTGGCTGTTGAGGACACCTCAACCACCGGATCGTCTGTACTGGCCGCGGTGGAAGCGCTAGATGCCAGCGGGGCGCGCACGGTAGGGGTGGCGGTGATAGTTGATCGGGGCGCGCGAGAGGCAGTTGAGGCGGCAGGGTTCACCTACCGCGCCGCATACTCGTTGGCTGATCTGGATCTTTAGGCGCATTTCTGCACGACGGTGTGCGCAGACGCCTGGGTAGGTCACGATGCACCTGGGCGGAATATATAGAGTGGTGTTATGACGACAACACCGCCCGTCCCCAACCCCCAAACGGAATTGCCCGACACCGAAGGTCATCGCAGTCCACTGCCGACTTACGGCTGGGTGATTATCGTTGTGGTGGTAGGACTCTTGGCCGCTGGCTTGACCTGGCTGGTCATGCGCGGTGATTCTGAGGACAGGGCAGGATCTATTGAATCCCCGAGCGTTATTGGATTCACTATCGAACGGGCAACCACCACGATTGAAGGCGCTGGCCTGCAGGTGGGCGAGATCACTCTGCAACCCTCTGAGTTAGACAACGGGCTGGTGCTGGAGCAGAACCCGCCGGCGGCAACCTCGCTGGCGCCGGGCAGCCGGATCAACTTGGTGGTCAGCGGAGATGCCAATCCCATCGTGCCCGACCTGCAGTCATTCAATGAGACCGATGCGGTCAACGCTTTGATTACGGTTGGATTGAGGGTTGGGGAAATTACCCAGACATCGTCAAGCGAGGCGGCCGGGCAAGTGGTGGCACAGAGCATTCCGGCCGGAGAGCAGGTAGACGCCGGTACGACTGTTGATTTACGCGTATCCAGTGGCCGCGTTGGCGTGGCTGATGTGGTGGGCCTGACCACGGCCGAAGCGAAAGCGGCGCTACGTAATGAAGGTTTTAAGATTCAAGAGCAGGAACAAACCAGCGACCAGGTTGGTGTGGTGCTGAGTCAGTCCCCCGAAGCCGGTGCTGAAGCTGCGGTGGGATCCACCGTGGTGATTACCGTGGGCACCTCACCCACACCCACACCCACACCGACACCCACCCCCACACCGGTAGATCAAGCAGTGTGCGGCCGTGACGTGCTAACCAAAGCCGTTGAGGATTCCAGAGACTCGGGTGCCACGCCGGTGCAGGGTCTCCAGGACTTCATTTGCGTCGGCGGATGGGCCGTGGCGATCGCCCAGATTGGCGAACAGCCAGATCAGATCGTTCTTGATCAATTTATCTTTACCGCCGACGGTACGGATTGGAACCGAGTGAGCCGCAATGAAGCCTGTGCTGATGGAAGCGATCTTCCCGAGCCGCTACGCCCTGCCGCGTGCGCGGACGTGGTGGGTTAGCAACTACTGCGCGTCGTTAAGTTCGGCGTCTTCCTCGCTTGCACCGAACCGGTGCTCTAGGCGAATAAGCGCCACAACAATGAGGCCAGAGGCCACTGCGAGCACGATCGCGAGCAGTAGGTCGCTATCAGGCGCTTGCAGATTGCGGTCATCGTCTTGCCATGGCCACAGGGCACGCAACGAGCCCAGCATGAGTCCGCTCAGTACCACCATCGTGATGGCGAGGCGGTGATCGAGCAACCAACGCAGGAGGGACACGAACGCGGCTAGGCCCACCACAGCACCGAGGGCAAAAACGGCTAGGTAGGCGTAGTTGCGATCGTTCACGGCAGCGATGGTGGAGTCATAGAGGCCGACTGAAAGCAAAAAGAATGATCCGGAAACCCCCGGCAGAACCAGTGCCGATACCGCAACGGCGGCGGCTAACGCGACCAGAATGAGGGACGGGTCGCTGATGTTTGTCGGTGGGAGTCCGGTCAGTGCAAAGGCCATTCCAGCAGCTGCGATGAACACCAGCCACCACCATGACCGCCATGGGCCATGACGCAACACGATCCGGACCGGAACAGCAATCCCGGCTGCGACGAGACCAAAAAACACCGCTCTCATGGCTACTGGATAGTCATCCAGTAGTGGCTCAATGACCCTGGCTCCGCCCATCACCGCGGCACCCATGCCGAGAACAACCGGAAGCACCAGCGACCAGGAGATATCGCGCGAGGTCGTGACGGCCGCCGTCCAACCCCGCTGCTGTCCGGGTAGCCCCAGGAGTTGGCGCAGCGCAACAACCCCGGTGGCACCGGCGTCAATGAGCCGGCGGTAGATGCCGACGAGGAGGGCGATCGTGCCACCACTCACGCCGGGGATTACCTCGGCCACTCCGATCGCAACACCACGCAGGAGGTTGACCACAGCCATCAGCACAAGTAGTAAGTCTAGGTGCGTACGCTGCTGATCTGTGAGCGACTCAAGGCCACCGGAGCGGTCCGAAACGACAGATGCCGCGGCCACGGACCCGATCGGCCCAGAAATGACCCTTCAGGTGGGTGTTGGACCCTGGCCCGGTGGTCCCGCTGAGTGGGCGTTGGTCCACGCCGGCGACCCTCGTTTAGATCCAGAACTGCTGGCCGCCGGAGATCGCCGAAATGTGGTTGACCGGTACCGCTACTGGTCGATGGAAGCCATCGTGGCCGACCTGGACCTACGGCGCTTTTCTTTCCAGGTGGCGATTGAAAATTTTTCTCATGACATGAACATCGGGTCAGTCGTGCGCACCGCTAATGCCTTCACTGCTGAGCTAGTGCACATCATTGGCCATCGGCGATGGAACCGTCGAGGTTCGATGGTGACCGAGAGGTACCAGCATGTACTTCACCACGAGACGATTGATGCGTTTGTGGCGTGGGCGGAAGAACACCAGATCCCGTTGATCGGGATCGACAACATGCCCGGGTCGCAGCCATTGGAAACTTTCGCGCTGCCTGCTCGATGCGTGCTCGTATTTGGTCAGGAGAGCACTGGACTATCAGAGCACGCACAAAGGCATTGCGCCTCGGTACTATCGATTTCTCAGTTCGGATCCACGCGGTCGATCAATGCCGGTGCAGCAGGGGCAATCGCGATGCATGCCTGGATTCGCCAGCACGTTTTTGGTGCCTAGCTTTTACTCCGTGATCCAACGAGTTCGGCGATGACGGCGAGTGTGCGATCAATGTCTGCTGCGTCAAGATAGGTGTGTGGGCTCAACCGCACCTGCTCGGTGATGGAACGGGCGGAGAAATCAATCGGAGCGTAGTCAGCCGTAGACAGGCTGGTATTGATGCCGTGTTCACGAAGTGCTACAACCATAGCCGCTGCACCAGGATCGGGCACGGTGATGGTCACGATGCCGCTTTGATGTGTGCCGCGATCTTGCACCGTAATTCCCGGAATAATGGCCAACCCAACGCGTAGTTGTTCAGCAAGAGCGCTGATGCTCGCAGCGATAACGTCAATACCGAGGTCCAGTGCTTGATCCACCGCGGCGCCGAGACCGAGCACCGCAGCGTAGGAAGTTTCCCAGCTTTCGAACCTGCGCGCTGTAGGTTGGATTTCGTAGGTGTCCCGACCGGTCCAGGTGGCCGCATGTAGATCCAGTGGAAACGGTTCTACATCGTGGAGGAGACGATGAGACACCGCGACAAAGCCGGTACCTCGAGGCCCGCGCAAGAACTTGCGACCCGTGGCCGAAACGGCGTCGGCGCCGATGCGGGCAAAGTCGACAGGCAACTGACCGACAGATTGACATGCGTCTACCAGGTACCACGCTGATGAGCCGGAAAACCGGAGGGCATCGCCCACTCCCACGACATCGTTGACGACACCGTTGTGGCTGGGAGCGTGGGTGATGGAGACCAACCACACATTTTCATCCAGCATGTCCTTGAGGGCTTCGAGACTGGTTGAACCATCAGGCCCATCTGGAATGAACTCAACCGATGCGCCGGTGCGGTTGGCGACCTGCATCAACGGCAACACATTTGATGCGTATTCGGTGCTGGCCACGAGAATCCGCTGGTGCGCTGCCGGCGGGTCGCTATAGAAAACCGCCTGCAAGGCGCGATCCCAGCCCACGGTGGCGGATTCAACAAGGGCCACCTGTTCTGGAGTCGTGTTCAACAGTTGAGCAACCGAGGCGGAGACCCCACCGATCGCGTCTGCTTGAGCCGCGTGGGCCTCATAACCACCGATCGTGGCTTCGGCTTGGAGGTGTTCAATTTGAACCCGTAGCGTCTGTGCGCTGGGCAGCGCTGAGCCGGCATTATTGAGATGGACTAACGGGGCAGATGCAGACACCATAGGCTCAACCTATCTAGGGTCAGCGAAGCAATAGCGGCAGCCGCGAAAGGAATCAACGTGGACGAACAGATGCGCGACAAGATGGGGCAGGGTGCTGGTTTTCTGGCGGCGCTTGACCAAAGTGGTGGGAGCACACCCAAGGCACTGTCCCTCTACGGTGTAACCCCGGATCAGTATTCTGGCGACGAAGAAATGTTCGATCAGATCCATGCCATGCGGGTAAGGATCATGACCGATGCCGGTTTCACCGGTGCACGCATCGTCGCGGCGATCCTGTTCGAACAGACGATGGATCGCGATGTCCTGGGTCGGTCCACCCCGGACTATCTGTGGAACGTGAAGGGCGTTGTTCCCCTGGTCAAGGTCGACAAGGGTTTGGCAGCTCAAGCCAACGGCGTGCAGATCATGAAACCGATGCCCGATCTACCTGAACTCCTCGCCCGAGCCAAAGCCAAGGGTGTTTTCGGTACGAAAATGCGCTCGTTAATCCAGGAACTCAACAACGAAGGCATTACTGCCGTGGTTGATCAGCAGTTTGCGGTGGGACAACAGATCAATGATGCCGGCCTCATACCCATCTTGGAACCCGAGGTAGATATTCACGCTGCCGATAAGGCTCAGATTGAGACACGTCTGCTGGACCGCTTGCTCACCGGGCTTGAATCAGTTCCACAGGGTCAGCAGGTGATGTTGAAACTCACCCTTCCCACCGTTCCGAACTTTTACGCACCGCTGATCGACCATCCGAAGGTGCTGCGTGTTGTGGCGCTGTCGGGTGGCTATTCCCGCGAGGAGGCCTGTCACTTACTGGCCGAGAATCACAACATGATTGCTAGTTTCTCGCGTGCTCTGACCGAGGGTCTCTCCGCTGGGATGACCGATGCGGAATACAGCAGTGCTCTTGGCTCAGCCATTGAGCAGATCTACCTGGCGTCGATCACATGAGCCCACACGAGAACCTCCTCGGTGGACCTCCCGCCACTTTCCTGCCAGACCACGTCGAACCTCGACTTGAATTGACAGACGGTGCAGATGCCTACGATGTCGTTCGCCGCCATCCCACCGCATCCCTGGCATGGGCCGATCTGGCCGATCAAGCGTGGAATGAAGGCCGTGTCATGGAGTCCTATGCCTTCGCTCGTGTGGGATACCACCGTGGCTTAGATGCATTGCGCCGTAATGGGTGGAAGGGCTTTGGTTCGGTGCCCTGGGAACACCAACCTAATCAAGGATTTCTGCGCTGTGTGTTTGCGCTACAGCGTGCTGCTGAGAGCATCAACGAAGCAGATGAAGCCCAACGATGTGTTGACTTCTTGATGGAATGTGACCCGGTAATCATCCAGGTGTTGCGGGCCTAGCGCATGTCACTCCCTGTCGCCATTGTCGGTGGCGGCATCAGCGGTATTGCTTGTGCTGCAGCGCTTATAAGCCGTGATGTTCCGGTCACGATATTCGACCGTGGTTATCGTGTGGGTGGCCGCCTGGCGACACAGACGTTAAGAGACACTGGTACCTCGTGGGATGGTCGCGTCGTTGACGTGGGGGCTTCCTACTTCACCGCGCACAATGATCAGTTCCGGGCAGTTGTTGACCTGCTTGAGGAACAAGGTGTTCTTCGGCAGTGGACCGATACGATTCACGTGGGGGACGCAACCGGCATCATTGGCCCCAAACTGGGACCGATGCGGTTTGCTGCTCCAGCCGGTCTTCAGTCGATGGTTCAAGCCTTAGCCGACCAACTTCCCGACGAATTGGTGACGTTTCAACATCAGGTTGATGTAAGCGACATTGACGTAAGCGCAGGCGCACTCGTAATCCGTGGCGAGCAATTTGGTGCAGCGGCACTGTGCGCACCGGACCCGCAACTGCTGACAATGTTGGACAGGCCAGTGATGCAGCCGGTGCGCGAACTGCTTGCCGACAGTTCGATGTGGGAACCGGTGCTGGCTCTCATCACCGTCTATAACGAGGTCTGTTGGCCGGAGTTCGACGGCATCTTCGTTAATGACGACGCGGTCATCACCTTCATCGCCAATGATGGATCGCGCCGCGGTGATGCGTCGCCAGTTCTCGTCACCCATTCCACCGCTCCGGTGGCAGCGGCTCATCTCACAGCGCCCCTCACCGCAGCTCCGGTCATGATGGCGGCCCTTGCCGAGGTGGTTAAACCTGCTTGCATGCCACAGTGGTTCAACGTCAAGCGATGGACCTATGCCCGACCCCTCACCGGAAGATCTGAACCTTTTGGCATAGCCATGGTGGCGAATGCCTTGTCGGTGGGAGTGGCGGGTGATTCGTGGGCTGGAGGGCCACGAACGGAAGCCGCCTGGGTGTCTGGCAGTGAACTTGGCCGTGCTCTCGCGCTCTTGCGGTAGCCTGCTGCGCGGCTGAAGGGCCTGAGGCGGCGGGAAATACCGACCGGGCAATCCAATGAATCGTTGTTGCAGTGAAGTAAGCGAATGAGGTGAGCTATGCCGGCCATTGCACTGCTTGGTGCGCAATGGGGGGATGAAGGCAAGGGAAAGGCCACCGATCTACTTGGCGGTCGCGTTGACTATGTCGTGCGCTACCAGGGTGGTAATAACGCCGGCCACACGGTCGTCATCGGAGATCGAAGTTACGCTCTACACCTGCTGCCCAGCGGAATCTTAAGTCCAGGTGTTATCCCGGTCATTGGCAACGGGGTGGTGGTGGATCCGCAGGTTCTCCTCGATGAAATGGCCGGGCTCACCGAACGCGGCATTGACTGTTCGCGGCTACTCATCAGCGCCAATGCTCACCTGATCACCAGTTACCACGTGACGCTAGACAAGGTCAGTGAACGATTCCTTGGCAAAGCGAAAATCGGTACGACCGGTCGTGGTATCGGCCCAAGCTACGCCGACAAGGTTGGCCGGTTAGGTATTCGCGTTCAAGATCTGTTCGACCCATCCATCCTGCGACAAAAGGTGGAGGGAGCACTGGAAGGCAAGAACCAGATTTTGGTCAAAGTCTTCAACCGGCGTGCCATAGATGTCGACGAAATCACCGAAGAGCTACTCGGATACGCCGATGTGCTGCGTCCCTATGTCGTGGACACCGCACTGGTGCTCAACCGTGCCCTCGATCAGGGAAAAACGGTGCTGCTTGAGGGTGGTCAGGGCACATTGCTTGATGTTGATCACGGCACCTACCCGTTTGTCACCTCATCGAACCCAACCGCCGGTGGCGCCTGCACCGGCAGTGGTATCGGACCCACTCGACTCACTCGAGTGATCGGAATTTTGAAGGCATACACGACACGCGTTGGAAGCGGCCCGTTCCCCACCGAACTATTCGACGACGATGGTGAACGGCTGCAGCGAGTTGGCGGTGAGGTGGGCGTCACGACGGGAAGATCACGCCGGTGCGGTTGGTTTGACGCGCCTATTGCCCGCTATGCCGCCAGAGTTAACGGCCTCACCGATATTTTTCTCACCAAACTTGATGTGCTTTCGGGCTTTGAGCAGATTCCGGTATGTGTGGCCTACGCGGTTGAGGGTGAGCGCGTCCCGGAAATTCCTATGTCGCAGACCGATTTCCATCATGCCAAACCGGTGTACGAATACCTCCCCGGCTGGAGTGAAGACATTAGCCAAGCTAAATCCTTGACTGAGTTGCCCACCGCAGCCCGTGAATATGTTGAATTTTTGCAAGAGGTATCAGGTGCTCCGATTAGCGCGATCGGTGTGGGTCCCGATCGTGATGCAACGATCGTTATTCGCGATCTAGCCTAGGAATTTTCATGAATCACCTGCTTGTTGAGCTAACCAAAATTGTGGGGGCGCAGCATGTGCTGACTGATCCAGAGCTCATGGCGCCCTACGTCACTGATTGGACCCGCCGATGGCGCGGTGATGCTCAGGCCGTTATTCGACCCGGAAATACTGCTGAGGTATCTGCTGTCGTTCGCACATGTCGAGATGCGGGAGTTTCCATCACTGTTCAAGGCGGAAACACCGGTCTCGTTGGTGGCTCCGTGCCAGCAACGCACAGCGATGATGTTGCGGGCGTGCCGCTGCCGGTGTTGGTGAGTACACGTCGACTCACCCGCCTAGATGAGGTGGACCAACTGGCCGGTCAGGTGACCGTGGGGGCAGGAGTGACCCTCGGTGATCTGCATAAACATGCGGGGGCGGCCGGGTGGGAATACGGGGTTGACCTTGCTGCCCGCGATTCAGCCACGGTGGGAGGCACCGTGTCGACCAATGCCGGTGGGATCCGGGTGATTGCCTACGGCATGACGCGTGCTCAGGTGCGCGGCATTGAAGCGGTGCTACCCGATGGTGAGGTGATAGAACACCTCGGTGGATTGGTGAAGGACAACACCGGATACGACCTGGCTGGCCTGTTTACCGGCAGCGAAGGAACTCTAGGCATCATCACCGCGGTGCGACTGTCCCTCGTGCGCCCTACCGCAGCCACGAGCGTTGCGTTGATCGGGGTGAGCAGTTTTGGTCAGGCGCTGCACCTGTTGCACACAGCCATCGAGTCTGAGGTTTCGGTATTGGCCGCAGAGATCACCGATCGCACCGGGATGCGATTGGCGATGGAGGTGGCCACACTGGCGTGGCCGCTCACCGGCGACCATCAGTTCGTGCTTCTTCTTGAGGTTGCCGACGGTGGGACCGGTGGAGGTTTCATTGCGGATGCGCTTGCGGACTGCGACGTTGTCATTGGAATTGATGCATTGACAAAAAAGCGTCTCTGGGAATATCGCGAGCGTCAGTCGGAAGCGTTTTCCGTACATGCAGCAAAGACAGCCGGTGGCATCGCCCACAAGTTGGATATTTCCATACCGCTGCAACATCTTGGGGAGTGCGCTGATGAACTGCGCGACCGAATGAGCCGTTATCCTCAGGTTGATACGTTTGGTGTGTTTGGTCACTTGGGCGACGGAAATTTGCACGTGGAAATCACCGGCCCCGATGCTGATGACGAAAGCGTTGACTTTGAGGTGCTCAGCGTGGTTGCGAAATATCAGGGCAGTGTGTCGGCAGAACACGGCATCGGCCGAGCCAAGACTAAGTGGCTGGACACGTCAAGATCAACATCCGAAATTCTTGCTATGCGGGCGATCAAACAAGCCTGGGATCAAAACAACCTGATGAACCCGGGCGTGATTTTTACGTGATAGAGCAGGTGGCACAGCGACGACCACTGGTGATCGCCCATCGGGGGGCGAGCGCGCAGGAGCCGGAGATGACAGCGGCGGCTTATCAGCGTGCGGTGAGTGATGGCGCCGACGGGCTTGAGTGCGATGTACGGCTCAGCCGTGATGGCGTGTTGGTTCTCATTCACGATGCGACGGTTAATCGTACGACTGCAGGCCGTGGCTCCGTACGATCCATGACCTACGCAGAACTCGCTCCCCTCGGCATCATCACCCTGGACGAGCTCATCGATTTGGCCGAATCGGTGAGCCCCGGTTTATCGCTGTCCATTGAGACGAAGCACCCCGGTGTGGGCTCGATGTATCTGGAGCAGGCGGTTTACGAACGACTTCGAGCACGTCGTCGTCTTGATCCACAGAACAACCGAGTGATGTCGTTTTCGTTATCTGCGCTCAGGCGAATGCGTTCGCTAGATGCACAACTTCCGTTGGTGTATCTGTTTGATCGCCCACCGCAGCACTGCACTGACGGAGGATTACCAGCCGGGATTACCATCGCTGGCATCTCCCTGGCTGGCTTGCGTTCGATGCCAGATTATGTGGCTCGAGTTCACGAGCATGGCTATGAAGTGCACGTGTGGACGGTGAACACTGAGGCAGATTTGCAATGGTGTGTTGATCGCGATGTTGATGCACTCATTACCAACCACCCCGGCCGTGCCCGACGCATGCTGGGCGCCGCTACGCCGTAGGGTGAGGCACCGTGAGCTCATCTACGACTGACGCAACCCCCTCGACCGACGCCATTCCCGCCGTGGGAATGCGTGAACCTTGCCCGTGCGGGTCTGGCCGTCGATACAAGGCCTGCCACGGAAAAAAAGCACACCGCGTCGAGCAACGCGTTGCGCGACCATTTGCCGGACTTATCGACGAGTGCGATTGGGTGGCCATGCGCGAAATTGTGCCGGCGGCCACCACGGAAATCTCGCTGCTGGGTGACCCTGATCGCCGCATCGTCCTCACCACCGTTTTGCCCATGGCATGGCCGGCAATGGTTCGAGATAACGGTGATATCTACCTGGCCCTCCAGGTAACCACCGGATCCGGTGATCCGAGTCGAGATGCTGCTGCGGCTTTGCAGACAGCACTAACAGCTGAGCCGGGAACCGCCATTCCTCCCACGGGCCTGCCCGACGCGGGGCCACGGCTGCAAGATCTCGTTGTTGCTCAGCCTCTGCAGATCACCGTCCACGACACGTTTGATTACTGGATGAGTGAGGATGCCCCGGCCGAGGGTGAGGTTCGCGATTCCCTCGATCGAGCGAATGCTCGGGTGATGCCCACCGTTCGCCTCACCGAGGTGGCGGCTGCGTACTGGGTTGAGATGGGCGAGAAGTACTTTTTGCGGTGGGTCTTCCCCCACGATGAGGATTCAATGCTGAACGCGCTGGCACGCCTCAAGGTGCGGGGTGAAGTGAACCTGCCCGATCTAGACAATCGATTTGTCGGCAGTTTCCGTGCAGATGGTCTGCTCGTGCCGGTCTGGGAACTAGCGGCAGGACAAAGCGCTGCGGACTGTGAAGGGCCAGCGTTGGCGTTTGGGGCACTTTTGGATGCCGCTATGGCCACTGACGCGCCACTCACCGGTGCTGAGCGCGGCGCACGGGCCGGCCTGCAAACACGACAGATCACCCTGCGCTGACCACGGGGAGCGTTGACCCACACTAGGCTGCAGCGGTGACCTTGGACGCGCAGACCGCTGGCATCATCGCGATCGTCGCTGGCGTTCTCGCCCTCGTTGCCCTGATGGTTATTTTCGTGCTTTCTGCGCAGATCTCGGGTATGCGGCGGGACTACACCCTGTTGCAAGATCACGACGGCAAGGAATCCTTTGTCGGGGTTGTTGCGCGCAAAACTGAAGAGGTCGGTCTCCTTCGGGAACAGGTGGAACTGCTCCACGCTGAACTCGTGCACACGCGCGAAGAGCTGTCTGCGGCCATTCGTCACGTGTCGGTCGTGCGTTTCGATGCGTTCGGCGACATGGGTGGGCGCATGTCGTTCACGGCAGCCATGGTGGACGACCACGGCGACGGAGTGGTGTTGACCACGATCCATGCACGCGCAGAATCACGCACCTATATTCGAGCACTTCGCCGAGGCGAGGCGGATTCCACCCTGTCCCCGGAAGAAAATCAGGCCGTTGAACAGGTCATGGGAGATCTGCGATGACAACGGCGAAGGCACCGCACGTAACGGGTCCCGTGTCGTTCCTTGGGCCGCACGGCACCTTCACCGAGGTCGCACTGAAATCCCTGCTTCCTGATGCAGATTCAGTTTCTGCTGATTCGGTGATCTCGGCGCTAGACATGGTGCGCACAGGAGCTGCGGTTGCAGCCGTCGTGCCCATTGAAAACTCGGTGGAGGGATCGGTCTCGACCACCCTGGATTCACTGTCATCTGGTGAGTCCCTGGTGATCACCGCAGAAGTATCGATTCCGGTGCGCTTTGCCCTGCTCGTGCAGCCGGGCACAGCGCTGAGCGATGTCTACGCGGTAGCAACGCATCCGCACGCCCAGGCCCAGTGCCTTGGTTGGCTACGGTCGCAGTTACCGCAGGCCAAGTTGATCCCCGCTACCTCCACCGCCGATGCCGCGGCCGTGCTCGCGCACATGACAAATGTCTTAGCAGGGCCGTTCAACGCCGCCATCGCTCAGCCCCTTGCAGCCGCGCACTACGGTCTTGATGTTGTGGCCGACAACATCGGCGATAACGCCGAGGCGCTTACCCGGTTTGTGATGGTGCAAAAATCAGGTTCATTGCCGCCATCCACCGGAGCCGATAAGACCACGCTGGCGGTGTTCATGAAGCAGGATCACCCCGGTGCGCTCTTGGAAATTCTCACCGAACTCGCTGTTCGCGGGGTCAACATGACCCGAATTGAGTCTCGGCCAACACGCAAGGCCATGGGTGATTATTTCTTTTCGATCGACTGTGAAGGGCATATCGATGACGACCGGGTGCGAGAAGCACTCATGGGTCTGCATCGCATCTGCGGTGAAGTGCGCTTCCTGGGTTCCTACGCTCGCGACGATGGTCATGCGCCGCTGCTGCGACCCGGGGTATTGAACGCTGACTTTGACGGTGCGCAGGTCTGGCTGAGCAATATTCGTGGTGGACTCAACGGCGAGCAAGGTGAGTAGCGGCTGAATTTAAAGCTGCGTGAGCACTGTTTCGATCAGTGCGGCCACACCCTCGTCGGCATTGGTGGGGAGCACGTGCGTGGCGGCGCTGAGTACTGCCGGATGAGCATTGCCCACCGCATAGGACGTGTCGGCCCAGAACAGCATGGGTAGGTCATTGGGCGCATCGCCGGCACTGATTACTTCGCGTGCACCGTGGCCTTGCCGGGCAACCACGCGTTCAAGTGTCGTTGCTTTACTCACCCCTAGGGCGCTGACTTCGAGGAGACGATCGCTGGGGTCAGAATGGGTCACCTCAACAAGGCCGGCGAGGGCATCGTCGCCAACCGAGAGAAATTCATCATTATTGAAGCTGACATCGTCGCCTGGGCGCACCAAAATTTTGATCACGTCACCGAAACGGACCAGTTCTTCGATGGGGGCGATGTGGGTGTCTGCGGGAACCGGCCAGCGCGGACGGTAACCATCGCCGAGTGCAAATTCAGTGGGGTCGGTGGGCAGGGAATCGAGACGGTCGTAAGCGGCACCTTCGGTCGGGGCAAGGCGGGCACCTGGACGAGAACGCTCGACCGCGAAAACGGCACCGGGCAGGGCATGGCGCAACCGATCGATCACCTCAAGAGCAGTATCAGGATCCAGGGAAAAAACTTCCAGCACCTGACCATCGGCCAGATCGAGCACGACACCGCCATTGGCCCCGATGCCGATGCCGCGGTGTCCGGTCATTTCCACGATGGGTGAAATCCAGCGTGGTGGTCGCCCGGTAACGATCACCAAGTCGGTGTCGCTATCGCGCAGTTCGTCCAGGGCGCGCCGGGTCCGGGCCCCCACCGAACCATCGGGCAGCAGCAGCGTTCCGTCTAGGTCGGAGGCGATAACGCGTACGCCGGTGGGCACCGGGATTAGGGCCGATTGCTCAATCACACTTGCCATGGTCTCAAGGGGGGTCTACGGTCTCGACACGGGCAATGATCTATCACCGACCGATCAACGATGCGTGGCACGGCCGCAACTTCGCGGTGGCGTCACTTCACTGCGATTCGATGAGGGAGACATCCATGGACGACACGGTGCGCCAGCACAAATACCTATTGACTGAAGACCAGATGCCCACCACCTGGTACAACCTCGCCGCCGATCTGCCTACCCCGATGCCGCCACCGCTACACCCTGGGCGCATGGACCCGGTTGGTCCAGAAGACCTCGCTCCGCTGTTCCCGATGGAACTGATCATGCAGGAGGTCTCTACTGATCGATACATAGAGATTCCCGGCGGTGTCCTCGACGTATATCGACACTGGCGTCCCTCGCCCCTCTTTCGGGCACACGCGCTCGAACGAGCTCTTGGCACGCCTGCCCGCATCTATTACAAGTACGAGGGAGTTTCTCCGGCGGGTTCGCACAAGCCCAACACATCGGTACCCCAGGCGTACTACAACGCCAAGGAGGGCACCAAGAAACTCACCACCGAGACCGGTGCGGGGCAGTGGGGCACAGCCCTGGCGTATGCGTGTGCGCTGTACGACATGGAGTGTGAGGTGTGGCAGGTCGGTGCTTCCTACGACGCCAAGCCGTATCGCCGATTGATGATGGAGACCTTTGGCGCAACATTGCACCGATCGCCATCTGATTTGACTGAGATTGGGCGCAAGTTGGCTCAGGATCCCGCCAACTGGAGCGGTTCGTTAGGCATGGCCATCTCAGAAGCTGTTGAAGTGGCCGCGCAGGATCCCAATACTCGATACGCCCTCGGTTCAGTTCTCAACCACGTTCTCCTGCACCAGACCGTGATCGGCGAGGAGGCACTTCTGCAGATGGAGATGGCTGGGGATACGCCCACCATGATCGTGGGCTGTACCGGTGGCGGTTCTAACTTCGCGGGACTGTCGTTCCCATTCATGCGCGAGAAGCTGGCTGGGCGCATCAATCCGCAGATTATGGCCGTCGAACCTGCTTCTTGCCCCACCCTTACTCGTGGCGTTTACGCATACGACTTCGGCGACACCGCTGGCATGACCCCGCTGATGAAGATGCACACTCTCGGTCATGATTTTGTGCCCGATCCCATTCACGCCGGCGGGCTTCGCTATCACGGGATGGCACCTATGATCTCTCACGTCTATGAGCTCGGTCTGCTTGATGCCGTGTCTGTACCGCAAACGGAATGTTTCTCGGCGGCACTGCAATTCGCTCGCACCGAGGGGATTGTGCCGGCACCGGAGCCCACACACGCGATCGCAATTGCTATCCGGGAGGCGTTGAAGGCGAAGGAAACTGGCGAAGAGACCGTAATTTTGACCGCCCTTTGCGGGCATGGTCACTTTGACCTGGCCGCGTATGAGAATTACCTCAGTGGTGCCATGGTTGATGAAGATGTCACCGATGAGCGATTCGCTGAATCACTCTCGCATCTTCCGGTGGTGCCGGCCTAGTTTTTGGGCAGGGTCCAGCGGGCCAGTGTTTGTTTAAGTTCTACCTCTGCACCGTCCACAACTACGGTGGCGGTGAGCAGCACCCGACCCGGCTTATTCGGTTCGGGTGCTCGCAGTGTGATGGCAGCGTCACGAAGTTGTGGCCCGAGTTCGGTGTCGACGTCACCGATGACGTCATCGGCCACGTCGGCGCCAAGATAACGATCCGTCACAATCTCGCCATTGCCATCGCGCAGGGTGACCAAGGCCTGGCCTGCGTTGACACCGGAAATGGTCACTGTTGAGGTGAGGTCATCGGTGATGCCCTCGGTGACCACCCTGACCCCCGGTACCCCATCGATGGTGAGTGCTACCGGGCCAAAGGAGGACACGGTTTCTGGTTCGACACCCACGGGTCTCACGTCAAGAACGAGGGTGCCGTCGGCTCGCACTGAAGCACGCTGCAGGGTGACGGCTAACGCGCCATCAGCATAGGTGAGCAGAGCCTGGGGTTTAGGTGTGGGCAATGCTGCGGTCGCACCATCACCAGCGGTTCGCCACCCCAGCATCGCCAGCATATTTTGGGTGGTCGTGGTACCGGTAAGTCGCTGCGGTGGAGCAGAAAACCACTGCACTTCATTTCCGGTGCGGGTGAGTGTGAGCCTGATCGGTTTGCCACCGGAAACTAATGAGGCATCCTCTGCCGCTTGCACGAACACCACCCGGCCGCGAGTAGTTCCAGGTTTTAGCGGCGGCGGTGTCGGTTTGATGGTGGGTTCCGGCGATGGCGTAGGTGCACCGGAGGTTGTGGGCGCTGTGGTGGAGGGTGCGGGCGCAGGTTCACTCGCGGTGCACGAAGTAAGGCCAAGGGCGATCACGGTGACCGCGGCAAGTGCTCCCAGGCGCACCCGCTTGCTAGCTGATCCTGGGTGAGCCTGAAGCACGTGGGGGGTGTTCACGGCCGAACAGCGAGTACGTCTTGGCCGAGGTAGCCACGCAACGCTTCGGGGACGTAGATGCTGCCGTCAACCTGCTGATGGTTTTCTAAAATTGCCACGATCATCCGGGGCATCGCACACAGGGTGCCATTGAGGGTGGCTATCGGAGCCGGAGCTCCGTCCTTGCGAGTACGTATCCCCAGCCGACGCGCCTGAAACTGCGTGGTGTTTGAGGTTGAGGTGACCTCCCGGTAGGTGCCCTGGGTTGGAATCCATGCTTCGATGTCGAATTTGCGCGCCGCACTCGAGCCGAGATCTCCGGTAGCCACGTCAATGACCCGATAGGGGATCTCAAGGGCATCCATAAATTCCTGCTCCCACGCCAGCAAGCGCTTGTGCTCAGCGTCAGCTTCGTCGGGCGTGGTGAAAACAAACATTTCGACCTTGTCGAATTGATGCACGCGGATGATGCCGCGCGTGTCTTTGCCGTGCGAACCGGCTTCTCGACGAAAGCAGGTGGACCAGCCGACATACCGCATCGGTAATGCCTCGGCGTCGAGAATTTCATCGGCGTGCATGGCCGCCAGTGGCACTTCAGCGGTGCCAACGAGGTAGGCGTCGTCGGCGTCGAGCCGATACACATTTTCTGCCGCCTGGCCAAGGAAGCCGGTGCCTTCCATGGCGGGGGAGTTGACCAGAACCGGTGGAACGACGGGGATAAATCCATACCGGGTGGCCTGGGCAATGGCCATGTTGAGCAGGGCCAGTTCGAGTAATGCACCGATACCGGTGAGATAGAAAAAGCGTGATCCAGAAACCTTGGCGGCTCGTTCCACGTCAATGGCGCCAAGTAGTCCGCCTAGTTCAAGGTGGTCGCGAGGAGTGAAACCCTCCGTGGTGAAATCTCGAGGAGTACCGTGGGTGGACACCACCACGAAGTCTTCTTCGCCACCTACCGGTGAACGCGGATCCACCACGTTGGACACCTGGAGCCACAGGGCTTTCAGTGCTGAAGTGAGCGAACCTGTCTGGGCATCGGCGGCTTTGACCTGCTCGGCCAGTACGCCAGCCGTCAGCATGAGTTCGTCGAGTTGCGCGCGCACGTCCTCGTTGGTGGGGTCTTTGCGGCTGCGCCCCTGCAATGGGCCGATCTGCTTCGACAGAATTTTTTGCTGCGCGCGTAGTTCGTCATAGTGGGTTTGGGCCGCCCGCTTGCGCTGATCGACGGCGAGGAGTTCATCAATGACGTGCTCGTCCTCACCGCGACGGCGTGCGGAGTCCTTCAAGAGCTCGGGGTTGTCACGCAGCAACTGGGGATCAATCATGGTGGAGGCTAGATTATGCGTTCCCAGGACCGAATCCACCGCCGGGCGGGCCAAGAGGGTGAAGTTGGCGGCCTTGCTTCGGCAACGTGCTCGTGACGTGACACAATCGGGGACTGTTTGCCTGGACTGAGGCCGGGCGTGAGCGGAAAGGTTCGTCGATGTCTGACTACAACTGGTTGACACCTAAGGCGCAGGCACGACCGGCTGGTCAAAAGGGGTGGGGGTCCTTTGCGCAGGAGCACATCATGCGTGGTGAAACGGTAGCCTGCTTTGGTGGTTGGGTCATGACCGCAGCCATGCTCACCGATCTCTCCCACGATCGACAGAGTCGGTCTATTCAGATTGATACCGATCTCTACCTGGTTTCAGCGCCAACGCCTGAGGCTGGCGACATGCTCAACCACTCGTGCGAACCCAACTGCGGGCTTTCCGGATCCCAGCTCCTTGTTGCCATGCGTGACATCCCAGCCGGTGAAGAGTTGACCTTTGATTACGCCATGTGCGACGCCAGCGACTACGACGAGTTTCCCTGCCTTTGTGCGTCTGGGAACTGTCGTGAAGTTGTGACCGGTGCAGATTGGCGCTCACCAGAACTTCAACAACGTTACGCGGGATGGTTTTCGCCGTATCTGGTGCAGCGGATTTCAGCTCTGCCGCGGCCTGTTGTGAGTGACCAGAGCAGCGCCTAAATGGTCAGGACGATCTTTCCGGTGGCCTGACCGTCCTGGAGAAGTTGGTGCGCCGTTGCAGCGTCGGTGATGGGCAGCGTGCGGTCGATCACCGGACGCACCAGACCGGCCTCGACCCATGGCCACACATGTTTGACAACGGCTTCGCAGATGGCGGCTTTCTCACCAGTGGGCCGCCCACGCAGACCGGTTGCCTGGACCGATGCGTTCTTGCGCAGCAGTTGAGACAGGTCTATCTCCGCTTTTACCCCACCTTGCATCCCGATCACGATGAGTCGGCCATCGCGAGCAAGTGCTGAAATGTTGCGCTGCAGATACTTTGCCCCCATATTGTCCAAGATCACATCAGTGCCGTGTCCGGCTGTCTCAGTCTTGAGAACTTCAACGAAGTCTTGTTCGCGATAGTTGATGCAGATGTCGGCACCGAGTTCGCTGCAGGTGGTGAGTTTTGCGGCCGACCCGGCGGTGACGGCAACCTGAGCGCCGAGGAGTCGACCGATCTGAATGGCCATGGTTCCCACGCCACTGCCACCACCGTGCACCAGCAAAGTTTCGCCGCGTTCCAATCGACCCACCATGACCAGGTTTGACCACACGGTGCAGGCAACCTCGACGAGGCCGGCAGCATCCACAAGAGTGACTCCAGCGGGAATGGGCAGGCAATGCCCAACGGGCACCACGACCTGTTCGGCATAGCCGCCACCGGAGAGCAGGCAGCACACTTCTTCACCGATCGACAACGTCGATACGCCCTCGCCAACAGCACTTACCGTGCCAGAACATTCCATTCCGATGATCTGCGATGCTCCCGGTGGTGGCGGGTAGAGACCCTGTCGTTGCAAGAGATCGGCTCGGTTCACTCCGGCAGCGGCCACGTTGACGAGCACCTCGCCAGGACCAGGTACAAGGTCGTTGACCTCATCCCAAATCAAACTTTGCGCGGTGGGCAGGTCGGGTTCGGGCGTGGTCGCAACCACAATGGCGTGCATTCATTGAGCCTATCGAGGGATTGCTTGCTGATGCGATTAGGGCCGCGGCGGGGCATCGCGAATGACCACCAGGTGATCTTCTTTTTCAAGAAGACGAATGGGTGGGCTGTTCAGCCGGCTTACCGTGCCACCGCGAATGACCGCCAAGACAATTTCGCCTGTGGAGTTGACCTCCGTGGGCGTGATACCAAGCTCATCCTTAGTGATGGGCCGTTGCACGATTTCCAACCCTCGATTGGAGTCCAAGAGGTCTTCCATCAGATCACCGGCCTCGGGTGAAATCAGCGATAGCGCCATCAGGCTGCCGGCAGATTCTGCCGTTGGAATCACGTTGTTTGCCCCCGATTGGCGCAGGATCGAAGCATTGTGACCCTCGCGAACCGAGGCAACAATTTCAACCTCGGTAGACAGACGTCGAGCGGTGAGGGTGACCAGAATCGAGGTGTCGTCTTCATTTGTCGCCACGATCACCTGCTTGGCGCGGGCCACCCCGGCTTCTTCTAGAATTTCCTCCCTGCGGCCATCACCCAAGATGCCCACCAAGCCCATGCGTTTGGCATCACCGATGCCGGGAGTGTCCGGGGTAACGACAACGATTTGTGATTTCGCGATTCCGTTGTCGATCAGCTTGCGAGCAGCAGAGCGACCCTTAACACCAAAACCGATGATCACTGTGTGCTCGTGCACCTTTTTCCTCCAAATTTTGCGACGGTAGTTCAACCGCGTGCGGGTGGTGAGTACTTCAACGGTGGTGCCGATGAGCACGATCAGAAAGAGAAACCGCAGCGGGGTGATGACGACGACGTTAACCAAACGTGCGGACTCACATACGGGCGCAATATCGCCATAGCCGGTGGTCGACAGGCTGACAGCCGCGTAGTAGAGCGCGTCAACGAAAGTCAACGTGCCGGTCACTCCGCGGTCGGCGTAGCAGCCTCGCTCAGCGAACACGATAAGAGCAGTAACGACCAAAGCGGCGAGGGCGATACCGATGCGAAGCATGATCTGAAGCACCGGCGTTACGTCACGCGCGGGCAGGTTGATCAGGGAAGCTTCTTCTTCCTCGGTGATGTCTGCTCTAAATCGATCCGGGATCCAGTTACGTGCCACGAGTGGTGACGCTACCCCTCATGCTCGAGATTGAGTGGGATTAACCAGCACCTCAACGGATGTGCCGCGTTGACCGGTGCCTGGTTCGATCACAGCGAAGCCATCGGCGAGGGCGAGGCCGCGAAGCATGGCTGGCCCGGCGAATCGCAGTGGCCGAGCGCTCACGGTGATCTCGCCATAGTCGATGGCGACGGGAACCAGGCGAACATCGTGTGGGTGTGCAGTGATGTCATCGGCCAAAATCGCGTCAATGCCCATGGTGCCCGATGTGATGCCGCGCATAGCCGCGATGAGCGGGGCGGCGATCGTGACGATGCCGGAGGCGGCCGCCAGTGGATTGCCGGGCAGTCCGATGAGGGGGCGCCCGTCGGGCAGCTGTGCCAGCAACATCGGATGGCCGGGCCGAACATCAACTCCGTCGATGATCCAGCGTGCACCGAGTTGATCAAGGGCAGCGTGGAGATGGTCTACCGGCCCGTGTGCGGTGGATCCGGTCGTGACGATGACGTCAACATTGGCATCGTCAATTTCAGCTAAAAGTGCCGGTAGTGAATCGGGAACGCGAATGGGGGGGTGTGCCCGAGCGCCAAGCCCGGCGAGCCAGGCGGGGAGGAGTGGTCCGAGGGCATCGCGTGGGCGTCCCGGTCGGGGGAGACCGCGATCGAGGAGTTCATCGCCCATGACCAATACGGCCACGGTCGGCGGCGGAATCACGCTGAGTTCGTCGTATCCGGCAGCTGCGGCCAAGCCCATGACGCCGGGAGTCACGAGTCGACCAGCCGGCACGAGTGTGTCGCCGATGCGGCACTCCTCACCCTGCGGGCGGATGTCCGTTCCGGAGGGCAGAGCTGGGCTGGCATCATCTGCTAACCCGGTGAGCGGGTCGCGACGGAAAAGTCGCTGCCCGTGCAGGGCCCCTTCCACCACACCATCCTCGAAACGCAGTACAGCCGTAGTGCCGATGGGTAGCAGTGCTCCGGTGGCAATGGCTGCGGCCTGACCTGCGGCGAGGGGTGAAAGTTCACTTCGACCGGCCAGTACCTGTTCACCGGTAATGAGCCAGGGACCGTTCTCGCTGACCGCGAAACCATCCATTGCAGCAGCGGCGAATGCGGGTAAATCGCTCAGGGCGACTAAAGGTTCATGCAGGATGCAGTCGATGGATTCGGCGATGTGCGCGGCGGTGGGGGGTAGTGCTGCCTGCGCTGAAGCGGCGACTCGGCGGGCGGTATGCCACGGGAGCGCGGGCGTTGTTGTCACGGATACAGCCTGCCACTACTCCCGGTGCAAACCCAGATCCCACTCCCCAGCGAGGTGGCGAAGTGAGGTGGCGGCGGCTTGCGGGTCGGCTCCTTGGCCCACGGCGTAACCGAGCAGGTAGGTCGTAATGGGCGCTGCGGGTCGATCCACGGCGTGGGCGGCATCACGGGCGATGTCGAGGAGTAGTTGCACATCCACTTCGGGGATCGTGAGGTTGAACTGAGTGTCTAGCGCCGTCTTTGCTGCGTGGGTCCAGGTAGAGAGCTCATCAGCGGTCATGCCCCTATCCTGCCACCGTGAGGGCAGGCGCGGGCACGAATTACTTGACATGGCTGTCAACTTGACATTAATGTCAACTTCATGGCCCCGGTCCTGCGCTCACGCATCGACCCTGCCGATGAGGTGTTCACGGCTAATCGCGATCTCATGCTCGCTGCCCTCGCCGAAATCGATGAGCTCACTGCCCGCGTGGTGGGTGGTGGTGGCAGCAATGATCCCGCCAAAAATGCCCGCTCCGTCGCTCGTCATCGCGGCCGCGGAAAGATGCTGCCGCGCGAACGCATCAACGGCTTGCTCGACGTGGGCTCCCCCTTTTTGGAACTAAGCCCTCTCGCCGGGTGGGGTACCGACGACCCGCTAGGTGCGGGGGTTGTCTCAGGAATCGGCCGCGTACACGGGCGCGACGTTATGGTCGTTGCCAATGATCCCACCGTAAAGGGTGGCGCACAGGGCCCCAGTGCCGTGGCTAAAGGGTTGCGGGCCATGGATATTGCTCGTGAAAATCGCCTACCACTGGTCAATCTCACCGAATCAGGAGGTGCAGATCTGCCGAAACAGGCTGAGATTTTTGTGCCCGGCGGTGCCAGTTTTCGCAACCTAACCCAACTCTCGGCCGCCGGAATTCCAACCGTCACACTCGTTTTTGGTAGTAGCACGGCGGGTGGTGCGTATGTGCCCGGCATGAGCGACTACGTCGTCTTGGTTAAAGATGCCGCACGCGTGTATCTCGGTGGGCCGCCACTAGTAAAGATGGCGATTGACGAAGACGCCGACGAAGAGTCACTCGGTGGAGCGGCTATGCACGCGCGCACCTCTGGTCTGGCGGACTACCTCGCCAACGACGAGGCCGATGCCCTGCGCATCGGGCGAGACATCGTGGCCCACCTACACTTCTCTCACCCCAATCAGAATCGACCGCTTGCGTCCAGTGCTCCTATCTACCCGATCGAGGAACTGCTCGGCATCGCCAGCGCCGATGTGCGCCATCCCTTTGAGGCCCGAGAAGTACTCGCACGAATTCTTGATGGCAGCGAATTTGAACAGTTCAAACCCCTTTACGGCTCAACGCTGGTGACCGGCTGGGGGCAGGTGGGCGGCTATCCCATCGGTGTACTGGCCAATAACGGCATCCTCTTTAGCGAAGAAAGCCACAAGGGGGCCCAGTTCATTCAACTGTGCAATCGCATGAACGTGCCGATTCTGTTTGCCCAAAACATCACCGGTTTCATGGTGGGTACCCAGTACGAGCAGGGCGGCATCATTAAAGACGGTGCCAAACTCATTAACGCGGTCAGTAATTCCACCGTTGCGCATCTGACCTTGATGATGGGCGCCTCATACGGCGCGGGCAATTACGGCATGTCCGGGCGGGCCTATGACCCGCGGTTCGTTTTCACCTGGCCCAATCATCGGATCGCCGTGATGGGACCAAAACAACTCGCTGGAGTTCTCACCATCGTGGCTCGGCAAAAGTCAGAAGCAGCCGGTGTTGTGTTTGACGAGGCAGCGTTTGCTCCGCTGCGCGATGCTTTCCAAGCGCAGGTGGAGAGTCAGTCGACGGCGCTGTACGCAACCGGTCGGTTGTGGGACGACGGCATCATCGATCCGCGCGATACACGAACCGCACTCACCATGGCCCTATCCGCTGTGCACAACACACCAGTTCAAGGCACCGATTCCTTCGGTGTATTCCGGATGTGACGATGATGATCAATAGAATCCTGGTAGCCAACCGTGGTGAAATCACACGTCGTGTGTTCCGTACTGCACGTCGCTTGGGCATTCAAACCGTCGCCGTGCACTCCGAGGTGGACGCTCAAGCATCCTTCGTGCGCGAGGCTGACATCAGCGTCGAACTTCCTGGGAACACCAGTGCACAGACGTACCTCAACGTCGACCTGATTATTGATGCGGCACGCAGAAGTGGTGCCGACGCCATTCATCCCGGGTACGGCTTCCTCTCCGAGAACCCAGCATTCGCCGAAGCGGTAGTGGCCGCCGGCTTCACTTGGATTGGGCCGCCACCGGCAGCGATCCGATCGATGGCCTTAAAGGTCCAGGCCAAGAAGCTCGCGGCCCAGGCACGCATACCGCTAGTCCCTGGCGCTGAACTCGCCATTTCTGCCACCGATAGTGAAATTATCGCAACTTGTGACCAGGTTGGGTATCCACTGCTGGTCAAGGCCAGTGCCGGTGGTGGTGGCAAGGGAATGCGCAGTGTGAAGTCGGCAAGTGAGGTGGTCGAAGCCGTTAGTGCGGCTCGGCGTGAAGCCCAAAGCGCCTTTGGTGACCCCACTGTTTTCCTGGAGCGGTATCTGTCGGGCTCTCGCCATATTGAGGTACAGGTCTTCGGCGATGCGCACGGCAACATCGTTCACCTGTTTGAGCGTGAGTGCTCGATTCAACGACGACATCAAAAAATCGTCGAGGAGGCACCGGCACCGGCACTGCACACTGAAACAGCTGAAGCCATGTATTCAGCCGCGACATCGCTGACCAGGTCGATCGATTATGTGGGTGCCGGCACGGTTGAGTTTCTCGTGACCGAAGACGCTGCAGGCCAAGAGTTTTACTTTCTCGAGATGAATACACGCCTCCAGGTTGAACACCCCGTAACCGAGGCTCTCACCGGACTCGATCTGGTGGAGTGGCAGATTCGCATTGCTCGCGGTGAGGAATTACCGCTGCACCAGAACGATATTCACCGGTACGGTCATACCATTGAGGTGCGCCTTTACGCCGAAGATCCTGCGCGTGGCTATCTACCTAATACCGGCACGCTTGAAGTCTTCCGAATTGATCCGGCTGTGCGTACCGACTCCGGCGTGGAGTCAGGCAGTGAGATCTCCGCCTACTACGACCCGATGCTCGCCAAGGTCATCGCACATGAGAGCGACCGCGTCACAGCGGCTGCCGTTCTAGCCGATGCACTGCGTCGAAGCAGTATCGCTGGCCTCACTACAAATCGTGAATCCCTAATTTCAATTTTGACCTGCGCAGACTTTATTGCGGGAGACACCCCAACAAACTTTCTCGACCTACATCCAGAATTATTGACCTCAGGGCTAGATGCAACGTCGCTGGATCGACACCTTGTTGCGGCCGCCATCAGTCGCACGCCCGTCGGTGATGTTCCTACCGGATGGCGAAATGTGCCGGCACTCGGTGAGATCCATACGTTCGCAACGCCGGACCGCCAGGCTAAGTACATCGTGTCGCTCACCTGGTGCCGCGACGGTGTGACGGCAAAAGTCGATGATGGTGACCCTCATAAATACAGTGTGATCGAACTAGATGCGTCGCTTTCCACTTCGCCAACAAGTTCACTATCCCTGACCTGCAAGGGTGTCACCCACCATTTGCACATCGATAATGTCGGTGGGTGGGTGAGCATCGTTGACGGTACAGCTGCCACTCAGTGGTGGGTGATGCCGCGCTACAACGACGACTCCGGCGGTGACGCGTCAGCGACCGGTCCGAGCACACCGGTGCCAGGAACTATCACGATGGTTGAAGTTGCACCGGGTGACCATGTAGTGGCCGGACAGTGTCTAGTTGTGCTGGAAGCCATGAAGATGGAGCATCGGGTGGTGGCCGAGACTGATGCGGTGGTGGCTGACGTACTCGTCACTGTTGGCGAGGCGGTGGATGCACACACGGTGGTGGTTCATCTGGTGGAGCCAATTGGCAATGAGTCAGCCGAATGAAACGTCCGGTGCGCATCGCCAATTGTTCAGGTTTTTTTGGTGATCGCCTCTCTGCCGCAACTGAAATGGTTGAGGGGGGCCCGATTGATGTCTTAACCGGAGACTGGCTAGCCGAACTTACGATGTTGATCTTGGCCCGGCAACGCATGAAACATGGGGCTGGCTCTGGTTACGCTCGCACGTTCATTACGCAGATGGAGCAAAACCTGGCCACCTGCCTGGACCGGGGCATCAAAGTGGTGAGCAATGCTGGCGGCCTGGATCCCCAGGGATGTGCAGATGCACTGCGCGAGTTTGCTGACAGCAACGGGCTCAACGTGAAAATTGGCGTGGTGTCCGGCGATGATCTGATACCTCGTCTGGATCAACTTCGCGATGCTGGTGAGCAGTTCACAAATCTTGACACGGGACAGAGGCTGGAAGTCGCTGGTGTGCAACTACTTACCGCGAATGCATATCTAGGCGGTCAGCCCATTACGAAGGCGTTGGCCGCGGGTGCAGATGTTGTTATCGCGGGTCGGGTAACAGATGCCGCTCTTACGATTGGCCCGGCGGCCTGGTGGCACGTCTGGGACTACGGCACTGACTTCGATGCAATTGCAGGCGCCATCGTGGCTGGACACGCCATTGAGTGCGGTACCCAGGTCACCGGAGGCAATTACTCCTTCTTCACGGATATCCCTCGAATGGCGCACCCGGGTTTCCCCATCGCGGAGGTGGCGGCTGATGGCTCAAGCGTCATCACCAAGCATGCCAACACTGATGGTCTAGTAAGTGTTGGCACGGTGACCGCTCAGCTATTGTACGAAATCGGATCACCGCGTTATGCAAATCCAGATGCCACAGCATGTTTTAACACTATTGAGTTATCGCAGGAGGCCCCTGATCGTGTTCGCATTAGCGGTTGCGTGGGAGAAGGTCCCCCTGACACGCTCAAGGTTGCTGCGACGCACCTTGGGGGTATGCGTAATTCGATGAGCCTGGTGCTCACCGGACTGCAACGCGCAGAAAAGGCCGATTTGATTTTGAACACGCTGGCCGGAATCGGTTTAGCCGACATTGCGCAGCCCGATCTAGCGAAACTCAGCACACTCGACGTAGATGAACTTGCTGTCTATTTTGATGACACGGCGATTGTGGATCCGGCTAGCACCGCCCAGGCGCAATCCCATCTGCGCTTGGTGGTCAAGGATGCAGACCCGAAGCGAATAGCCAAGGCGTTCACTGCACCCGTGGTGGAAGCGGCGCTGGCTAGTTACCCGGGTATGTTTCCCACCGCGGTGCCCGGCAGCCCGGCTCCCGTTGGCGTTTACTGGCCCACCACGGTGGAGCGCCGGCACGTCGTACCTGAAGTATCCATCGACGGGCAGGAACTGCCATGACCATCGGTGAGCTGCATGCTCTGGGTGAACTTGTGGGTGCGCGCAGCGGCGACAAGGGAGGTTCAGCCAACGTGGGCGTGTGGATTCCGGTGGTCGTCCCCGACCGCGTTGGCGCCTACGCATGGCTTCGCGACTGGCTCACCGTTGAACAGGTGCGAATTCTGCTGCCAGAAACTCAAGGGCTGGTTATTCACCGCTACGAGTTGGCGAATCTATGCGCACTGAACTTTGTGATTGAGCGCTGGCTTGGTCTTGGAGTGTCGGAGAACTCCTCACTTGACCCGCAGGCTAAAGGCTTAGGCGAACACATCAGGGCGCGACTAGCCCCGATACCGCCGGAACTTATTCCCAACGCCGGGGTGAGCCTCGCGTGACGGCGCAACCATTAACCGATCGTGGTCGACGAACGCGCGAGTCATTGATTGAGGCTGGTCGGCGCGTATTTGAAGAACGCGGTTTCAATGGCACCCGCATGAGCGATATCGCTTCGGCGGCCGGAGTGAGCCATGGCACGGTGTACACCTGGTTTGCCACTAAGGAGTCGGTGTTGGCAGCGGTGGCCGACACGGTCATCGAAGGGCTTTATGACTCCATGCGTACGCCACCGGGAGCCACCGCACGGGCACGCATTGACCTCGCCAACCGCAGCTACCTTGATTCCTATCGTGACCATGCCCGACTCCTTGAAGTGGTGGAGCAGGCTGCCGTAACTCATCCGGAGTTCCGCACGTTGCTGGCATCCCTGCGAGCCACCCATGTGGCACGTGTGACCACCACCATCGAACGTCTCCAACGCGACTCACTCGTCCGCGACGACGTCGATGCCGCCGTGGCGGCTGCGGCACTGTGCGCCATGGTCGAAGGGTTTGCTCGCCACTGGTTCGGTCGCGGCGAGGTATACGAGGAATTCCAGGCAGTTTCAACACTCACGATGCTGTGGGCCTCGGCCCTGCAACTACAGGAGGAACAGTGAAGTTAACCGAAGAGCACGAGCAGTTTCGCAGTAGTGTTCGCCGCTTGGTTGACGAAGAAATTAACCCATTCATTGACGAGTGGGAGGCAGCAGGAATCTTTCCGGCACACGAACTATTCGCAAAGTTGGGCAGCATCGGTGCCCTCGGTTTGGAATATGACGCACAGTTCGGGGGCGGTGATGCCGACCACGGCTTTACGTTCGTACTGGCCGAAGAATTGGGTCGATGTGATGCTGCGGGCGTGCCGATGGCGATCGCGGTGCAAACTTCGATGGCTACACCAGCGCTCGCGCGATACGGCAGCGAGGAACTGAAACGAACCTGGCTCGAGCCAACGCTTCGTGGCGAAATGGTGTGCTCCATCGCTGTCAGTGAACCCGATGCAGGTTCTGATGTCGCTGGGATTTCAACCCACGCCACCCTTGATGGCGACGACTATGTGATCAATGGTCGAAAGATGTGGATCACCAACGGGACGCAGGCTGATTGGATCTGCCTGCTGGCCCGGACCGACCCCCTGTCTAAACCGGGCGACTATCACGGCATGAGCCTCATCGTTGTCCCCACCTCATCGCCGGGCTTTAGCGTTGGCCGCAAAATCGAGAAGATGGGCAACCGATGTTCTGATACGGCAGAGTTGGTTTTCGATAACGTGCGAGTCCCCGTGAGTAACGTCATCGGCGAACCTGGCCGTGGCTTTCAGCAGCAGATGGCCCAGTTTCAAGATGAGCGCCTCGTGGGTGCTTACCTGGCCGTCTCCGGTGCCCGCCGAGCATTGCATCGCACCAAGGAATACCTCCAGCAGCGCTCAGCTTTCGGCAAGCCACTGCTGGCCAATCAGGCACTGCAGTATCGACTCGCAGAGTTGTATGCCGATGTGGACACCATTGATGGCCTTCTTCGTTTTGCAGCGCAACGGTATAGCGAAGGAATTGACGTAACTCGCGAGGCGTCGGTTGCCAAGTTGAAGGTAGGGCGTCTGGTACGCGAGGTTGCGGATGCGTGCGTGCAATTCCACGGCGGTATGGGTTATGCCGAAGAGATGTGGGTTGCCCGCTACTTCCGTGATGCGCGCTTGGTGTCCATCGGCGGGGGCGCAGACGAGGTCATGCTGCGCATCATCTCGATGATGGAAGGCATGGGAAAGAAATGACGAATGAGTCTGCCGCTCACGAAGAGGCGGTGATTGCGACAGTGGACGCTGGCGTCATGACTATCACTCTCAACCGGCCGGATACGAAAAACCGGCTGGATGCTGCGGGTATGGCCGCGCTAAATCATCATCTCGATGACGCGGCAGTACGCCCTGATGTGCGCGTGGTTGTTCTTACGGGCAGTGGCAATACTTTTTGCGCTGGAGCGGATTTAGCGGGTGCGGTAGCGGCTGACGAGGGAGGGTTTGCCAATACCGGTACCCAGGCCCTCGTGGATGTTCTCAACGTCATGCTGGACCATCCGAAACCCATTGTGGGTCGCATTCAGGGCCACGTCGCCGGTGGTGGAAACGGCCTGGTGGCGGCATGCGATATCGCGATTGCCTCAACCGATGCTCGGTTCGCTTTCTCTGAAGTGCGCCTAGGCTTGGCTCCGGCGATCATCGCGACCGTGTGTATCCCCCGAATGCATCCGCGAGCTGCCGCTGAACTCCTCCTCACCGGCGAACGCGTGAGTGCTGAACAAGTACTTGCATCGGGTCTGATTACCGCTGTCGCCCAACCAGAGGCACTCGATGGCGTGGTGGATGGTTATCTCACCGCCCTGCTTAGCGGTGGACCGCAAGCCATGACAGCAACCAAAGATCTTCTGCGCCGCGTACCCACCATGACCCGTGCCGATGCCTTCACCTGGACCGCGCAATTATCCGGATCCTTGTTTACCTCTGATGAGGCCCGCGAGGGCATGACCGCGTTTTTGACCAAAGCGAAACCGTCTTGGCATCCGCAGGCCTAGCCGCGATCTACCCAGTCAAAGCCGGCGCGCTGTGCATCAGCGGGCTCGTCAATATCGTCAGCGGCGGCCCACTGGTCGGCCACGGTGATGATGCGCAGATGGCCGAACAGGCTGCGCACCGCAGCACCTGCCACCGCATCGAGTGAGCCAACAGCTTCACGTAGCTGCCCACGACGGTAGATGCCACATAGTGGTTGGGTTCGGCCGTCGCTGCCTTGCACGCAGACGCCATCGATATCGGCCCCTAGCGAGCCAGCAACCGACCACAGGACGGGTAACGCGCGTGGGCCGTGGGGTGCATCACCAGCGAGCAGGGCGACCCACGGTGTGGAGACTTCGTTGAGTCCAGCGGCGATTCCTGCCACCGGACCACCACCGGGTGGCTCTTCGCATACCCAGCGTCCGTGTGCCAGGTGCTGCCGTTGCGGACCCACCACCACGATGTTGGGCCGGTGCCCGCCACTGGCGAAGGCGGCATCCACTCCGGCAACCACCACGCTGAGAAGCGTCTGGCCGCCCCGCTCCAGACTCAACTTGTCTCGGCCCATGCGGCGGGAGCCGCCGCCGGCGAGCACGAGAGCGGTGAGGGACTCCGGATGGCTCGGGGGTGGCCGCTGTCCAGGTTCGCATCGGCGTGTCACGCAAGTAATGATCCCACGCACGCCAGAGGGCGTAGGGTGTGACGCATGAAGAAACTACTTATTCTCCTGTTGGGTCTTGGCGCTATCGGTGCCGTTGTGTACATCGTGTCCCAGCGCAATTCTGAATAGGACCGCTCGTCACCCCAATCGACTCGGAAGGGGCGATTCTCACCGATGAGCTCTGCTAGCCGCACGGTCATGGTCATCGAAGATGACGAGGCAATCCGACTCGTACTGCGCACCTTCCTCGAGGAGGAGGGGTACCGCGTGGTCGAAGCTGTCACCGGCGAACAGGGCCTGGTTATTGTGCAAGACGAGCAACCCGACGTCGTGCTGGTTGATCTTCGCCTGCCCGGCATCCATGGCTTCGACGTTATTCGCAGTCTGCGTGGCCAAAGTGCGGTGCCCATCATTGTCGTCACCGCCCAGGCAGACAGCCACGACGTTGTTGCCGGTCTTGAAGCGGGTGCTGACGACTACGTCACGAAGCCGTTCGTAGCTAAAGAACTCTCCGCCCGCATTCGGTCTCAGTTGCGCCGAACCACAGCCACCGAGGAGGAGCCGGCCACGCTCGTATGCGGACCCATCGAGGTGCACCCTGACACGGCAGAGGTCATGCTCAACGGCGAGCCGATTCTGCTGTCGCGCATTGAGTTTCGCGTATTGCAAGAACTGGTTCTTGCTCGCGGGCGCGTCCTGAGCCGAGATGAGTTGCTCCGCCGGGTGTGGGGTTATGGCAACGCCGGTGATGGGCGCGTCGTAGACAACCTCATTTATCGCCTGCGTTCAAAGATCGAGATTGATCCGGCAAATCCCACGCACCTGGTCACCGTGCGCGGATTCGGCTATCGCCTGAAGGACTGACCCGAAGGTCAAGCGATGAAGTTGGGTCTACGGGCGCGCGTCACGCTCACCTTTGGCATCTTGTCCCTGGTTGTTGCCGTTGCGGTCTCGGGCACCACCTATGCCCTCTCCCGGGTTTATTTGCTGAGTCAGCGAGAAAACGCGGCGCTCACGCGGGCCCTCATTGATGCCCGTGCGGCTGGTGCCAGTTTGGATTCCGGGCTTTCACCAGCTCGGGCACTGGAGCAGATTCCCTCGGTGGGCACCTCCCAGGCGCTGCTGTTCGTGGACGGTGAGTGGTTCACCACCGGCATCACGGTGTCCCCGGAGGCACTCCCGGCTGACCTCACCGAACTCACCGAAACCGCCGGGGGTGCATCCCAACGATTCGGGGTGGGCGGGGAGCCATATTTGGCGGTAGCGGTAGCACTACCGGCCGGCCTCTATGTGGAGGTTTTCCCCCTCCTGGACTTAGAAACCACCTTCATCATTGCCGGCTGGGTGGTCGTTGTTCTCACCTCGGTGTCCTTCGCCATCGGTGGTGGTGTCGGCCGCTATGCCGGTGTGCGCATTCTGCGACCGTTGCGCAAAATCTCTGATGGTGCCCAGCAGGTGGCAGCAGGTGACTATTCGGTCCGCCTAGAGATCACCGGGGATGCAGATCTTGACCAGATCAGTGACTCCTTCAATGAAATGGCCGAGGCGGTGCAGTCTCAAATTTCCCGTGAGCGTCGGTTTACCGCCAACGTCAGTCATGAATTGCGATCGCCACTCACCTCGGTGCTGGGTACCGCAGAACTCCTGGAGCGCAGGCGCGAGTCCATGCCCGAGCGCGACGCGGGAATCGTTGATGTTTTGGTGCGTCAGGTGCGCCGCATGTCGCAAATGGTGCTCGATCTACTCGAGATTTCTAGCGTCACCGCTGATACGGACCTGCAGTGGGAAACAACCGACCTCATGTCGCTGTGCGCTGAAGTGCTGAGTGATCGTGGGCTAGACACCGATTTGTTGCATGGCGATTCTGTGCTCGTCCACACCGATGCTCGACGATTCGAACGAATTTTGGGGAACCTGGTGGACAACGCGCAACGTCATGGAGGTGGGGTGACGCGAATTGACGTCACCACAACCCACCATGCGCCCGCGGAGGTCATCATCACCGTTGACGACGAAGGACCCGGCATTGATGCCGACGAAGCGGCACGACTGTTCGAGCCGTTCGCGCGCGGCTCTGCATCGTCGGGAACCGATGGCGCCGGGCTTGGCTTGGCCCTGGTCCGAGAGCAGTCCAGGCGCCTTGGTGCGCAGGTCACGGTGGGGGCGAACCCTGGCGGCCAGGGCGCTCGCTTCACATTCACTATGCCGGTGGGTTCGGCATGATGCGTCGTATCTCGATCATGCACTCTCGTCACAATCACCAGCGGTTGGCCACCATCTTGACCACAGCCATGGTGAGTGCTCTGGTGTTGACCGCATGCGGGGTACCACTGGAGTCTTCTGCGCGTCCACTCCCCGAGGGTGCGCTCCCCACCGCGTCGCCAACGCCTAGCCCGACCGGCACCAGTACACCCAACCCGGCAACCGCGCGGTTATGGTTCGTGCGCGAGGACAGCATCGTACCGGTCGTGTCGAGTGTTGCGGGCACGCAGCCGCAGGAGCTACTTGATGCCCTGGCTCAGGGTCCGCCCGCTGGTTCGTTGAATTTGCGCACTCTCCTGGTAGACCCACTCACTTCAGATCCGCTGCTCCGGGCCGTGGACACTGATTCGCCCCAGGAGGGCATCGTTACCGTTGAGGCATCGGCTGCATTCACTACGCTGCCACCCACCGAACAGGTGTTGCTGCTCGGGCAGGTGGTGTTGACACTTACCGGTGTGCGCACCACCAGTGCTGTTGCCGTGGTGAATGAACAGGGCGAGGCGCTAGCTGTTCCACTGCCTGATGGGCGCTTGCTGGACGGCCCGGCTACCGCGGCGGACTACCGTTCGCTCGTTCGGCAGAACTAGACAACGACCATGCATGACACGGCATGGTTTGATGCGGTTTTCACCGATTATGCCGTTGCGGTACACCGATTTATTCGCCGCCGCATCCAGCTGACAACTGCTGCGATAGATGCAGATGACATCACCGCGGATGTCTTCACTGTGGTGTGGCGCCGCCGTGCGGATGTGCCTGACGATGCCGTGCTGCCGTGGTTGTACGGAGTTGCACGCCATTTGCTGGCTAATCACTATCGAAAAATGAACGCTCAGGTTCGGTTACTTGATGCCGATGTCGATGCGGCCAATGATCCGGCTGAACTTGTTGCCGCCAACGATGAATTATCGCGTGCCTGGTTGCAACTTGGTGCCCGTGACCGGCAGATTTTGGCGCTGATTGCGTGGGAGGGGCAAACCGAAGCTGGCGTGGCAGAGGTGCTGGGCCTGTCCGTGGGTGGTGCATCATCAGCCATCACGCGTGCGCGCCAGCGGTTCAGTTCACTTCTGCAGGCCTAATTCATCTTTGTCGTACGGCACCTGTCACGATCCAGGCACTACCGTGTGCTCGCCATCCCAAAATAGTGAGTCGCAGCAGCAGGAACCAGGCGATCGCCCACCACAGTCCGTCAACACCCCAACCGGACTGCACAACCCACCAGGCGGCGGGAATGAATCCGCCGAGTACGGCGATTTGCGCCCAAGCCAAAAATCGGGTGTCGCCGGCACCGATCAAGATTCCGTCGAGTGCAAAGACTGCACCGGCCAAGGGCTGCTGTACCGCAACGATAATGAGCGCGGAACTCATGATGGCAATGACTGCCTCATCATCGCTGAACCATCCGGGCAACCACGGCCGAATCGCCAAGACGAAAACAGCGAGGGCGAGACCAAGCCATACCGACCAGTAGAGCAGTCGTCGCGTGATGAGTCGGGCCGAGTGGGCATCGCTGGCACCTAGGACTTTACCTAGGAGTGCCTGGCCGGCAATGGCGAGTGCATCAAGGGCGAGTGCGAGGGCAAAAAACAACGTGGCGGTGACGTGATAGGCAGCAAGTTCAGGGCTGCCGAGTCGAGCCGCGGCGGCGGCGGCAACCAAGAATACGATGCGCAGCGCTATCGTTCTGATGAAGAGAGGTACGCCATCGCGAGCAGCTCGCACGATACCGGCCATCGTGGGGACGACGGGTACTCCATCCCGTCGCACGAGCAGGATCAACACGGCTCCGTAGGCGAAGAGACCAACAAACTCAGCCACGGCGGTGCCGACCGCAGAACCGGCAATGCCCCAGCCAAGACCGAGTACAAGCACCAGGCTGAGGACGAGGTTCACTCCGACTTGGCTGAGGGTGACCACCAGCGTGGTTTTGGTGTCTTGTAACCCGCGAAGAACGCCCACGCCAGCGAGGACGCCGAGCATGGCGGGCAGTGAGATGGCGATGATGCGTAGGTAGGTGACACTGAAGTCGGTGACTTCTCCGGTGGTGCCCAGCCCACTGGCCAGCAGGGGGGCGCTCCACCACACGGCGATACCCAGCACGACACCAAGGCCGAGACCGAGCAGCATCCCGGCCAGGCCCTGCGCCAGGGCGCCGGCCCGATCGTTCGCGCCGAGAAGCCGGGCAACGGAGGAGGTGGTGGCATAGGCCAAGAACACACACAGGCCGACGACCGCGGAGATGACGGTGGTGGCGGCACCGAGTCCGGCCAGCGGGGCAGTGCCGAGGGTGCCGACAATGGCCGCATCAATGAGAAGAAACACCGGGTGAGCCACGAGAGCGCCGAAGGCGGGTAGTCCTAGCCGCCAGATAGCACGATCTAAACCGCGCCGAGCTGATACAGACTGCGGGTCTACAGACGAGGATCGAGCTGTCCACCACACAGGACTGACGGTACTGCGTGGCTAGGTCTGCTTCACCTCGTCGTTACCTTAGATTCAGGTGGCGAAATATTTGTTGCCCACAGGCGGCAGAGTATTTTTCCCCACCTCAGGTTATGTTTCTGCTAGAAATTGGCTCGTAATCCCCAGGTTTGTCCACAACCTCCCCACATGCTCGCCGGAGTGTTTCCCCTAGTTATCCACATGTCTATCCACAGGCCTGGTAGACATGGTCGAGTGACCGCCCTACGGTGAACAGCGCAGGAATCGCCACCGAGGGTGTCAGACCCCTGAGATAAGTCTTGAGTCCAGGAACGTGTGAGTTGCCTTCGTGTTATTTCCGTCGTCGAAAGGGTCGCCCATGAGCGTTGCAGAACTTCCCTCTGCGTCGCGAGAGATGTTCGACCGCATCCCGCCTCAGGATCTGCAGGCCGAGCAGTCAGTTCTTGGCGCCATGATGCTGAGCAAGGACGCCATCGCCGACGTCGTTGAAGAACTGCGAACGGATGACTTTTATAAGCCGGCCCATGCCACCATTTACGACGCCATTCTCGACCTGTACAGCCGAGGAGATCCAGCAGATGCGGTAACGGTGGCGGGCGAGCTCACCCGGACCGGTGAGGTCACCCGCATCGGCGGGGTGCCCTATCTACATACGCTGGTCGCCCTCGTACCCACCGCTGCCAATGCCAACTACTACGGCCGCATCGTGAAAGAGCGGGCCATTTTGCGTCGCCTGGTCGAAGCTGGCACCCGCATCGTGTCGATGGGTTATTCAGGGGAGGGCGAGGTCGATCAGGTTGTCGATCGCGCGCAGGCTGAGGTGTACGAAGTCACCGAGCGGCGCACCTCTGAAGACTATTTGCCCCTGCGCGATCTGATGGACGGTGCCCTCACCGAGATTGAGGCGATCTCTAACCGTGGCGGCAACATGGTGGGGGTGCCCACCGGTTTTGCCGACCTTGATTCCCTCACCAATGGCCTTCATGCCGGGCAGCTAATCATCCTCGCGGCCCGACCCGCTCTGGGTAAATCCACCCTGGCCCTAGATATTGCCCGCACCGCCAGCATCAAACACAGTCTCACCAGTGTCATCTTTTCCCTGGAGATGAGTCGCAATGAGATCATCATGCGCCTACTTTCCGCTGAGGCACAGGTTGCGCTGCACCACATGCGGGCCGGTTCCATGTCCGATAACGACTGGACCAAGTTGGCGACCAAGATGGGGTCCGTTTCAGAGGCGCCACTATTTATAGATGATTCCCCGAACCTCACCATGATGGAAATCCGGGCTAAATGTCGGCGCTTGAAACAGCGCCACGACCTGCGCCTGGTGGTGGTCGACTACATGCAGTTGATGACCAGCGGTAAGCGGGTGGAAAGCCGCCAGCAAGAGGTATCTGAGTTTTCTCGCTCACTAAAGTTGCTAGCAAAAGAGCTGCAGGTCCCGGTTATCGCGGTGAGTCAGTTGAACCGTGGGCCGGAGCAGCGCACCGACAAACGTCCCATGCTGTCGGATCTACGCGAATCGGGCAGCCTCGAACAAGATGCGGACATGGTCATCCTGCTCCACCGCGATGATGCCTACGAGCGTGAGTCACCGCGTGCGGGTGAAGCAGATTTCATCGTGGCGAAGCACCGCAATGGCCCTACGTCGACGATCACGGTCGCTTTCCAGGGCCATTACAGTCGCTTCGTCGATATGGCACAGGTGTAACTTCGCTGGTTGACCGACGTTAATAGCTAAATGGCCATGCCTTGAAGTAGTTGCGTAAACGTATCCATAGTCCGTAGATGCCGCGTGGCTCAGCGATGAGGAAGACCACGATCAGGACACCGAAGATAATTGTTTGCAGTTCGAAAACATTGAGGAGTCCACCTTGGCCCACACCCTGATCAATGGGTAGGACGCCGGTGAGCGCCTTGACCAACTGCGGCAGCATAACGACGAAAATCGCGCCCATGATGGAGCCAGTGATTGTGGCCAAACCACCGATGAAGATGACGGCGAGGAAGTCAATGGACAGGAAGAAGTTCCAGGTCTCTGGTGAGATGCGGCCGATGATGACCGACAGCAGGGCACCGGCGATTCCGGCGTAGAACGCTGACACTGCAAAGGCCAGTGATTTGGTGCGCAGCAGTGACACGCCCATCACCTCCGCCGCTACGTCACGGTCGCGAACAGCTGCGAAGGAACGCCCGAATCGTGAGCGGGTGAAGTTGCGGGCGAGAAGGGCCAGTACGACGAAGATGATGAAGCAAGCGAAGTAGTACACGGTAAAACGGTCAACGTCGACGCCGAGAATTTCGTGATTGCTAAACAGGTCGAACCCAAAGAGCACGGGCTCAGCTGGTGTACGCCCAACACCTGCACCGCCGGTGAGTGGCTTGGCTTCTTTGAAAATGTGCTCGCCAATGAAGACCAAGCCGAGGGTCAAAATCGCCAGATAGAGCCCCCGGACTCGAGCCGCGAGCGGTGCAAGAATGAGGGCGATGATTGCTGGCACCAGACCAGCCAGCGGCAGCCAAATGGCCATATCCCAGCCGAGACCAATGACATCGCCCTTGGATTCACCACCCAAAACCGCTGCGGTGTATGCGCCTATGCCCAGGAAGAATGCCTGCCCCAAGGACACCTGACCGGCGTAACCGGTGAGTAGGTTGAGTCCGATTCCGCCGATGGCGTAGATGAAGACGGTGGTGAAGAGTGCCACCATGTCCCGTTGGAAGAAGAAGGGCAGCGCGAGAACGGCCGCCCCACCCAGAATGGCCCAAATGAGTTTGACGCGAGTGTTGAAGATGGCCATCTCACCTGAATAGCTGGAGAAAAGTCGTGGCCGCCCGTGGGTAGTGCGTTTTGATTTTGCCGTGTCGTTACTCATACGCGGACAACCTCCTTGGTGCCGAAGAGGCCGTAGGGTCTGACCATGAGCACGATGATCATGATGATGTACGGCACGATGATGTCAAAGCCTGCGCCAAGCCACGGCAGGTATAGCGGTTGGTAGGTGCGGGTGAGTGACTCGACGATGCCGATGATCATGCCCCCGATGACCGCCCCCTTAATGGAGTCCAAGCCACCGAGAATGATGACGGGCAGTGCCTTCAGGGCGAACAATGCTGCTGTCGTTTCTACCCCGGAGCCGCCCGCGGTGAGCATGGCACCGGCGAGTGCGGCCATCGCGGCAGAAATTCCCCAGGACAGGCCGAACATGCGCCCGACGTTGATGCCCTGGGCGAGGCTTGTTTCCTGATCGAGTGCGGTGGCGCGCATGGCCAGACCGGTGCGCGAGCGCGCCAAAAATATGCCGACGATGGCAATGGCCACCATGGCGATAATGAGTCGGGCGATGTCGAGGGTGAACAGGGTAGAACCAAGAACTTCAATGGTGTTCAACCCGAACGGATCGTTTACGTTGACAAGTTCAGAACCGATGAGTCGCCCAGCAACGATGAGCAAGATGATAAATAAACCCACGGTGACCGTCGCCGCCGAAAAGGCAGGTCTACCCACCATCGGGCGCAGGGCAACTCGCTCCGTGACCATCCCGATGGCAGCCATCACAATCATTGCGAGGACGACAGAGACGAAGAAGGGTAGTCCCAGGCTGCTGCCAAAGGCCCCGGTAAAGAAGGCACCGAGGATCATCAGGGCTGGGGTAGCGAAGTTGATGACACCGGTGGCCCGATAAATGATGACAAAGGACACGCCTAGCAGCGCGTACAAGCCGCCAAGGCCGGTGCCGCGGACAATTGAGCCGAGTAACTCGTCCACGCCTATACCTCCGCCGTGGTGACGGCAATGATCTTGCTTTGGTCGCCACCGGGGAGTTCATCCCTACCCGAGTACATGTCGTCAATGAGGGCGGCCAAGCTCTTTGCCAAGGCGGAGCGCTTCACTTTCTGGGTGGCGGTGAGATCGCCATCTTCATGGTCAAGGGCCTTGGTGATCATGCGGAACTTGCGAATGTTCTCCACCCGAGCGGTGCGTTCGTTTACTCCGGCGATGATTCCCTGCACGAGTTGCAGCACCTCTTCGCGTTCGGATAGATCCCGATAGGTGGAGTAGGCGATGCGTTTGCTCTGCGCCCAGCCACCCACGGTGTCCTCTTCGATTCCGATCAGGGCTACCAGATACGGCTGTTGATCGCCCACCACCATGGCTTCGCGAATGAAGGGCGATGCTTTGAGGGCATTCTCTAACTCCGATGGTGAGATATTTTTCCCGCCGGCGGTGATGATGATGTCTTTGATTCGATCGACGATCTTGATGTGGGTACCGTCAACCCATTCGCCCACATCGCCGGTGTGTAACCAACCGTCACTGTCGAGGGTTTCTGCTGTGGCATCGGGTCGATTCCAGTAGCCGGCGAAGCTTCCCGGGTGACGAGTGAGGATTTCGTTGGTGCCATCAGCAAGTTTTAGTTCCACATCGGGGTGTGGTTCACCGACAGTGCCCAGCTTGATTCGACCCGCGCGATTACTCGTCGCTACCGCGCTGTTCTCGGTCATGCCGTAGAGCTCATTGATAACCACGCCCATGGTGAAGAAGAAGTAGAGCACTTCTGGTGAGATTGGCGCTGCTGCTGATGTGGCGCTGCGCACCTTGCTCATGCCGATACGTTCACGAAGGGCGCGATAGAGAAACACGTAGCCGAACGCGTAGCGAATACGACTCCACAGGGTGTGCTTGCCACCGTTGGCCAGCATTGAATCGGCGATACCCTTGCCCACGCCCATCCAAATTCGGTAATTCAATTTCTTCAGGAATGACGCTGCCGACATGCGCACCTCGACGCCAGCTTTGAGCTTTTCCCAGATGCGTGGAACGGCAAAGAACAACGTGGGCTGTACTTCACGTAAATTAATGGTGACCGTGTCGATTGATTCGGCAAAATGCACGACCGCACCGGAAACTGCATTGGTCCAGGTGGTCACCGCACGCTCGGCCACGTGGCACAGCGGTAGGTAACTTAAGAGCACGTCACTGGGATTGGGCGGAGGTTCATAAAGACCGCCGCCGTTAGCGATGACGTTGCTGGCGAATTGCACGTTTGCATTGGTCAGCATCGCGCCCTTGGGCGGCCCGGTGGTACCGGATGTGTACACGAGGGTGACGACGTCGTCGGGCTGTGCGGTAGCGCCTAGGTCTTTTAGCGCGTGCGGGTGCGCCTCACGGTGTACACGGCCACGATCAATGAATGCCTGCCAGGGCATAAGTTTTGGGTGATCCATCGTGGTAACACCACGATTGTCCAGGAACACAATCCACTCTAAGTCTGGACACTCAGCCTCAATGAGCAGGGCCTTGTCCACCTGTTCTTGATCTTCGGCAATAAGAATGCGCGCACCTGAATCTGCCAAGAGATAACCAACCTCGGGGGCTGGATTCGTGGGATATAGACCAACGGTGATGCCTCGGGCAGCGGTGATTCCAGCATCGGCGAAGAGCCATTCGGGTCGATTCTCCGAGTGCACCGCCACCCGGTCGCCCGGCTGCATGCCCAGTGCTAGACATGCGTGACCAACGAGATCGAGTTGGTCGGCGTAGTCAGCCCAGGTAATGTCCTGCCAGATGCCAAAGCGCTTCGCGCGCATGCTGACAGCGTCGGGGGTGCGCTCAGCCCACGCACGTATTTCTTGTGCGAGCGTCCACGTCTGGGTCGTGGGTTCAATGACAGCGGTCATGGTTGATCTCCCTCATCAAGGCGTCATTAAGATGTGCTGGACGCGTCAAGTTCTTCGCCAAGGTAGGCGCGGATAACGTTGGGGTCGGACTGAACAACCGCTGGTGTACCCAGTGAAATACGTTCACCAAAGTCCAAGACCATGACCCGATCGGCCAGATCCATGACCAGGCCCATGTCGTGTTCAACCAAAATCATGGATACACCCAGTTCGGCGCGAACGTCGAGGATGAAACGTGCCATATCTTCGGTTTCTTCCACGTTCATGCCGGCAACGGGTTCATCGAGGAGCAGCAGGCTGGGCTCCATCGCCAACGCCCGGCCCATTTCGACTCGCTTCTTCACACCGTAGGGCAGCATGCCCACCGGATAGGCCCGGTAACTTTCGATGTCGAGGAAGTCGATGAGTTCCTCGACCACCGCTCGGTTTTCTCGTTCGGCTTTGCGCACCCCCGGGGTGAAGGCGAATGCAGCGAGCACCGAGTACAACATGTGGGTGGTCCGCCCAAGCATGAGGTTGTCCAACACCGTGAGGTTGTCGAACAACTCGATGTTTTGAAACATCCGGGCCACACCCTTGCGGGCGATATTTTCCGGCCGCTCACCGAGCAGGCCTTCGCCATCGAGCAGAATTGAGCCCACCTGTGGTTCGTAAACGCCGGAAATGCAATTGAAAATTGAGGTCTTACCGGCACCGTTGGGTCCGATGACGGCGAAGAGTTCGTGCCTTTGCACATCGAAGCTGACATCGCGAATGGCTTTCGTACCGCCGAAGGACAGACTCAACTGTGAAACTTCAAGAATCGGATCGCTCATCAGCTCAGCCACCTCTTCCGGCGCCGGTACTGTTTGACATCTCGTAAAGAAGTGCGCTCATCGCCGCGAAGGCCAAGGTAGAACTCCTTGACATCGTCGTCTTCACGTAGTTCTTCGACCGGCTTGTCCATCACAATGCGCCCGGTCTCCATGACGTATCCATGGGTGGCAACGGAGAGAGCCATCGCAGCATTTTGTTCAACCAAAAGCACCGTGGTGCCACTGGCGTTGATCTGAGCAATCAGGTCGCGAAGTTGTTGCACGATCTTGGGCGCCACACCGAGTGAGGGTTCGTCGAGGAGAAGGTACTTGGGGCCGGACATGAGAGCGCGACCAATGGCGAGCATTTGTTGCTCTCCACCGGAGAGGTAACCGGCCGTGGCCTTTCGGCGTTCGGCGAGGATCGGAAACATGTCGTAGGTGCGGGCGAGCCCGGCACTGACATCGGAGCGTGCGGCGGTGTGACCCCCGGCCCGAAGGTTCTCCTCGACGGTGAATTCGCGAAAGATGCGTCGCCCCTCCATCGTCTGGCCGATGCCGGCCTGCACGATCTGGGGGGCAGTCTTGCCGCTGATCTGTTCACCATCGAGCATGACGCGGCCCTTGCTGATGCGCCCACGATGGACGTCGAGCAGCCCGGTGATGGCACGCAGCACGGTGGTTTTCCCCGCACCGTTGGGCCCGAGTAGCGCTACGACGGAACCTTCCGGAACCTGGATACTCACCCCCTTGAGAACAAGGATGACGTCCTCGTAGACGACCTCAAGGTTTTCTAGTGCCAGCACTGACGCCTCCACCCGCTGTTTCGGTGATTTCGAAGAACCGTTACCCGCCTGTGACCAGTCCGCCAACAATGATGAACAGATGCGGGCACCATGCATACTGTCAAGAACTAGCGCTCGTGTGTGTTCTTTGAAATATTTGAATAAGTAGGTAGTGCATCGCGCACTCATATGTGTGATCTGCGCGGGACGGCCACAGGGGCCAGGAGATCGACTCGAATCGGGAGGACACGTGATCTCACGAAAGATAAAGCTGTCGCTTGCGGGAATCGGTGCAGCAGCACTGGTGCTTAGCGCCTGCGGCGGTAGCAGCGACGATGGTGGAACCTCCACCGCTAGCCCGGATCCCACCGGCACCCAGTCCAACATTGTGACCGGAACCGGTGTTACCAGCGAACCGTGTCCGGGCAGCACCAATCCCGACAACGGTTGTATCTATCTCGGCGTCATCTCCGATCTCACCGAGGGCCCCTTTGTGCCCTTGGCCCTTGAGGTTGTGAAGGGTCAGGAAGCGTTCTGGAAGACCATCAATGATGCTGGCGGCGTCAACGGTTTTGATGTCAACGTTTCGCAGAACACACGCGATAACAAGTATGACCCCGCGGTACACAGTCAGGAGTATCGCGCGATTGAACCCAATATCCTCGCGCTCGCCCAGACCCTAGGTACCCCACAGACCCAGGCGATTCTGCCGGACATGGATGCCGACAACGTGATCGGTGTTCCCGCATCGTGGTGGTCAGGCTGGCAGTTCTCCGCCGATGACTTCGGCGTGGTCTTGGAGTCGGGGGCGTCCTACTGCATGCAGGCGATGAGCGGTATGGACTGGTACGTGGAGAACAATGGCGCTATCAAGACGATTCTTTCGGTCGGCCCCCCCGGTGACTACGGCGGTGACTTCTCCGCAGGCACCCAAAAGTGGGCTGAGGCGAACGACGTGGAGTTCGTTGGCTTCGTTGAGCAACTCCCCAACTCCATCGCCGGCAACCAGGATGCTGCCGTGCAGCAGATCTTGGCAGCCAATCCTGATGTTGTGACTTTGGGCACCGGCCCGGCTGAGGTTGCCGAAATCGTAGGCAAGGCAGTCGCAAGTGGGTTTGCCGGCAAGTTTGTCGGTGCTGCCCCCACGTGGAACCCGATCCTGCTGCAGACCGCTGCCGCTCCGGCACTTTTGGCCACCTTGATCAACGTGGGCACAACGCCTTCCTTTGGAAGCACCGATTCACCTGCCATGCAAGCAATCATCGCTTCCACCGGTGGCACCGTGCCGGCAAATGATGGTTACACCTACGGCTGGGTCTGGCAGTACCCGATGCTTGCAGCACTGCAGAAGGCCGCCGCTAGCGGCGACCTGACCCGAGAGGGCCTGCGCGCTGCTGTAGCCGACGGCGTTGAGGTTGACTACCAGGGCGCACTGCCCAACGTCACCGTCAATGGCCCTTCAGCTCTCGTTGACCGCTCGGTGACCGTTGCGGCACCCGACGAGGCGGGGGAATTGGGTCTACGCACCCTCGAGGTGAGCTATCTCGGTCCGACCGCGGAGGCTTACGACTACAGCGCGCCATGTTCGGGTGCGTGACTTCGATAACGATTGTCACGTCACGCGTGGGCTGAAAAGCCTGAGCTAAGACGTCAGACAGCGTCGCTAGATTGGTGCACCTGCTTGCGGGTCCATCACATCTGGTGGCGCTGTTTGACGTTGTACCCCCGGGGGCATTGCCCGGAGGAATGAACCGGTCACGTATCGTAGGCACTCTTTGCTGGACTTACACCCGGCTTTTCCGCTGTCAATCAAAAGGTTTGTGTGTCTGTTCATAGTTCGCCTACGGTCTGGTTTACTCTTCGGCACCCTCGGCTACTGACCCGGGAAACACTCGCCGGTCTCGTTGTGGCCCTTGCTCTCATCCCCGAGGCGATCGCGTTTTCGATCATCGCCGGCGTTGACCCTCGCGTGGGGCTTTTTTCCAGTTTCATCATGGCAATCACCATCGCCTTCGTAGGTGGCCGCCCAGCCATGATCACCGCAGCAACCGGTGCTGTCGCACTCGTTATCGCACCCGTCATGCGCGACTACGGCATTGAATACTTCATTGCCACCGTCATTTTGGCCGGCATCCTGCAGATTCTCTTCGCGGTGGCTGGAGTGGCCCGGCTCATGCGGTTCATCCCACGCAGCGTCATGATCGGTTTCGTTAACTCACTTGCAATTTTGATTTTTCTTTCCCAACTACCCCAGCTAATTGACGTGCCATGGCAGGTATATCCACTTGTTGTTCTTGGATTAGCAGTGATGGTGTTCTTGCCGCGGCTCACCAACGTGGTGCCCGCACCGCTGGTAGCCATTGCGATCTTGACCATCATCACAGTCACGATGGCGGTGGCGGTTCCCACCATTGGCGATCAAGGAGAACTACCCCGTTCGCTGCCGACCCTTTTCATTCCCAACGTTCCCATCAGCTTCGAAACGCTCTCCATCATTGCCCCCTTCGCGATTGCCATGGCCCTCGTCGGCATCTTGGAATCACTCATGACGGCTCGTTTGGTAGACGACATCACCGACACTGGCTCATCAAAGACCCGCGAAACCTGGGGCCAGGGTGTGGCCAATATGGTGTCAGGCTTTTTTGGCGGCATGGGTGGTTGCGCCATGATCGGGCAGACGATGATCAATGTGCGCGTAAGTGGTGCGCGTACTCGGGTGTCTACCTTCCTGGCCGGGGTCTTCCTTCTGGTACTCATCATGGGTTTCTCACCCATCGTGGCCATCGTCCCCATGGCGGCTCTGGTTGCGGTGATGATCATGGTCTCGGTTGCCACCTTCGACTGGCACAGTGTGCGCTGGTCGACCCTGCGTCGAATGCCCAAGAGTGAAACAACGGTCATGTTGGCCACGGTGATTGTCGTCGTCGTTACGCATAATCTTGCGATCGGCGTCATCGTCGGTGTTGTGACTGCATCAGTGCTATTTGCGCGTCGCGTCGCTCACCTAGTGAACGTGCAACGAATTGAACCGACAGCGGATGAACAATCAGTGACCTATCACGTCACCGGGGAATTATTCTTTGCGTCAAGTAATGACCTCACGACGCAATTCGACTACGTGGCCGATCCCGTCGAGGTCATCATCGACATGTCGCAGTCCCATATCTGGGACGCATCAACCGTGGCAGCCTTGGATTCGGTTGTGACCAAATACGAACGCTACGGAAAATCCGTTCAGATCGTCGGACTTAACACGTCAAGTGCGGCGATGCATGATCGCTTATCGGGTGAACTCAAGGTCCTGGAATAGAGAGCTGGAATACAGAGCTAGAGTAGAGAGTGGGAGAAAAAGTCATGAAGATGCCAGACGGAGCAATCGTTTTGTACGGCGCTGAATGGTGCCCAGACTGCCGACGTAGCAAAGTTTTTCTTGCCGACCAGCGCATCGCGTACACCTATGTTGATTTAGAGAAGCAGCCCGATGGCGTAGACGCTGTGCTTGCCTATAACGATGGTAAGCAGATCATTCCCACGATCGTTTTTCCCGATGGCACTCATCTCGCCGAACCAAGCAATGAAGACCTAGCAGAAAAGCTTGGACTTGCTCGTTCAGCAGTGGAAAACACATACGACGTGGTCATTGTTGGTGGCGGACCCACCGGCCTGACGACGGCGATCTATACCGCACGCGAAGATCTCACCACGCTTGTAGTTGAGCGCTCCGGTCTAGGCGGGCAGGCCGGAATCACGGAGCGACTCGACAACTACCCGGGCTTTCCCGAAGGCGTGGGCGGTGGCGAATTAGCATCGAGGTTTGTCGAGCAAGCACAGCGTTACGGCGTGGAACTCCTCGCTGCTGTGTCGGTTTCCAGCGTTAGCCAAGAGGGCGGAAAGCTTCAGGTTGGGCTCTCGACCGGGCAGTCCATTACGGCAGGAGCAGTCGTGATCGCCACGGGGTCGCGGTATCGGCGTACTGATGCGCCAGGAGAGGCTGATCTGATCGGTGCAGGCGTTCATTTTTGCGCTACCTGCGACGGGCCCTTCTACAAGGATGCCGAGCACGTTGCGGTCATTGGTGGTGGTAATTCCGGACTAGAGGAGGGTCTCTTCCTCACCAAGTTTGCACGTAAGGTCACTGTGATCGAGCGCGGGAAAAACTCGAAGGCATCGAAGATTCTGCAGCGCAAAGTGGCTGATCACCCACAGATGCAGGTGATGAACGACACCGAACTATTGTCCTTCCTAGCAAGTGAGGATGGTCACTTGCGGGGCGTGCTCGTGCGCTCGGCGGGCCAGGAGCGACAGATTGACGTAAGTGGTGCCTTTGTCTTCATCGGGCTAGATCCCAACACCGGTTGGCTGGATGGCCTCCTCGAACTAGATGACAAGGGGTTCATCCTGACCAACCGCATGATGGAAACTTCGATGCCTGGCGTTTATGCAGCAGGTGATGTGCGTGCTGGATCCACCAAACAGTTGGCCTCCGCGGTGGGCGAAGGTGCCTCTGTGGCAATGCAAATCAGGATGGCGGACTCTTTGAACTAGCGGCCGCATCCGTGGGCGGCAGAGTGGGTGCGAGGCCAGAGTTCGTTGATCCGTCATCAGTGAAGGCGATACCGAGGAGTATTCCAGCGATGAGGCTGATGACGAGCGCGAGAGCGGTACCCCAGACGCGAAGACGCAACATGGGCACCTCCCGTTGTGATGTGGTCATGTGACCGGTCTGCGCGTCCTACCGTCGAAGTTCAGTGTAGGCGTTGACTCTCACAGCGGTGCCGCAAAGCATAGGCAGCCTTAGGCTGACGCACGGGAAAGTGTGTCAAATTTTCAACGTGTGGTGGTGGGTGCTGATGTGTGCCCCCTACATGCATTCTAGGAAATGTCATTCGCCACCGATGTCGATGCGGTAGGCCTGGTGAAAGACGTCGTCGGCGAGGCCTTGATGGGCGCGCAGACGCTGGGTGAGGCCGCTCACCAGTGCAGCGGCTTCGTCGGTGGCATCGGGATCTCCAGAAAGTTCACCCACGCGCTGGCGTGCCTCGCGGATGAGACTGCCGAGACGATCGTGTTCGATTTCTAGTTGAGCCACGGCGGGGGCTACTCGCGGCGCATCGGAAAGAACCTGGGAATGAAATCCGCCGGGACCTTCAACATCGGCACGGTGCACTGCGAGCTGGTCATCGAGTTGATCGAGTTCCTGCGCTAGTCCGACCCACCACACGGCGGTGCGTTCTGCTAAGGCGAGGTGAGCATCGATGCGATCAAGTTCGGCCCCGCTCATGGGCGTTTTCATTTCAGGCGTGCTGGCGTTCATCAGCAACCTTCCTCGCTTGGGCGACCGGTTTGGTCGCGTGAACTCCAGCGACCGGGTAGGTCGGGGTAGTTCGTGGCCGTGCTCTTGTAGTCAGATTGAACCCCCTCTACCGTCCCACGCAACACCCGGGCATGTGTTGTCTTGTGTCGATCGTGTCATTTTCAGATCACAGCACCCATGGAGGTCGGTCGATCAGGTGAGCTGCACCACGGCGTACAGTCCGGCGCGTGCCATCGGCTGACCAAGAAATTCATGCCTTCACCAGCGGGCCACGCCAACGGCTAGCCCTCTACGCGACGGTAGGTTCACTGGGTCGTGCCGCCACGAGTGGCCTGCCGTCGGCTCTGGTGTTGGCCATGATCAGCATTGGCGGTTCAGCGGCCGACGGTGCGGTTATGGTCGCGGCACTGACCGCGGTGGCCGGCTTGGTAGGACCACTGAGTGGCGCTGCCATTGATCGGCTGGAATTCCCCCGCCGGGGATACCTCGCTGGCGTCATCGTTCTCATCATCGGCAGCGCTGCCCTCGTTATCGGCATCGGACAGTGGCCACTTCCCGTCCTTATTGCGGTTGCCGCGTTAACCGGTCTTGCTCAACCCGTGTTCACCGGTGCGTGGAGCGCACAGGTCCGTCGCGTGGTCCCTGATATGCCCTTGGCACGTGTGTACGCGATAGATGTGGGCACGTACAACGTCGCTGAAATCGCTGGGCCTGCTCTGGTGGGCGTTGCGTTCATCGTTGATGCTTCGGTTCCGGGTGCGGCTTCGGTTGAGGTTGTTTTGGGTCTCTATCTCGTCACGGCGCTCCTTCTTCCGTTAGTTCCGATCCCACCCCGTTCGGCGACGCATACCGGGCCGGTTATTCCCTTCGGTCGAACGCTCGCTCAAATGCGCGTCATGTGGTCGTCATTATCGCTGCGACGCAATACATTTATCGGCACGATTTCATTTGGGGCCTTTGGCTTCATCGTCATCGGATCACCGCTGCTTGGTGAAGATCTCGCTGGGGATGCCGGATTCGGAGCTTTACTCCTCGCCATGATCGCTGGCGGCGCGCTGGTGGGCACTATCTGGTTGGCCCGTGCACCCATTGTGCGCGTAGGTCCGGGAACCATGGCGATTTTCACTACCCTGCTGCTGGCCGTTGTCTTGCTCGGCATCGCGGCAGCGCCCACGATGACCGTTGCATTCGTGCTTGCGCTGGTGTTCGGATTCGTCCAGGCGCCGCAACTGACGGGTGTGTTTCAAGTGCGCGACCGCGAGTCTCCCCAGCAGGCTCGCAGCCTTGTCTTCGCGACAGCAGCATCCCTTCGTACCGGCGCCTTCGCCGTTGGATCGCTTACCGCAGGAGCATTGGTTGACTCTGGATGGCGCCCAATTTTCGTCGCCGCCGCCCTCACCCAAATCCTGTCGGTGGCCCTGGGGTTACTCTTTGCAGCGCGACAACATCGTCGACCGAATTCCAGGTAGCCATAGCCTGAGTCTTCAAAGGGAGTTACCGGTGATCGATAGAGATCGTCTGCAGGTTCTGCTCAGTGATGAACGCTCTAGGTATCGCGATCGCACGCCGGGCTCGCGCGCGCTATTCACGTCGGCAGATCACCTTCTTGGGAGGGTGCCGATGACCTGGATGAATAAGTGGTCTGGTGGGTACCCGCTGTATTTGGCAACCGCTCGTGGCAATCGTGTGACCGACGTCGACGGTAATGAATACGTTGACTTCGCTCTCGGCGACACCGGGGCCATGGCCGGTCATTCACCCGCCGCCACGATCGCCGGGGTGACCCAACGCATCAGCGAACTGGGGGGCATCACCACGATGATGCCTACCGCCGACGCCGAATGGGTTGCCGATGATCTGACACGTCGATTCGGACTGCCGCTGTGGTCTTTCACTCTCACCGCAACCGATGCGAATCGATGGGCACTTCGACTGGCGCGGATGATCACAGGTCGACCGAAGGTGCTGGCTTTTTCATATTGCTATCACGGCAGCGTCGATGAAACCTTCGTGATCAGCGGCGACGACGGAAAGGCAACTTTGCGCGAGGGCAATGTGGGCGCGCCGATCGATATCGAGCGCACTACCCGAGTGGCTGAATTCAATGACCTTGATTCGGTCGAACGTGCACTTGCCCATGGTGATGTGGCTGTGGTGATCACTGAACCGGCGTTGACAAATATTGGCATCGTGCTGCCCGAACCCGGCTTCATGGAAGGCCTACGGGCACTGTGCACTCGATACGGCGCGCTCTTGCTCATTGACGAAACGCATACGATCTCGGCGGGACCGGGTGGTTGCACCGCCGCGTGGTCGTTAGACCCTGACATCGTCGTGATCGGTAAGAGCATCGGCGGTGGTGTGCCAAGTGGTGCGTATGGAATCTCTGCCGAAGTAGCTGATCATGTGGCTCGCCACGAAGAGGCCGACTTAATTGATGTGGGTGGCGTGGGCGGAACACTCGCTGGTAACGCTATGTCGACCGCCGCCATGCGCGCGACCCTTGAGCACGTGTTCACTGACGAGGCTTTCGTGCACATGATCAGCCTGGGCACGCGTTTCCGCGAGGGAGTCGAGCAGGCCTTGATTCGCCACGGCGTGCCGTGGTCCATTAGTCAACTCGGAGCCCGGGCTGAATACCGGTTTTGCTCGCCTGCGCCAAAGACCGGAAGTGAGTCAGCGGCTGCTCACGACGAGGCGCTAGAGGAGTATCTGCATTTGTTTATGGCTAACCGGGGCGTGCTGATGACGCCATTTCACAACATGGCGCTGATGTGTCCGGCTACCTCGGCCGTTGATGTGGACCTTCATACGTCCCTCTTTGGTGAAGCGCTGGTACGGCTCACCAATTCCACGGCGTAGCGGGCACCCCTATCGGCACAATGACCGGCGCAAGTTAGGACCAAAGTCTCGGTAAATATGGACCCTTGCCGGGCAGACGATCGCTACAGTGGCCTGGTCAGCTCCTAGAGGCACTTCGGGGGGTACGCGCCTAAGGCGCGCATAGACGCGGGATGGTGCGCATCCGGGGGGACCGGCACCATCCCGCCCCCCGAGCGCCGTTCTGTGTTGTTGGTGAGACGACCATCTTGATCTTGGCCGGAACCTCCATTCACCGGAACCTCCATTCAAGGGGCAGGATGACACTGTGAAACCGCTAGACCCTCGGCTCCTGCGTTACGCCCGCAGCACCCGTGGTTTCGTTGTTCTTGCCATAGGGCTGGGCATCGTCATGGCGATCCTGGTGATTATCCAAGCCCGCCTGCTAGCAACCGCGATCGTCGACGTGGCTCAGGGCCGCGCCACGCTTGCGACGTCGGTGCCGATTCTGATTGCCCTTACGGCCACAATCGCGATCCGGGCCATCGTGTCGTGGATCGCGGAGGCTGCAGCGTATCGGACAAGTGCCAAGGCAAAGGCCGAACTTCGTGCCGCTGCAATGGATCATGTATTGCGACTGGGACCGTATGGTCCAGCCGGCACAGATCCAGGGGGTGTGGCCAGTCTCCTCACCCGCGGGGTTGATGCCCTCGACACGTACTTCGCTCGCTATCTCCCGCAACTGTTTCTGGCGCTCATCGTGCCGGCAGCCATCATCGCGACCGTGATTGGTTTTGACCTGGTGAGCGCGATCATCATTGCGGTCACATTGCCCATCATTGTCGTCTTCATGATCTTGATCGGTCTCTACACTCGATCTCGAGTGGATCGGCAATGGCAGACACTTGCCCGCCTGAGTGGCCATTTCCTCGATCTGGTGGCAGGGCTACCCACCCTAAAAGTGCTGGGGCGGGCTAAGAAGCAGGCCCAGGCGATAGAAGATATTGGCGATCGGTATCGCAGCACCACCATGGGGGTGCTGCGAATTTCCTTCCTGTCCTCCTTCGCTCTGGAGTTGCTCGCCAGCCTGTCCGTGGCGCTCGTTGCCGTCACGATTGGTGTGCGACTGGTGGAGGGCGGGATAGCGTTCTCCACCGCACTTTTCGTGTTGATTTTGGCGCCTGAGGCATATCTGCCGCTGCGCATGGTGGGTCAGCATTTCCACGCTGCGGCGGAGGGCCTCGGTGCTGCCGATGAGGTGTTCACGATCCTGGAGATCCCACTGCCATCCCAGGGTTCGGAATCGACTATTCCCCAGCCCCTCGGTCTTCGTTGCGTAGACGTCACCGTTACCTATCCCGATCGAGACAGTCCGGCGCTATTTCCCACGACGGTCGACATTTCCCCGGGCAGCGTCACAGCACTGATTGGCACGAGTGGAGGTGGCAAGTCGACGTTTCTAGCGGCCCTTCTCGGTTTCGTTGCCCCCACCGGTGGGGTGATCACCGTTCGTGACGCGGAAGTGAAGAATCAGCAGAGTTTCGGTCAGCCAGACATTGATTTGCGATTGATTGATCCTGATCTTTGGCGCGCGCGGGTGGCCTGGGTTCCGCAGTCTCCACAACTTGTCGCACCCTGGGCTGGTGACCGACCCACCGTGTTGGATGTGGTGCGGCTGGGTCGACCCGATGCCACCAGCGACGAAGTTCGCAGCGCACTGGCGCAGGCGGGTGTGCTCGCTGAGATAGAGGCCATGCCCGAGGGGATGGCAACGCAGATCACTGAGGGCGGGGTGGGGCTTTCGGCCGGACAGGTGCGCCGCCTTGCCTTAGCCCGCGCAATGCTGCGAAAGGCTGATCTTCTTCTTCTTGATGAACCCACCGCAGCCTTAGATGGAGTGAGCGAAGCCGCGGTGGTGCAGGCGATTCGGGCTGCTGCTGATTCTGGAGTAGCCGTTGTGGTTGTCGCACATCGACCGGCACTGATTGATATCGCCGACGTGATCGTTCATGTGTCTGCCCCGCTGCTTCAGCAGGATCTGACGCTGAATCCCGGCGAGGATCTCATCAATGCTGAGCGTGCGGTGGCGAAGTTTGCTCGAACCAACATCACCGATACGGGTTGGTGATAGCCATGTCAGATTCGGTGCAGGTGGCACACGATCGGGCTCAACGACCGCTGCGGCGTATTGCTGCGGCCATGAGCACTCAGCGCAAGCGGCTTAGCGGGGCAGCTCTGCTGGGTTTTGTGGCCTCAGCTAGCGCGGTGGCTTTGCTGGCCACATCGGGGTGGCTCATTTCTTTTGCAGCCGAAATGCCACCGGTACTTGCCCTCGGTGTCGCGGCTGTCCTGGTTCGAGCCTTCGCCCTGTCTCGTTCTGTTTTCCGATACGCAGAACGACTCCTCGGTCACGACTCGGCCTTCCGCGCCCTCACGACACTGCGTGTTGCGATCTACCAACGCCTGGAACTCCTCGCACCGGTGGGCCTAGCCCGATTTAGTCGCGGCGATCTGCTGGCCAGGCTCGTGGCTGATATCGATACAGCAATGGATCTGCCGTTACGGGTCATCTTGCCCTGGGCGCAGGCGGTTTTGGTCAGCCTTGCCACGGTGGCCTTCGTGCTTTGGCTCGACATCGGTGCCGGTATCGCCATCGCTATGGCCTTAGCCATCGGTGTTTTGGTCGTTCCTGCGCTGATAGCCGCCATCGCACGACGAGCTCAAGCACGGTTGGCGCCGTTGCGCGGTGAACTCAGTAGCGGGGTGGTGACGGCACTGTTCGCGAGCCCCGATCTACTCGCGTACGGGGCCACGGGTCAGGCCCTCACGCGAATTGATTCCGTTGATGCGCAACTCATGCAGGTAGCGCGCAGAGAATCAGCCGGCCTGGGTGTTGGTGCTGGTATCGGTGTCCTCATGCAGGGCGCAGCGGTAGTTGTTGCACTGGCGCTCACAATGCCGGCGATCACCTCTGGCCAACTCGCGCCGGTGTGGTTGGCCGTGGTGGCCCTGGTACCCCTCGCCGCGTACGATTTAGTGACCACACTTCCTGCCTCCGCTATGGCCCTGCAGCGTGTTCGAGCCTCCAGCAAACGGATTACGGAGGTCCTTGATGCACCCCTTCCGGTGTCAGATCCGGTCCACCCCAGTGGTGCGGCGTTGGCTCCCTACGGGGTGCGCTGTACACAACTGAAGGCTCGGTGGCGCGAGGACGGCCCCTTCACCCTCCGCAGTATCGACATTACGATCGAGCCGGGTGAACGCGTCGCCATTGTGGGCCCCAGCGGAGCCGGTAAATCAACCCTGGCAGCGGTCTTGCTGAAGTTTTTGCAATACGAGGGCACCGCCACCGTGGGTGGGCGGGAGATCGCAGATTTAGCCGGTGATGACCTGCGCGCACACGTCACCATGCTGACCCAGGATGCCCATATTTTCGACACCACGATCGCAGCCAACCTACGACTCGGTCGTGCGCAGGCCACGGACAACGAACTGACGAGCGTTCTAGAACGCGTGAAGCTGGAATCATGGCTGCAGTCCCAACCCCATGGGCTCCACACCGAACTAGGCTCTCGCGGCGCCACCATGTCTGGCGGTGAAAGACAGCGGTTGGCACTGGCGCGACTCCTGCTGGCCGACCGCCCCGTGATGGTCCTGGATGAACCCACCGAACACCTCGACCCCCTCACAGCCGACGCCCTCACCACAGACCTGCTTCGTGTCACCGAAGGAATCTCTACCCTGCTGATCACCCACCGCCTGCGCGGATTGGATCACGTAGATCGAATTCACGTTCTTGTTGCTGGCGAAATTAGCGCAACGGGAAGTCACGATGAATTGATCGCTCAAGGCGGGTGGTATGCCGAGCAGTGGCAGCGAGAAAGTGATCATTTGAATTTAGCCGGCCTCATGTCGTCTATTCCACCCGGAACGGCAATCAGTCGACGGTGATCGTCTTTTCGTCACGTGTGACTCGATCAACTGTGCAGTCTGCCTGATGTCGCTCGCGTCATGGTGCAAGGATGTGGCGAGTGTCCGAGACCCGGACCGAACATCACCGAAAGGTCTCACCATGACCGAGGGAGAACACACCGAGCCACTGCATTTACTCGCCCCGGATGGCTCCTTGTCCGAGGCCTCATCCGCATTGCCGCTGCCCCCGCAGTTGCTTGAGCCAGATCTGCTGCGTGCTTTGTTCCGGGATATGACCATGGCGCGCCGGGTTGATACTGAAGCCACCGCACTGCAACGCACCGGTGAACTTGGCCTGTGGTCGTCCTGCCTAGGGCAGGAGGCCGCACAGGTGGGTTCCGCTCACGCCATGGACGAGCGTGATTTTGCCTTCCCCACCTACCGTGAATCAGCTGCTGCCTGGGTTCGTGGCGTAGATCCGGTCGCACTACTGGGCCTATATCGGGGCACCACCCACGGTGGCTGGGTGCCCGATGAGCATCGGTTTGCACTTTTCACCATCGTGTTGGGTGCACAGGTGTTGCACGCGGTCGGCTACGCGATGGGTCAGCAGCGTCTCGACTCAGGTGGGGCTGCGATCGCGTACTTCGGTGACGGTGCCACCAGCGAAGGCGATGTGCACGAGGCCATGGTTTTTGCCACGGTCACTAACGCACCGGTGGTGTTCTTCTGTCAGAACAATGGTTGGGCAATTTCCGAACCGGTGCATCGACAAACAACGGTGCCCTTCACGCAGCGAGCCGCCGGGTATGGCATGCCCACCATGCGCATTGATGGCAACGACGTACTAGCGAGTCTGGCGGCCACTCAGTGGGCGTTGGAGCATGCACGCGGTGGATCTGGGCCGGTGTTCATCGAAGCGGTCACCTACCGCATGGGCGCGCACACCACTTCGGATGATCCCACGCGATACCGCCCGCCGGGTGAGTTGGAATACTGGGCAACGCAGGATCCGATCGATCGATTGCGCCTACTCATGATCAATCGCGAAGTGGCAGCTGAGGACTTTTTCGTCGAAGTCCAAGCGCAGGCTGATGCCTTAGGAGAACGCATCCGCGCTGCGGTACGGGGTGCTGAAGATCCCGAAGCCGGGCTCATGTTCGACCACGTGTATGCCAGCGATCACGCACAGGTGGAGCGAGACCGCCAGAGATGGTCGGCACCTTTCGCTGAGGGTGGAGTGATGGCATGAGTGCCGCACCGATGACCATGGTTGGTGGGTTAAACGCGGGCCTACGTGCGTCACTTGATCACGACCCCCGGGTGCTGCTCATGGGCGAAGACATCGCCACTCTCGGCGGGGTGTTTCGCGTGACGGATGGTTTAGCCAAGGATTTTGGCGATCAGCGTGTTTTTGACACCCCGCTTGCAGAGTCAGGAATTCTAGGTACCGCAATAGGTTTGGCGATGGCTGGTTTTCGCCCAGTGGTGGAGATCCAGTTCGACGGCTTTGTGTTCCCTGCCTTTGACCAGATCGTGACACAACTGGCCAAACATCACTATCGGTCGGCCGGACACACGCCTTTGCCGATCGTTGTGCGCATTCCCTATGGTGGCGGCATCGGTGCCGTGGAACATCACAGCGAGTCACCCGAGGCATACTTCGTGCACACGCCAGGTCTGCGCGTGTGGACACCGTCCGATGCCAACCAGGCCTATCTGGGTATTCAAGCGGCGATCGCCTGTCCTGACCCGGTGATTTTCTTAGAACCCAAACGTCGCTACTGGGACAAGGCCGAAGTGGCGCTGGGCACCTTGAGCGCCGATGATGCCGAGCGCATGTGGAGTTCACGCACACTGCGCACCGGCAGCGACATCACGGTGGTGGCATACGGCCCCATGGTGCGCACCTGCACCGAGGCAGCCAATGCGTTGGCTGAACTTGGGGTTAAGGCCACCGTCATTGACCTGCGGTCGCTGTCACCGTTGGATCTTGATCCGATCTTTGCCAGTGTTCGCCAGACCGGCCGCTGCGTGGTGGTGCACGAGGCGGTTGAGACGGTAGGGCTCGGAGCTGAAATTGCTGCCCGCGTCGTGGAAGAATGCTTCTATTCTCTGGAGGCACCGGTGCAGCGCATTGCTGGACCCCATGTGCCCTATCCCCCAAGCAGATTCGAGCGCCACTACCTCCCCAGTATTGACCGGGTTGTTGCCGGAGTTGTGCAGGTGATGGCCGGATGAGCGAACAGGTATTTGCGCTCCCGGATGTGGGCGAGGGGCTTACCGAGGCAGAGATTGTTCGTTGGCGGGTACAGCCCGGCGACGAGGTTGCCGTCAATGACCCGATCGTTGACATCGAAACGGCCAAGGCTGTTGTGGAGTTGCCCTGCCCCTATGCGGGGGTGATCGGTGAACTTCTCGTTGCCGAGGGGCAGGTGGTGGCGGTGGGCACCCCGATCTTGTCGGTGACCGGCAAATCCCTTCTCATCGGTTATGGCGTGATGTCAGACACTGCATCATTGCCCAGCAGTACCGAGGCGCCAGCACGCACCCAGGCCCCAGAAAGCACCCAGGCGCCGGTCAACGTTCGTGCTCTCGCCAAACCACCGGTTCGCGCGCTGGCGCGGGAGTTAGGTATTGACCTTGCCTCCGTTACCGCAACCGGCCCACGCGGTGATGTGACGCGTGCAGACCTCTACGCGACACGTGAGCCCACCGCCGCGAGCGCTGGTGAACGTGTTGCGGTGCGCGGTATTCAACGCACCATGGCACAGGCGATGGTGCGATCAGTCCATGAGGTGCCGCAGGTGAGCGTGTGGCGTGACGTTGACGTGACAGGTGCTACCAAACTGCTGGCTCAATTACGCACCGACCCCGGGTGGGCCGGTGTCCGGGTGACTCCCGTGACCTTGATTTGTGCCGCGATGGTGCATGCGGTACGCACGACCCCCATCATCAATTCCCGTTGGCACGACCTAGCCGACGGAACCGCTGAAATTGAAACGCACCGCCAGGTGGATCTATCGGTGGCTGTTGCCGGGCCACGCGGGTTGGTGGTGCCGCACATTCCAGACGCGGATCGCATGAACCTGCATCAATTAGCCACGGCGATCAGCACCTTGACCGAGCGTGCCAGAGCTGACCTCCTCACTCCGGCCGAGCTTGTAGGCGGCACCATCACCGTCACCAATATCGGGGTGTTCGGTGCAGATGGGGGCACACCCATGATCAACCCTGGCCAGTCGGCCATCTTGGCCACCGGGCGCATCATGGAACGGCCCTGGGCCATCAATGGCGGCCTCACTGTGCGACCAATCATGACGCTGTCGCTGACCTTCGATCATCGCGTTGTAGACGGCGCAGCGGGCGCCACTTTTTTAGCAGCGGTCAGTGACTACCTCAGCACCCCACCATCGTCGCCGTAACTTCGCTACGGTGTCGTCTATGGCGATCCCCGTTGCGACTGATGCTGACCTGCCGACCCTGATTGCTTGCTGGCAGTCGGCCCATGACGACTTTCTTGAACTCATCGGACAACTCAGTGATGAGCAGTGGACGACGCCCACCGATCTGCCAGGCTGGACCGTTGCCGATGTGGTGGCGCACGTCGTGGGGTTGGAAAAGATCTGCATGGGTGAGTTTGACCCGCCGCACGAGCCAGACTGGGCAGCCCTAGACCACGTCAAATCTGATTCACAGAAGATGGTGGAAGTGTCCGTCGATCTGCGCCGGTCGAACTCGCGCACCGAGGCTCTTGCTGAAGCCACTGACGTGCTTACCCGCCGGGGTGCGGGGTTGCAAGCGGGCCCCCAAGACGCCGACACACCTACCAATTCCGTGTTCGGCCCGCCACTGCTCTCTGCGCTGGTGCGCCAACGCACGATGGACACCTGGGTCCATGAGCAAGATATTCGACGTGCCGTGCACCGACCGGGAAACTTAGGTTCCGTTGGGGCGCAGACGAGTGCCACTCAACTCATGCCGGCGTTGCCGATGCTGTGGGGTAAGCGTGCGGGGGCCACGGCTGGTCAAACCCTGCACCTCGATGTGGTGTCGCCCGGAGTCGTTTTTCAGGCCTGGGTGGGCGTCTCCGATGAGGGTCGCGCTAGTTTTATCGATGACCCACAGACTCCGGCCACCGTGCAATTAACCGTGCCGTGGGAAGTCTTTGCGCAGGCACTGTGTGGCCGCGGGCCCGACCTAGCTCATCGCGATGCGATGCAACTGCAAGGTGATGAAGAACTGGGCGAGCGATTCGCGACCCAACTCTCGGTCACCCCTTGAACGCTGGGTGACCGCTTCTCCATCCGCGATCTCCTCAACTTTGGGCGCTTTGTGACTCCCAGTGCCGCAATCCGCCCAAAGTTGCGCTAGACCCTGTCGTTGAGTGCGGGAAACTTCTCCCGCCAGTCCTTCGCCTGCCTCGGCGTGACGTCAGCGAACACGATTTCCTCGCCACCGCTTCCCTCAGCGATCACCTCACCCAGCGGACTGATCACCGCCGAGTGACCACCGAGTTCGGTCGAGTGTTGAGTACCGACTCCGTTAGCTGCCACCACCCAGGCGAGGTTCTCAATGGCCCTGGCCTGCAGCAACACTCGCCAATGCTCGATGCGACGATCCGGCCAGCCCGATGTGAGCACGAACGCATCAGCACCAGCATCAACGAGGGCGCGAAACTGCTCAGGGAAACGAAGGTCGTAACAGGTGGCGAGACCCGTTCGCCCCAGCGGGGTATCGACAACGACCAGATCGGATCCGGCGGTGATGAATAGCGGCTCACCCTCGGTGAAACCGAAGAGGTGAATCTTGCGGTAGGTGGCTGCGACGACGCCATCGGGGGCAATCAGAACGGCTGTGTTGTAGACATTTTCGCCATCTGATTCGGGGAAGGATCCCATGTGCAGCCAGGTTTGTGTCGTCGCTGCGATTTCACGAAAGATCGCGACGAGTGGACCATCAATCGGTTCAGCTAACCGCACGGCGTTTTCAATATCGAAGGCGCCGGTCAGCCACAGTTCGGGCAGCACGACGAAGTCAGACTTTCCGGCAGCCTCGCGGGCAAGCGCCTCGGCGCGGGCAACACGATCAGACACCGTCTGGGTCGCGATATTCGACGACAGTTGCACCAGGCCAACGCGCACGTCATTCATGACGGTCAGCGTATTAGGCGGTGGGCATTCCGGCGGCCTCGAGATCGGTGAAGCCACCTTCGAGATCAAAGATTGAGGTGTAGCCCAGGGCTGCCATCTGCAGGGTGGCTGCGGCTGAACGGCTGCCGGTGCGGCAGTACACCGCGTAGGTGGCCGTGGGGTCTAGGGCGGCTATCTGTGCGGGGAAGTCGGCGAATTCAACCGGAATGTTGATTGCACCCGCGACATGACCGGCGTTGAATTCCTCCGGGGTGCGCACGTCGATAATCGTGGTGCCCGGACTGAGGGCGGCCTGCATCCATTCCTCCACGCCCACCCGCGCAGGCGCGGCAAGTGGTTCTACCGACTCGGTGGGGACCGGGGGCGGTGCGGCGGCTTCGCTGGAGCAGCCGGCCAGGGTGGCGGGAGCAACCATGAGCGCAGCAGTAGCAAGAAGCGGCAGAACCCGGGTTCGAAATCGGCGTGACAACATACCCCCCAGGGTATACCTGTGCCGCCGCTACTGCTTGGAGCGGGTGTTGATTCTGTCCAGATAGGCGTTGTAGGCGTGCAGTTGTGCATCACCATCTCGCGCGGCCTGCCGGTCGTGACGTCGCGCATCGCGTTCGTCGCGTTGCATCCAGTGCCACGTCAGCACAATCACCATGAACAGCATCGGAATTTCCGAGATGCCCCAGGCCACCTGCCCGCCGAAGACGGTGTCGGCCACCGGATCGGTGACCCAGTCTGGGCGCACGATGCTGTACCACTCCGGGGCGAGTGGCTGGCTACTCATCATGACGATCACGGCAAAGAATCCATGAACGCCTAGGGCGAGGAGCACGAGGGCAAAGCGAGCCGAGTAGGGCAGCGGCTTTGGTACCGGATCGATTCCCATGATGATCCAGGCAAAGAGGTAGCCGGAGGCGATGAAATGGAATTGCATGGCGACGTGCCCCACGTGTGAGCCCATCAAAAAACTCAACAGCGGCGTGAAATAGAGCACGAAGAGCGACAGGCTAAAGAGTGGAAAGACAAAGAACGGACTGGTGACGATGCGAGCGATTCTTGAATGCAAACCCCACACGACCCATTCGCGTGGGCCCCGCTGGGTGCCGGTCGAGGGCTTCAAGGCCCGCAGCGCCAGCGTGGCCGGACCACCGAGCACCATGAGCATTGGTGCCATCATCGCCATGGTCATGTGCTGCACCATGTGTAGGCCCACCGACACCTGCGAGTACAGCGCGATGCCGGCGTTGGTTGTCCAGATCATCAGACCAATACCGCACAACCAGGCAATGGTGCGACCGATGGGCCAGGCATCACCGCGCGCACGGAGCCGAAACACGGCCATGACGTAGAGCGCGGCCGCCACGATGCCGCCCACGAGGAACACCGGCTCCAAGAGGAACCCGAGCATCACATTGCTTACCGTGGGCGGGGGCGGGTAGGGGTAACCGAGCAGCGATTCACCGAAGGTGGGTAGCAGGCTCTCGACTCGTGGATAGTCGCTGAGTGCCAGCGCCACGCCGATGGCGAAGGCGACCACCACGAGTGAGACCTCTAGGGCGAGGAGTCGCAGGAAGTTGCGCCGGCGTTTGTCACCGGTCAGATTCGGTACGATGCGTCGGCGAATAATGGCGGCGACAGCCACAAGTGCCAGCAGCACAATGACTTTTGCGGTAACAGCTCGGCCATAATCGGTAGAAAATAGCTGATCAACAGTATCGAGGCGCGTGTAGGAATTTGCGATTCCACTTACGGCCAAGAGCAGCACCGCGATGAGTGCAGCTTTGCCAAACCGCGTTGCGCTGTGCTGCAGGTCAGTGTCTTTGGTGTACCCATTCTCGCGTCGAAGTCCGTGGATGGTGAGTACCAGAAGACCGCCGAGCCAAATCATGGCCGCGGCAATATGTGTGACGCCGGCTGATAACGCAAGTCCATGGTCGCCAAGCCCAGAGCCGTGCCCGGCCAGGGTGGGCAGCGCTGCGGCAACGACGGTGAGCACCAGCAAGATCGCTGCCCCGGCAGTGGTTGAGGCGAATACTGCGACCACCACCACAACTGCGGCGATGAGGGCGGTTATCGCAAGTGCCCGTGTGGTGGGTACGTCCCAGGCGTAGGTCGAGATGATCTCCGGGCGGAGCGCTTCAGTGAGGGAGATGCCCAAGACATTGGCCAGGGTGAGCACCATCTGGGTGAGTGACAAGACGGCCCAGACACCGGCGGAGATTGCCGCGCGCTTCACGTCGGCGCGACCTAGCCGAGAGACCACACCATCGCGCCCGGGTGGGTTCATAAACGCAGCACCAATGAGCCAGGCAGCGGTAAATGCTGCAGCGATATCGGTGAGAATCCGTGAGATAGGAAGCCCCCAGCCCACGATGGGGCCGGGGTCGGGCAGACCTACCGTTGGTGCCTCATAGGCCCCACCGGCGAGGAGCATGGACACACTGACCACCACAACACCGAGGGCCACCAGCCCGGTGATCCACGGCCCAATGCGCACCGGTGCGGTGCCCGCGGGTGCGCTGGGGGTCGGTGCGGTTTCGGTGGTGGTCACGTCGGGGTCGTCTTTATCGGCGCCGCACGATGAGACCAGCAATAACCACAATGGCCAGCGCTATCACGGCGATACCGGCAATGAGCCAACCGGTCGTGGATCCACCGGTATCGGCGGCCGGAGAGGTGCTGGGGCTGGGCGCGGGTGTTGTTGGGTCTGCGGTGGGGCTCGGGGCCGGAGTGGGTGAGGTGGTGGGGCTCACAGTGGCGGTGGGGCTCGGCGTTGGGGTGGGGCTCGGGGTGGCATTGACGGTGAAATTAATGGAACCGTTCACCGGGTGACCGTCCTGGGAAACCACGCGATATTCCACCGTCCACGCGCCAGCGCCGAGGTCAGTCGACCAACCCACGGTGGCCACATTGTTCTCTACGGAAGTGACGGGCAGATCAGCTGTGTCGCCGGTGTCAGAAATGCGAATGAAGCGGACAAAGTCGGGTAGCAGTGATTCAGAAAAAGTGAAGGTGAGGTCGGTGGGCGCGACATCTAGTTGACTGCCATCCACCGGATTGGTGCTCACCAGGTCGGCGTGCGCGCGGGCGTGGTTGGCGTTGACCAGGGTGGGCACGAGTAGGCCGGCCACGAGGGCGAACCCCATCGTGAGCACGGCGATCACGCGGATCACGGGCGATGAAGGGCCAGCAGTGATTCTCACCCCTTGAGCGTACGCCGAGGTCGCCTCGGGCGCTGATCCCACCACCAACCCAGCGGCTCAGCGAATCGGGCCATGATCGGGGCGATGGTGGCGGTGAGGAGAACGTAGGTGGCAACCAGGGCGTTGAAATTGGGGGGAAGCACGCCAGAAATCACCACCAGGCCGGCGATGATGACGCTGAATTCCCCGCGAGCAGACAGCAGCGCACCGGCACGCAGGGCGCTCGTGGTGGTGTTGGCCACCGTTCGGGCGGCGACCCAGCCGGTAAGAAACTTCGTACCGATGGTGATCAGAGCTAGGGCAAGGGCGGGCAGCAAAACGCCGGGGATCTCCCCCGGGTCGGTGGTCACCCCGAAATAGGCGAAGAACACGGCGGCGAGCAGGTCGCGAAGGGGGTCTAGACGGCGGCGGGCAACCTCGGCCACTTCGTCGGTGAGCAGCAGACCCACCAGAAAGGCCGCCACGGCGGGGGAGAAATCGGCGAACCCGGCGATACCGGCCGCGGCAATGGCGGCACCAAAGACCAGCAGCAGCAGCGACACGGGGTCTTTGGGATTGAAGATGCGCCTAATGCGTCGGCTACCGCGCAGGCTGACCACAATGACAACGGCCACCACCATGAGCGCGACTGAAACGCTGACGATGCCGGTAACAAGGCCGGTACCGGTGAGAATCACCGTCAGGATGGGCAGATAGGGCGCCATTACGAGGTCTTCGATGATGAGCACGCTGACGATGGGTTTGGTTTCGGGGTTGCGCCGCCAGCGCAGATCGCGCACTACCTGGGAAATAATTCCCGAGGATGAAATGTAGGTAACCCCACCGAGGGCAACCGCGCCGGGCAACCCCCACCCCAGCAAGAGTGCGAGCACCACACCGGGCACGGAGTTGGCGACGAGGTCAACGAGACCGGTCCAGCGTTGCCTGCGCGCGGTGCGCACCAGTTCGTCGCCGGAATATTCCAGGCCGAGCAGCAGCAGCAAGATGACGACGCCAAGTTCAGACACCGTCTCGAGGAAACCGTCACTGGCGGGGACGCCAACGACACCGCCCTCGCCAAAAAACAGTCCAGCGATGAGGTAGAAGGGCACCGGGGAGAGGTTGAGTCGGTGGGCGATTCGGGCCAGGATGCCCAGCAGCAGCAGTAAGACACCGAACTCAAGGAACAGCCGCGGTAAGGCCGGGTTAGCGGTGGCGGCAAGGATTTGTCCGCTCAATCCGTCAAACCCACCATCCACCATGGGCGCATCCTGCCATTCCTGACTGCTCACCCGAGGTGAGCAGTCAGGAGATGGTTAGAACGATTCGTCGGCGAGTTCCATCAGTGCGTCGTCAGTGGATTCTAGAATTGCTCGCTCAGCAGCCAGCAGGGGGAGGCGGTTGCGAGCAAACCACTTCGCCGTTGCCACCTTGCCCTGATAAAAGGGAACATCGCGGTCTGAAGCTGCACTATCTAGAGCGGCAATCGCTACCTCGGCCTGCTTCAGCAGCAGCCAGGCAATGACCAGATCACCGGTGGCCATCAGCAGCCGGGTGGTATTCAGACCCACCTTGTATACCTCGCTGATGTTTTCCTGCGACGCCAATGCCCACTGGCCAAGTGCACCGACCATGGCCTGCACTTCCTCCAGTGCCTTGCCCAGCATCTCCCGCTCTGCGGAGAGTTGACCGTTACCCGCCTCACCCTTGACTGTCTCGGTGATTTGGGCGGCGAGGTAGAAGATCGACTTGAACTGGTCGCGCACCATTTTGCGGAAGAAAAAGTCAAGGCCCTGAATCGCGGTGGTGCCTTCATAGAGTGTGTCGATCTTGGCGTCGCGAATGTACTGCTCCACCGGGTAGTCCTGGAGATAGCCGGATCCACCGAAGGTTTGCAGCGAGGTGGCGAGCAGTTCGTATGACCGCTCCGACCCCACACCCTTCACGATGGGCAGCAGCAGATCGTTCATGCGCTCGGCCATGTCGAGGTCAATTCCCTCGACGCCGTTTTGTGCCATCAGGATCTTGTCCTGCCATGCCGCGGTGTAGTGGATGAGTGCGCGCATACCCTCAACGTAGGACTTCTGCAGCATCAGGCCACGACGTACATCGGGGTGGTTAATGATCTCTACGCGCGGTGCGGCCTTGTCGAGCATTTCGGTGAGGTCGGCGCCCTGTACCCGCGTTTTCGCATAATCTAATGCGGCAAGGTACCCGGCAGACAACTGTGCAATTGCCTTGGTGCCCACCATCATTCGGGCGTATTCAATGACCTGGAACATCTGCGCTATACCGTCGTGCACATCGCCCACTAGCCAACCGACGGCCGGTTCCTGGTCGCCGAAGGTGAGTTCGCAGGTGGTGGACACCTTCAGGCCCATCTTCTTTTCCACGTTGGTGGCGTAGACGCCATTGCGTTCGCCAAGTTCGCCGGTGGCCAGATCAACATGAAACTTCGGTACGAGGAACAGGGACAGGCCCTTGGTGCCTGGGCCACCGACGCCGTCAACACCCACGGGTCGGGCGAGGACGAGATGCACGATGTTGTCGGTGAGGTCGTGCTCGGCGGAGGTAATGAACCGCTTCACGCCTTCAATTCGCCAGGTACCGTCCTCATTTTCAAAAGCCTTGGTGCGACCCGCGCCCACATCTGAACCCGCATCGGGCTCGGTGAGCACCATGGTGGCGCCCCATTCTTCTGAAATCATCAGTTCAGCCCAGCGCTTTTGGTCGTCGGTGCCAAGGCGATTGAGAATGGAGGCGAAACCGGGGCCACTCATGTAGAGGAAAGCACCGGGGTTGGAGCCGAGGAACAGCTCAGCCGCGGCCCAGCGCAGCGACGGTGACGAACCGGCACCACCGAGTTCATCGGGTAGATCTAGTCTCCACCACTCTGAATCCATCAACGCGCGGTAAGACTTCTTGAAGTCTTCCGGCATGGTCACCGTCTTGGTGGCCGGGTCATAGACGGGGGGATTGCGGTCGGAGGACAGATAGGACTCCGCGAGCGGGCCGCAGGAGAGCCGATCAATTTCAGCGAGAGCACCGCGTGCAGTGTCGGGGTCCATTTCGGTGAATGGCCCGGTGCCCAAACGCTCATTGGCGCCAAATACCTCAAAGAGGTTGAACTCAAGGTCGCGCAGATTTGAACGATAGTGAGACATGAGCACTCCTAGGCCGTAGTGGTCCCTCGGGGGTTACCCGCCGGTAACTACCATGATGCTACTGATCAGTAACAAATGCAAGGGCTACGGTTTGGCTATGTCCGCAGCCTGGACGGGATCGGTAACGCCGATAGGCCCGCCCGAATCCGCCGTCCCGCGTCTACGCGATCTGATCTACGCCGCGGTGGTGACCGGCTCGTGGGCCGGCCTCATCAGTGCCATCCTCTACGTTTTTGCCCGCCTCATCGGTGTTCCCTTTGTGGCGGCCCCACCTGGTCAAGCTGCCCAGCCGATCCCGTGGTTCCTCATGTTCCTGGCTCCGCTGGTAGCGGCCTTGGCGTTTGGGTTGCTCTCCTATTTCGTGCTGGGCCGGCGTCATGCCCAACGCATCGCGTTTTGGGCGGGCACGGCGGCAGCAGCGGTATCGCTGGTGAGCCCGCTGGTCCAGCCTGCCGACGTGCTGTGGTCAACGCGCATCTGGTTGTCGGTGTTCCATGTGGTGGCTTGGATTTTGATCGTGCCCCAGATTGCCCGCATCGTGGGCGACTCTGAACCGGGGCGATTTGTGTTGGACGAACAAAACGAAGCTTCCTCCAGTTAGAGTTCGGCTCATGACGAATACACGAAACAGGCCCGGATCGGTCACCCTGGTCACCGTCTTGCTGTGGATTTCAGCCGGTTTTTGGTTGATCACCGCGATTACGGCGTTCTTCACCGGCACCGGTCTTACCGCGGCGGGCGACGAGGAACAGATCGCTCAGGAGCTGAAAAACCTCGGGCTGCCTGAGTCGTGGGCACCGGGTGTGGGGCCCACGTTCTTGGTCATTGGTGGCGTTCTCATTGTGTTCGCGGTGATCTCGGCATTGTTCGCGGTGTTCATCGCTCGTGGCAGCAATGTGGCCCGCATCGTGCTCACCGTGATTATTGGTCTGCGTGCACTGGGTTCGCTATCCATTGTGCTCGCCACCGATCTTGGTTTCTCCCTCATCATCTCCGCCGTCGTGTCGATAGCCATAGACATCGTCATCTTGTTCCTGCTGTACAACGCTGAGGCGAACAAGTTCTTTACTGACGAGGTACGCATTCGTTAGCAGATTGCATCGGCCATGGACCCTGCTGTTGTCATCATTCGTCACGCCGAAAAACCAGAACCCGATGGTGACCGCGGCGTTGATCATCAAGGTGCTCCCAGCACCCACGGCCTCACCCCGCGAGGCTGGAGTCGTGCGGGGGCTTTGGGCTTCCGTCTGAGTCAGCCGTCGCCAGATTTACCTACGCCGCTGCAGCGTGTTTTCGCGGTCAAGGCAACTTCAAGTAACAAGAGTCATCGCTGCCTCGACACTGCCATACCTATTGCTGCACGCCTGAACTGTCACGTGGTAAATCATTTCGCCAGGGGCGAAGAAGCTGTTGTGGCGCAGCAGGTTCTTGCGACTGATTCACCGGCTCTGATCGTGTGGGATCATGAGCGCATCCCGGAATTGCTACGCAGCTTTACCCTTCAGGCCGGCCAAACCGTGCCGGATACCTGGCCAGAGGGCCGGTTCGACCTCTTCGCTGTGTTGTTACCTACCGCGACCGGATATCAGTTGCTGTGGCAGCCGCAGGATCTCCTTGCCGGCGACCTGCCCGTACTCACCGGCGTTAACGGACATTAGGAGAGCAGCAGGCCGTCGTGCACGATCAGCGCTTCCTCGAGTGGCTTGCGCTGCAAATCAGGTACCTGACAGTCCGGTGCGGCGTAGCCAACCGGGAACAGGATGTAGGGCCGTTCGGTGGGCGGCCGCTGCAAGATTTCGGTGAGGAAGCCCATGGGGTTGGGTGTGTGGGTCAGGGTGGACAACCCCATGGAATGCAGCGCTGCAATGAACAGACCGCAGGCAATACCCACTGATTCATTCACGTAGTAATTCTTTCGCTGGCTACCGTCGGGAAGTAACGTGGATTTTTGCGCAAATGCAACAACGATCCACGGCACGACGTCGAGAAATGATTTATCGGCATCGGTCCCCAGCGGTGCGATCGCTTCTCGCCACGCATCGGGCAGCCGGCCACCCTCGTAGTTTTGCCGTTCCTCCTCCTCAGCGGAGAGGCGAATCTGATGCTTTGTGTTCGCGTCGCTCACGGCAACGAAGCTCCACGGCTGCTGATGTGCACCACTGGGGGCGGTGTTCGCTGCGGCCACTGCCAACTCGATGAGCTCCACCGGCACCGGTCGGTGGGAGAATTCACGCACGCTGCGTCGGGCATCCATCAACTGCAAGAAGGCGGCCCCTTGGCTTTGTGGATCGCTGACTACGGGGGCCGTGTAGGCGATAAAGGGATCGGTCACCGGCTCAGTGTGCCTGATCCTTACCGGTGGGTGCCATAATCACGTGCACGTAAAATGGCCACAAGAGGTGCTCTCCGCAAGGCGATGCGTTGTGACCGTCGTTCGCGGGTGTAGTTCAATGGCAGAACATCAGCTTCCCAAGCTGACAGTGCGGGTTCGATTCCCGTCACCCGCTCATGTGCGAAGGGTCCGGGGTTGATCCCCCGGGCCTTTTGTGCGTGATGGGGAAACACGTCGGGAATCGGGAGGAGTGCGCTATTGGGTGCGCGACGGATCCCGTCACCCGCTCAACTTCTCTACCCGCCCCCACGTAATGCCAGGGGGTTTCGAAGGAAAGTCAGTACGGCGCTTAGATGCTGGATGCGCCGTGAATATCTCATCCGGATTTGGCAAAACGCGTTGAAGGTGGCGATTGAATCGCCACTCTCAGTTTGTCTATCTATTAACGAATGATCACCCGGTTCGACCGTGCGGTGCCATCTTCGGTTTTCACATACACATATGTCTTTTTGCTGGTGC
>JABAYF010000017.1 GCA_018609125.1 Candidatus Nanopelagicales bacterium | reverse complement strand
TCACCAACCAAAACTGGCGATCCCCACCCCGAACTCAGGGACGCAGTCGGGCCTGAGCAACCAGCGTGCGCAACACCCTCAGCCCCACCGACAACATGGCCAGATCGGCATTCTCCTGGGCGGCAATCTCATCGAGCGTGGTGCGCGCCCGAGCCAAACCCTCGGCGTTATCGGTCTCCCAAATCTCGATGCGATCAGTCGCGGGCACACCCGGTTCAGTGGCGCGAATGACACCGAGGGTGAACCCGGCCAGCGCCCCGTAAAGATCACTGCGCAGCGCCTGCCGTGCAAGTGCCGTCCACCGGTCTGCCCTGCGCAGCACTGTGATCTGACCGAGGAACCTATCCACGTCATAGCGCTGGGACACGGCGAAGTACACGTCAACTACCTCGGTTGGATCCTGCTCAGCGCGCCCGGCGATCTCCACGACGTCTAGGAGTGCAAAGTAATCAAGCATTGCGCTCGCCTGCTGGGCTAGATCCGGTGGCGCACCCAGATCAACCAGACGTTGCGTATTTCGGTCAAGTCGCTGCCTTTCAATGCCCCGCAACGCATTTGGCACCAGTGGCATCAACCGTTCAACCCACGTACCGAACGTCGATACCTCGGTAGCCACATCTAGGGTGTCGCCCCGAGTCTGTAAGAACCAGCGAATGCCTCTGTCTAGTAGTCGTCGACCTTCAAGATGGAGAAGTGACTGCACCCCGGTAGGAATCTGGTTATCAAGTTCATTAATGGCGGCGAAATACCTGTCGAGGCCGAAGATAGCCAGTACCGCCGCGCTCGCCCGCACCACCTCGGCCGGGCTAGCCCCGGTCTCTTCACAGGCGCGAAAAACGATGCTGATACCACCGGTATTGATCAGGTGATTCACCACACTGGTGATGACGATCTGCTCGGCCAGGGGATGTTGAACAATCGCTTGCGCGAAGGGATCGCGGAGCGCTTTGGGGAAGTAACTTGGCAGCCATTGGGCAAACCAGCCCTCGGTCGCCAAAGATGCTGGCAGCTGCGCGGAGAGGGAGATTTTGGCGTAGGCCATGAGTACGGCAAGTTCTGGTGAGGTCAAGCCCTGACCGGCCGCGAGCCGTGTTGCCATCATTTCATCCGATGGCAGATACTCGATCGCCCGAGCCATCACACCGCGCTCTTCCAAGTCGCGGATCATGCGGCCGTGCACCGAAATCAAAGCTGCGGCACCGCGCCGAGCGTTGCCCAGCAACACATTTTGCGCATAGTTATCGGCCAAAACTTGTTCGGCAACCTCATCGGTCAAGCTGTGCAGCAGATCGTTGCGCTGCTTCATGGTCAGGTCCCCAGATCGCACCGGGGAATCCAATAAAATTTTCAGGTTTACCTCGTGATCAGAGGTGTCCACCCCGGCGGAATTATCGACCGCATCATTATTGATCCGAACTCCCGCCGACGCAGCCTCAATCCGGCCGAGTTGGGTGAACCCGAGATTGCCACCTTCGCCCACCACTTTGCAACGCAACTGCTCGCCATTAACGCGGACGGCATCATTGGCTTTATCGCCAACATCAATGGATGTCTCAGTTTTGGACTTCACATAGCTGCCGATTCCACCGTTCCAGAGCAGATCAACCGGCGCGGTCACGATCGCCTGTATTAATTCCGCCGGCACCAGCGCCGTGATGGCTGAATCAAGACCCAGGGCCTGGGCGATTTGAGGTGTGATGGCAATTGATTTCGCTGAACGGTCAAAGACTCCACCACCGGTGGAAATCAGCGCCGGATCGTAGTCGGCCCAGGAGGACCGAGGTAACTGAAACAGTCGCTTACGTTCGGCAAAGGATGCTGCGGCAGCCGGGTTGGGGTCTAGGAAGATGTGCCGGTGGTCGAAAGCTGCGAGCAATCGAATGTGCGGTGATAGCAGCATGCCGTTACCAAACACATCGCCGCTCATATCGCCGATACCGGCAACCGTGAACTCCTCCGACTGGATATTAATGCCCAATTCACGAAAATGTCGCTGCACCGAAACCCAAGCACCGCGTGCGGTGATGCCCATTGCCTTATGGTCATAGCCGGTTGATCCACCGGAGGCGAACGCGTCGCCGAGCCAAAAATTACGGTCTACCGAGATCTTGTTCGCAAGGTCGGAAAAGGATGCGGTTCCCTTGTCGGCCGCTACAACAAGATAGGCATCATCGCCATCGCGTCGAGTTACCTCAGGAGTGGCAACGACCTTGCCACCCACGTAATTATCGGTCAGGTCCATCAGAGCCCCGATAAATGCCTGATAAGCCGCTTGACCCTCGGCCAACCATGCACCCCGATCATCATGCGGGTCGGGTAGTTGTTTGGCAACGAAACCACCCTTGGCGCCCACCGGAACGATCACAGCGTTCTTGACCTCTTGGGCTTTGACCAGACCGAGGACCTCGGTGCGAAAATCTGCCCGGCGATCACTCCACCGCAATCCTCCCCGAGCGATATCGCCGAAACGGAGGTGGACACCTTCAACCCGCGGGGAATACACCCAGATCTCATGACGAGGTCGTGGCTCTGGCAGCACGTCGATGGCAGCGGGGTCAAGTTTGATACTGATTTCACTGCGGAAAGAACCTGCTTCGTCGCGGCGGTAGTAATTGGTGCGCTGCGTTGCCGCAACCATCGACAACAGTGCGCGCAGGATTCTGTCGTCATCCAGGCTCACCACCGCCTCAATTTCATCGGCAAAGTGCTGCCAGCGGGATTCGGGTAGTTGCGCGGGGGTGTTATCCGGCGTCACAGCAAAAAGGTCTTCAAACAGGTGCACCAGGTCAACGGCCACCCTGGCATTGGCGAGCAACGCACGCTCGATATCGTCGCGCGCAAATGAAGTGCCCGCCTGACGTAGGTAGCGCGTGTATGCACGCAGGACAGATACCTGCCGCCAGTTGAGTCCGCCGCGAACAATGAGGGCATTGAGTGCATCTACCTCGGCATCACCGGCCCAGGCTGCTGCGAAGGCCTCCTCGAATCGATCCGGCAGCGTCTGGGCAGCGAGTAATTCATCGGCGTGTAAACGCAACCCAAGGTCATAGATCCACACGGATGTGTCGTCAGGGCGCAGGAGTTCATAGGGACGTTCATCCATGACCTCCACGCCAAGACTGTTGAGTACGGGCAATATGACCGACAGTGAAATGGCGCCGCCATCGCGATAAATTTTTAGGCGTCGAATCTGTGCGTCAGCCCCGATGGGTAAATATAGATGCAGGTAGATGCCGCTGCGTTCATCGGTTAATTCCAGTGCCAATACATCGCCAACAGCCATCGGTGGGGAGAAATCTTCCTTGTAGCCTTCGGGAAACGCAGCCGCATAAACCGACAGGATGCCCACCGCTGCATGTTCACCCACGCGATCTCGCAGTGCATCCGCGAAGTCGTCATCCCAACTTCGCACCGAATGCATGAGTCGGTCTTGCACGTCGTGAAGGTCGGGGCTAAGCAGCTGCTCGCCTGGTTTTACTCTGATGACAATGTGTAGTCGAGCTAGGACAGACTCGGACACGAAAGCAGCATGATCCACATCATTTCCTCCGAAGGCTTCGCGCAAGATGCCTTGGATGCGCAGGCGAACAGCGGTGGTGTAACGATCACGTGGGATGTAAACCAGGCAGGAAACGAATCGACCATATGGATCTCTTCGGCAAAACAATCGCGTTTGTCGCCGCTCTGCCATCTGGTGCACGGCCAGCGCAACATCGGCCAACTCTTCGGCGCCATATTGAAAGAGCTCTTCGCGCGGAAATGTCTCGAGAAAATGTTCGATGGCCTTGCCCGTGTGTGAAGTCCTGGATACTTCACACAGTTGAAAAACCCGATCCACCCGAGTGCGGATAACGGGAATCGTCATCACCGATTGTGCATAAGCCGAGGCCGCGTAAATGCCCACGAATCTTCGCTCACCGGTGACTATGCCGTGAGCATCAAAGCGTTTCACCCCGATGTAATCGAGGTATCCGGATCGATGCACTGTGGAACGACTATTGGCTTTGGTCAGGATTAGTGGTTGCGGGTCCCGAGCCCGCGAGCGAACCGCAGCAGGCAGTGTGGCGAACGCGCCCGACTGAGTTTGATCCGCCCGCAGGATCCCCAGACCGCTACCGGGTACGGCGCGAAGGGCCTCCTCGCCGCTGTCCCCGACGAGGTCGTACTCGCGAAAACCAAGGAAGGTGAAGTTGTCCTTGACCAGCCAGTCAAGGAGCGCCGCCGTTTCGTGAAGCTCGATCGAATCAACATGGGGTGGCGGGTCCGTGCGCAGCTGCTCGGCGATTTCTTCGGCCCTCGCACTCAGTCGTGGCCAGTCTTCGACTGCGTCACGCACATCGCGCACACTTGTGCTTACGGCCTGGTGGATTTGTTCTACATGGGCCGTGCTGTGATCAATTTCAACACAAATCCAGGACTCGCGCCGAATAAAGGGATCGGCCTCACAGCCTTTCGGTGGACCACCATTGTCGGGATATACTTCAAGCAAATCACCGGCTACGCCGCGGCGCACGGTGACGATCGGGTGAATGACGAGATAGATCGTGCGATCTAAACCATTGAGCGCCAACGACACTGAGTCGACCAGAAACGGCATGTCATCGGTAACGATCTGCACAACGGTATGACCCACCGACCAACCGTTGTCGCTCACTGTGGGAGTGAAAACACGAACCACACTGGTGCCATCAGGGCGATGTTTTCCTACCTGTAGGTGCGTGACCACAGGACCAAGCAGGTCTGCCGGAGTTCGATGCTCTAGGTCTGCCGGAGCAACGTGGCGATAATAATTGTGTAGCAGTGCCATTCCAGATTCTTCTACGTGCGTCTGTTTTGCCAAGCGCGCAGTTTCGCTCAGCAGATCAGATACCAGTGCATCAGACATCATTGACCACTAACCGGTCGCCGCAAAGCTACCCGGAGTGCCGCCCTCCCAGGCGCGACGACTGGTGCGCAGCGATGTTTCCATCACGCCTACTCGTCGAGATGTGTCCATGATATTCGCGCCCATGGCCTGCAAATCCTCGAGGCCGGGGCCCAAGACGTGCACCTGGGCACCCTCGGCTTCAACCTCGTTCACCTCGTTCATGCAGCGTCGTGTTACTCGATGGCGCCACTGGCGTTCAACCCGGGTGAGGAAACCAACTGGTTCATCATCGGCAAAGGACAGCATCGGTGCGACGACGTAAACCTCGTCGACGCCAGAGCCCACGAGCACATCCACCGATGTTGCCGACCATGCACCACCGTCAATGTAAGGCGTGCCATGAATTTCCACCGGTTCAAACCAGCCAGGGATTGCACATGACGCCATGACGGCATCGGCAAGTGGCACCTCCGGTGCATCGGGTCGACCAAAAACCACTCGGGTGCCCTCGGTGTAATTCATTGCTACGACCCAAAGATTACGATGCGGCGACCAGGCATCCATCGGAGTAATCGCATCCACCAGATGCCCCACTCGCTCCAGGGAACCGGTGCCCAGTGGCATAAACGCAGAAAGAAATGCCGTAGGCGGCCGCTTCGCCAAACTACGCAAACCGTTTGCTATCAACTTAAATGAACCAGGGCCAAGCAGCTTAGGCATACTAGGACGTGAACCACCGGTGGCTGTTTCGTAGTCCCAGGAATACCCGGCCAGCGGGCCGGTGGTCACCGGTTCACCGAGTTGATGCTGTTTCAGTTGATGAGGAGTGACACCGGCGGCCACGAGTGAACCCAGCACCGCACCGGCGGATGTGCCGACAATGATGTCGAAATCTTCCAGGCCTAGACCGCGCGTCTCTTCCAGGGCACATAGCGCGCCCACCGACCAGGCCGCACCAAGGACACCGCCCCCGCCCAGCACCAGAGCCTTCTTGGGTGCCGGGTCAGTCATCGCTGGTCACCTGCTTCTTCGCTCGCGATTTGGTCGAACGGGTGGACACCGTTGATTGTCCACCCGCAACCTGCAAACGTCGGTCTTTACGCGCCCGTGTTGTGTCGAGAAGTTCAGACATTGCTTCCTGCATTGCCGTGGCGAACAGATCGAGGTCGTCCATCGCATCACGATCAGCGTTCAAGCCAACGAATACTCCGCCGGCATACGAGGTGATCCCAATGCTCATCGCCTGCCGCTCACCGATGGGGACAACCGGGTAGGTAGCCAGCATGCGTGCGCCACCTGCATACAGCGGCACCTGCGGGCCAGGCACGTTGGTCACGATCAGGCTGTACGCGCGGGCCGCTAAGCCAGCACCCACCCGGGCTCCGAGGGCATGCAGCGTTGCCGGGGCGAAGCCCACCAGCTCACTCATTGCCCGTGCCCCGGTCACATGACTGTCAGCACCGTGGCGAGCCATATCGAAGGCGATGCGTTGCACACGAATCACCGGGTCGCCCTCACCCACGGGCAAATCTAAAACCACCGCCGAGACTTCAGCTGAGCGCGGATCGCTCGCAGCCAAGCTGACCGGCACCAGTGTGCGTACGGTGGTCGTTGCCGTCACCGGAATTCCCCGACTAAATAGCCATGATCGCAGCGCCCCGGTGACCACTCCCAGTGCAACATCGGTGATGGACCCACTGGTGCGTTGGCGAACAGTCTTGAAATCCTCCAGCCGAAGGTCCACAGTGGCGAAGCGTCGCTGCGCACCAATGGATACCGTCAACGGATTGTGCTCCGCAGGTCGAGCCGCTTCGCGCAACGTGGCCCACACGTCGCCCACCGTGCGGGAACCGGCGCTGACGGTGGCGCCCAAACGCGTAAACAACTGACGCGGCCGCTGCAAATTTTCGCTAATCGCACCGACCATCAACTCTGCACTGCTCGGCTCCGGCGATGGCTGCCAGGTAGAGACCGGTTGGGGAGACGGCGTCGCAGATTCGTCGAGGATGACCTCGGCGATATCAAGGGCAGAAAGACCGTTCACCATGGCCTGATGAGTCTTGGTAAGCAACGCGAATCGGCGGCCCTGCACGCCTTCCACCAGGTACACCTCCCACAACGGGCGGCGTCGATCCAATGGTCGGCTCATGATCCGACCGACCAGGTCATATAGCGACTCGATGGAGCCCGGGGCCGGCAAAGCTGAGCGACGCACATGGTAGGTGGCGTCGAAATGCGCGTCGTCGACCCACACCGGGTGCGCCAAACCACCGGGCACTTCACGAAGGCGCTGTCGATAGCGCGGCAGGAAGGCGATGCGCTCCTGGATCAACTTCACGACGCGTTGGTGGTCCAGGGCCCCGGGTGACTCCTGAAAGAGCACCACGCTGCCCGTGTGTAGCGGGGCATTGGCTGTCTCAAGGTAAAGAAATGAGGCGTCCAGTGCACTCAACCGTTCGGTCACGATGCCATCGTGTCACGATCGGCGGCCACACCTAGGACAGATCCACCCCGAACAGTGCAGAAAGTTCGATCTGGGACTGCGCAAAGGACGTATGCAGCACCCCGGTTAACCCAAGTTCAGCCCCCGCCCGGATGTTGTGCGGGAGATCATCGACAAAAACACATTCGGTGGGCGGTAGATCGAGCAACTCCAAAGTATGGGTGAAGATCCGCTCCTCTGGCTTACGCATACCCACCTCGCCGCTGATGACCGTGACATCAAACATGTCCTGCCACAGGTCGCGCGGATAGTGCTCGCCCCAGGAATTGGACAGCAGCGCGGTTCGAATACCGGCCGCGCGGGCCCGGCGCACTAACCCATTCATGTCGTGGGAATGCTCGAAAGCGGAAAACATCCGGGCAAGGAGTCCCTGTTCAACAACTGGTCGGCCACTGCGCAGGGTGAGCTCTTCAGCCAGACGTGATTCAAAATGCGGCACCTGCATCTCGCCACGTTCCAGTGCATGAATCGGATTGAGCCTCGCCTCGATTTCACCGTCTTCGCCCAACCATGACCGCATGATGGCGACGTAGGCATCAATGTCTATGTCGTCGGCCACCGCCCATCGATTGACAGCGTCCTTGAGGTTTTCAGTGAGCACCCCGCCCCAGTCCACGATGAGGCCGGCATAGCCAAAAGAGACAGGATCAAGCGATGTCGGATCCACGGCTACCACCATCTCAGCGTAGTCAGCCCCGGAGGTGGCGTAGCCTTCCCCTCGTGAACCATGTGGATCAACCGGACGATTCGACCCCGGATGGGCCGCCCACCGGCCGGCTATTTCGCTCCAGTGGAGCCGCTGGCCCAGCCGCGGAGGAGGCAATGCTGGCTTCCGGGCCGCGGTTGGTTCCAGCCCCCAGCCAACGTCGACGCGCCGAGGCTCGGGCGCAGCAGGGCGGTCTGGGCGCGGTGGCTGTGTTCATTCTCGTCACCGGATTCACGGTGCTCATCGCATTTGCCAACGCGATCCTGACCGACAGTATCGGTGCCCTCACCGGGATTGCCCTGGTAGTGGTAAGCGCATACGCGGCCGCCACCGTGTCAATGCGGGATCGGTTCTGGGCGGTCGTAACCCCACCGATCGCATTTTTGACTGCCACCGTGACCGCCGGGCAGTTAACCACCACCGACTCCGGCGGATTTTGGGTGCAGCAGGGACTACTCATTCCTTTTACCCTGGGACAAAACGTGGTGTGGATCTTGGTCGCCACCGCTGTGGCCGCGCTCACCATCTGGGTGCGCCACCGACGCCAGAAACGGACCTAGTTAGGTCAGTTCGCGCGCAGCAGCAGCCTTGATGTCGCGACGAAGTTCTGGCGGCAGCGCGAAGATGAGGGTCTCCTCTGCCGTAATCACCGGTTCGACATCGCCGAAACCAGTCTCGCTGAGCCAGGTGAGTACCCCTTCGACGAGGGATTCAGGCACCGAGGCCCCGGAGGTGACCCCCACCGTTTCCGCGCCGTCGAACCAGGTTGCATCAATTTCGTGTGCGCCATCCACCCGGAAAGCACTTTTCGCTCCGGCTTCCAACCCGACCTCAACGAGGCGCACCGAATTGGACGAGTTTCCAGAACCCACCACGATCAACACATCGCAGCGCGGTGCAATCACTTTGACCGCTACCTGGCGATTTTGGGTGGCGTAGCAAATGTCGTCGCTGGGTGGACTTTGCAGATCTGGTGCGCGCGACCGCAACCGCTCCACCGTCTGCATCGTTTCATCAACCGACAGCGTGGTCTGGGACAACCAGATGATCTCCCGATCCGGATCTAGTACCACGGTGTCGGCGTCTGCTGGACTTTCAACGAGAGTGATGGACTCAGGTGCCTCACCCATCGTCCCCACGACCTCTTCATGCCCCTCGTGGCCGATCAACAAAATCTGCTTTCCCTCAGCCGCGAATCGTTTGGCTTCGGCATGAACCTTCGTAACGAGCGGGCAGGTCGCATCAATGGTCTTCAACTGACGCTCTGCAGCTTCTTCATGCACGGTGGGGGCGACCCCGTGAGCAGAGAACACCACCGTGGCTCCGGCGGGCACTTCTTCGAGTTCTTCCACGAAGATGGCGCCGCGGCCTTCCAGGGTGTCGACAACGTACTGGTTGTGCACGATTTGCTTGCGTACATAGACCGGGGGCCCGTAAAGATCAAGGGCTTTCTCCACCGTGACGACCGCGCGATCTACCCCGGCGCAGTATCCACGAGGTTGCGCGAGCAGGACCGTGCCTCGCCGTTTGGGCTGGCCTTGTGCTTGGTCATCTGATTCGGTCACCCGTCCATCGTAGGCGTGTTTTGTGCAATGGGCGAATAGCCATCCGGGAAGAGCACCGCCGCAGTATCAGACCGCGGCGTTAGCATCAGCGGATATGAAGCTTGCGACATCACCGGAACAGCCTGCGCCCGTGCGGGTGATCTCCACGCGCATTGGCGAATGGGTAGATCAACTAGGCCCGGTGTGGCTGGAAGGTCAGATTGCCCAAATCAGCCGTCGCCCCGGCATGTCTATGGCCTGGGTCACCCTGCGCGATGTGGATGTCGATATGTCGCTTTCTGTCGTCACCAACGTCGGACTCCTTGATCGCATGCAGCCACCGGCCATCGAGGGCCAGCGGGTCATCGTCCACGGCAAGGCCGAGGTTTATGGCGGCCGTGGCACCTTGCAAATTCGCGCACGCGAAATCCGTGCTGTGGGCTTGGGTGCACTCCGCGAGGAACTCGCCCGACTCCAAGTCCTACTCCAAGCCGAGGGCCTCTTCGCCGCTGAACGCAAACGACAACTGCCCTTTCTTCCCCGGCGCGTCGGACTCATCTGCGGGCGGGCTAGCGCCGCCCTGCACGACGTGGTGGCCAACGCGACCCAGCGGTGGCCAAGCGTTGATTTTCACACCATTGAGGTGGCGGTGCAGGGTGTAAACGCGGTCACCGAGGTGGTGGCGGCGCTGGAAACCCTCAATGCTGACGCCCTCGTCGATGTGGTCATCCTCGCCCGCGGCGGGGGCAGTTTCGAAGACCTGCTGCCCTTCAGCAACGAACGGCTCATCCGCGCGGTGAGCACCTCTAGAGCTCCAGTCATTAGCGCTATCGGTCACGAAAATGATCACCCCCTGATCGATCTCGTCGCTGATTTTCGCGCGTCCACCCCCACCGATGCGGCCAAGCGAGTGGTCCCTGACCTAGTCGAGCAGCAGGCCCTCATCGATCAGGCACGCGCCCGCAGCCAGCGTGCACTTCACCATGCGCTCACCCGCGAAGTAACCAAGATCCAGCAGTTTCGCGGCCGTGCCCACCGGGCCACGACCCAGGCGCTCAAGCAGGCACGTACCGAGTTAGTCTCACTTCTCGCTCAAACACGCGCACTGTCCCCTCTAGCAACGCTAGAACGTGGCTATGCGGTGGTGTCCTTGATCGATCCCATGAAGACACAATCGTCAAAAAAGATTGTCTATTCGCCCAAACAGGTCGCCATGCATGACACAGTCAGCATCCGGGTGTTTGCGGGCAAGTTCACAGCAACCCGGAGCCCAGACATTGACGAGCCTAATGACACTGTTGAGCCTAAAGACGAGGTTGAGTCATGAGCGAGAACAAGGAAACGGAAGTTTCTCCCGCAGAACTGCCGCAGATCGTCATCATTCCCGAAGATATCGCGGCACTGACCTACGAAGAAGCCCGCGACGAACTTGCCACCATCGTGGCAAGGCTTGAGGTTGGTGGGGCAGAGCTAGAAGATGCGCTCGCCCTGTGGGAGCGCGGCGAGGTACTGGCCGTGCACTGTCAGCGCTGGCTTGACGCCGCGGCGGATCGCACGATCATGACCCACGAGGATTAATCGCCCGGGTCAGGAAACGCTGACGGCGACAACCGGTCGGCAAAAAATTCCAACTCTGCCCACTCCGCTGTGCCGCTCACCACAATGGTTACCCCATTGACGATCTGCACCAAAGAACGGGTGGGTTCGGCGCTATTCACACCGGTGGCGTACCGCTGCCACGGGCCAAAATCGTCACCGGTAAGCCGACCACCGGCGGTCTGATCCGCCAGATAATCAGCATTTGTCGTAGCCGATTGCCCCAACTGGGCATAGGCGTCTGCCGGTGTCACGAAGCCAAGGTGCCACGCTGCATCCGGTGCGGCTGTGGGCGGTGTGTCCCACCGAGCGCTGGTGTTGCGCCAATCAGGGTTAAGACCGGCCGGATAAAGAATCTCGAAATCTGCCACCACACGCGCTGAAACAAGGGCGGTGGTGGGGTCGATCGTTTTGACGGCTTCAGGCTGTGGACGCCAGGTGACCAGCAATATCGCCCCCACAACCACGAGCACGACCACGAGGGACCGGGTCATATCGGCCACTGTTTGCCCTAGGCGGGCATTGCGGCGTCCGGTGGGGCGCACATCATCGCCATGGTCAGGAATTGGCTCGGTCACAGTAATGATCCTCTCCCATATCGGCCAACATGACATGCTCAGGTCATGTCGGCCCCATCAGCGCACCACACACCTCGTACTCCCCAAGCCCCCGATCGCAACCTGGCCCTAGAACTGGTTCGGGTCACCGAGGCAGCAGCTATGGCAGCTGCCCGATGGGTGGGCCGCGGCGATAAGAACGGGGCTGACGGCGCAGCGGTCAACGCCATGCGTTCACTCATCGGCAGTGTCTCCATGGACGGCGTCGTTGTGATCGGAGAGGGCGAAAAAGATGACGCCCCAATGCTTTTCAACGGCGAAGCAGTAGGTGACGGAACCGGATCCGCAGTCGACGTCGCCGTCGACCCCATCGACGGCACCACGCTGTGCGCTAAGGGCATGTCGAATGCGATATCAGTGCTGGCGGTCGCTGAGCGCGGGTCGATGTATGACCCGAGCGCGGTGTTTTACATGTCGAAGTTGGTCACCGGACCCGCGGCGGCCGATGTGGTGGATATCACGGCCCCCGTTGCTGAGAATCTGCGCCGGATCGCTCAGGCAAAGAGTGAACGGATCGCTGATCTGACCGTGTGCATCCTCGATCGCCCCCGACATGAGGAACTCGCGCGTGACATCCGCGAGGCCGGCGCTCGAATCAAGTTCATTACCGATGGCGATGTGGCCGGTGCCATCATGGCCGCACGTGAAGGCACCGGCATTGATCTCCTCCTCGGCACCGGCGGTACACCCGAGGGAATCATTACGGCCTGCGCCATTAAGTGCCTGGGCGGCACGATTCAGGGAATGCTCGCCCCCCACGATGAGGCTGAACGCCAGCGCGCACTCGATGCCGGCCATGATCTCAGCCGAGTCTTGACCACCGATGACCTCGTGCGAAGCGACAACGTGTTCTTCTGCGCTACCGGCATCACTGATGGTGAACTCATGCGGGGCGTTCGATATCGATCACAGGGAGCACAGACTCACTCCATCGTGATGCGCAGCAAGAGCGGAACCATCCGAGAAGTGGCCAGTGAACACCGACTCGACAAATTGATGACGTACTCATCGGTCGACTTTGACGGTGCGCCCTAGGACTGAATTTCCCTCGGCTGAGCCAGCAAAAACTGATCGAGTTCTGCCAAGGTTGGCGGTTGGGCTCCGGCACGTGAACAGGTAATGGCCGCAGCAGCACATGCGCGAGTAAGAATCGTGGCCATTTGCCCATCGGATAGTTCCCGCATTCGACTACCGGAGTCTGCACCCAAATAATGTTGCAGCCCAGCAATAAGCGCCGCGCTCAGGGTGTCTCCGGCCCCCACGGTGTCAACCACTGGAACTTCGAATCCGGGCACTTCAATCACGTCGTGGCGTGATCGCCAGGCACAGGCACCGGCACTGCCTCGGGTCAGTACGACGATTTGGGCACCCAGGGCAAGCCAAGAATTTCCCACCTCATCTAGGGACTGTCCGGCATACATGAAGTCAGCGTCTTCATCACTGGCCTTCACAATGTGCGCTGATTTTATGAACTGCTCAGCGGAGGTAACCATGGCGTCGCGAGACTGCGCGCCGGGTCGCGCATTGGGGTCATAACTTAAGGTGATCTGTCCTTGCGCTGCGGCCATTTGCCACGATGAGAGCAGCGCCGGGACGCCAGAACCTAGCCAACTCACCAATGAACCGGTGTGCCATGCCTTCACCTGCGACCGATTCATGAGCACCTCCGCTAACTCCAGGTCAGCAGTGGTCCAGGACAAATCCGGGCTATCACGATGGTAGAAGGTATAGGCCATTGCGCCGTCCAACGTCGATGTGCACACGGCCAACATGGCAAGTCCGGGCGCGCCGATGACACCGCTGCGATCTAGATCTGCCGTAGCGAGGGCTTCATCGAGTAGGGCGGAAAATCCATCATCACCACCTCGGGCGAGGAGCAGTGGGGTCAGGCCAAGTCGAACCAGGCCTAGGGCAACATTGGCCGGAGAACCGCCGGGCAGTGCTTGGTAGCGCCCGTCAGCCCCGGGCAGGAGATCGATGACCCGCTCCCCCAAGACTGCCACTGAAACCATAGAAATAACCCTAGCGGCGCGGGCATCGGTTCACCTACGGGCCGCGAGTGTGGACGTCCTACGCTGTGCACATGGACTCACGCGCGGTGGATGACAGTTTCTATGTCGACATGCTCCCCCTAGGACCAGACACCACGACGTATCGGAAACTCACCAGTGACGGCATCGAAGTCCTCAGTGGTGCAGGCCGAGAGTGGTTGCGAATTGAGCCTCAGGTACTCACGGACCTGACAAGTGCTGCGATCCGGGATATTTCACACCTATTACGCCCCGGCCACCTCGCCCAGTTGCGAGCCATCATTGATGACCCGGAGGCCAGCGCCAATGACCGCTTCGTGGCACTGGATCTGCTGAAGAACGCCAATGTCGCCGCCGGCGGGGTGCTGCCGATGTGCCAGGACACCGGAACAGCGATCGTAATGGGTAAACGCGGGCAGGGAATTATCACGACCGGGCCAGACGAAGCGGCTATCAGCGCCGGCGTGGCCCATGCATTTCGCACCTTAAACCTGCGCTATTCGCAGATGGCACCAACGTCGATGTGGGACGAACGAAACACCGGCACCAACCTGCCCGCCCAAATCGATATCTATGCAGATACCAAACCCGGCCACGAGCTGACCTATGAGTTGCTATTCATGGCCAAGGGTGGTGGTTCGGCCAATAAAAGTTTTCTCTACCAAGAAACCAAGGCCCTGCTTAACCCAACTCGATTCGCCGCGTTCCTCGACGAAAAGTTACGGTCACTGGGGACTGCCGCGTGCCCGCCCTACCACCTGGCCATCGTGGTCGGCGGCACGACCGCGGAGTTTGCCCTCAAGACAGCCAAACTCGCCAGCGCCCGATACCTCGACACACTGCCCGTTCACGGCTCCGCCGATGGACACGGATTTCGAGACCTAGAAATGGAGGCGGAAGTACTGGCGATGACCCGCACCTTCGGCATCGGCGCTCAATTCGGCGGAAAGTACTTCTGCCACGACGTCCGCGTCATCCGACTGCCCCGACATGGCGCGTCGTTACCGGTCGCTATCGCGGTCTCGTGTTCGGCAGATAGGCAGGCCCTGGCCAAGATCACCGCCGACGGTGTGTTCTTGGAACAGTTAGAGACTGAGCCAGCGCAGTACCTGCCCGACGTCAGCGAGGAGGACACCGCAACCGACGTGGTGCGCATTAACCTCGACCGTCCCATGAGCGAGATCCGTCAGCAACTCTCGGCCCTTCCGGTGAAGACGCGCGTCTCGCTGCATGGTCCGCTCGTCGTGGCCCGCGATATCGCCCATGCTCGGATCAAGGACATGCTCGACCGGGGTGAACCCATGCCGCAGTACCTGCAAGACCACGCCGTCTACTATGCCGGGCCAGCGAAAACCCCCGAGGGTTACGCGTCGGGATCCTTTGGTCCGACAACGGCCGGTCGCATGGATGCCTATGTCGATCAGTTTCAACAGGCCGGTGGCTCATTCGTCATGTTGGCCAAAGGAAATCGAAGTGCCGCTGTAACCAAGGCGTGCGCTGAGAACGGTGGCTTCTATCTGGGGTCCATCGGTGGGCCAGCAGCAATTTTGGCCCAGGACAACATCACCTCGGTGGAGGTGATCGACTTTCCAGAACTGGGCATGGAAGCCGTGTGGAAAATTAACGTGGTGGACTTCCCGGCTTTCGTCGTGGTCGACGACAAAGGAAATGACTTCTTTGCCGAGACGCTGCGACCGGTGGCCACCACAATCCCGGTGGGGCCACCCGCCTGAGCCAGGTCAGTTCCTGAACAAGGTCAGTACCAGCCGTTGGCCTTCCAGAACTGCCAGGCCGCTTTCGGGCTTCCGTAGCGCTGTTTAATGTAGGCGGCACCTACTTTGATCTGCACATACGGGCTGGACCGGTACTGGGAGATTTTAAACCCGGTGGACTCAATGAACGGACCGTTGACCTGACCGAGGCCGTACCAGGGCCCCTGCCAATTGACAACCTCAAAGCGCCAGTTGCTTTCTTTCCACCACATGCTCTTCAACGCCCGAAACTCTCCCGACTTCCAGTTGTATTCAGCGTTGATAAATTTGCGGGCAAGCCATTGGCTGTAATCGGCTGAACCGACCTCGTGCTTGGTCTGGCCAAAGCGTCGCTCAACCGCCTTATGTCGAGTGCCGCGCAGGGCCTTACTCGACCTGGTGGATGCGGTGGACTCACTCGCAGTCGAACGCTCAATGGGTGTGTAGTTATAGCGAGACTTATTCGGCCAACCGCTTTCGGCATTGGCTCGATGATCACAATTCCAGTTTGCGCCCCATTCGGCCGACCACTGACGCCACCCGGCGCCTTTATTGAAGATCGTCCAGAATGCGGCGTCCTGCCAGAACCGGTTCCACTTGTACAGCGGCTGTGCAGCTAAACGATCAAGTTCTTTGCTGGCGTCCTGGCCGTATTCGGCCACCATCTCCGCCCGCAACTTGCCGGTGACTCGGCTTGGGGAGTTATAGGAACCCATTTGATAGGCACCGACGAAACCGCCGGATGATTCGTCGTAATTGCCGCCACTTTCACGTTGGACAACACAGAGCCGGTACTGCTCGAAGCGCTCGTCGTAATAGGAGCCTTCATAGGCGCTCACGCGGTAACCCTTGATGTCTTGACCGGCCTCGGTCAACCAGGGCAGCCCGTCGGCTCCGGGAGTATTTCGCGGCATGCGCTCGTTTGAGGTGGAGACAGACTCATCACCTTCTGCGGCCAGAGCCTGGGACATCATGACGGTGGGAGCAAGACCGCCCACCAAAAGTGCCGCACTCATGGTGCACACGGCAGCGGCCTTCATTGAACTTCGACGCACGAACAGCCTTTCGACGGGTTAGTGGCTCCGGGGCCACTAACGGCGTGACTTACCCACCTGCCGTGGCACCACCACGCGTCCGGGAAGGCGGTGGAGCACGGTGCTAGGCCGGGCCTAGCGCGGGTCGAACGAGACTCCACGATGCACGCAGATCGCACAAATGTCACGCTGAGGTCACGGCGCACCTGTGGATAACACGCACGTCGAAACGGACATTTCGGAATGATTAGCCGGTGATGGTCAAAGCGCAGTGTGACCTACGTCACACAAATTACTTCTCTTGCGACACGGCCGTTATCAATTTCCAAAGCGTCGCTGCCGGGCGGCATAGGCACGCAGGGCACGCAAAAAATCAACATGACGGAAATCGGGCCAGTAGGCCTCACAGAAGTAGTACTCCGAATGGGCGCTTTGCCACAGCAGAAAACCAGATAGGCGCTGCTCACCCGAGGTGCGAATCACCAGGTCTGGGTCTGGCTGACCTTTGGTGTAGAGGTGCTCGGCAATATGTTCCACGTCGAGGACCGATGCGAGTTCAGTTAGTTCGGTGCCCTCGGCCGCGTGCTGCAGCAGAATCGAACGCACCGCGTCGACGACCTCGCGCCGCCCGCCATAGCCCACGGCAACGTTCACCAAGATTCCGTTCACCTCGGCGGTGGATTCTGCCGCCTGTTTCAACCGCACCGCGGTGGGATCAGGCAACAGGTCTAGTGCGCCCACGGGGTTGATCCGCCAGCGGCCGGTGCTGGCAAGTTCGGTCACCGTATCGTCGATGATTCCCTGCAGTTGATTGAGTTCAGCTTCGGGACGGGTCAGGTTGTCGGTGGAAAGTAGCCACAGCGTGACCACTTCTACCCCGGCTTCTTCACACCAACCGAGAAACTCCTCAATTTTGGCAGCACCGGCGCGATGGCCGGCGTCAGAACTAGATCCGTGCACCGTGGCCCAGCGTCGATTGCCATCCAAAATCACCCCGACATGACGTGGGCGACCCTGTTCTGGGATCTGACGCAGCAGAAGGCGCTCGTACACCCCGTACAGCAGATCCTTCAACGCCACGTTCAATCTCCTTTAACTGGTGACGCCCAGCGTATCTGCAACTGGGAATCAGTGGAGGGCAGCACGAAGGTCATCCACCGTGGTCACCGGCCGCTGGCAGGCGAAAAACCGACACACATACGCCGCCGGGTTGCCCTGAACCATGCGGCGTCCAGCCAGCAGCGGCAAGGAATCATCGTGATCGGGGGAACCCTGCACGTAGACCGTCGATAGCGCACCACCGCTGGCAACCTCGGCCACCAGTGCCTGCATGCGCGGGTCAGTGGAGTCGCCGATGATCACTATCTCGCGTGGACCATCCAGCCACGCCTCGGCCGCCGCCAAACCAGCCCCCGCCGCCCGAGGCGCTTGCGCCGCCACGCCGGCGACGAATCCCAGGGCCGCGCCGGCCACTTCCCGATGCGGCGAACTGCCAGTGATCGCTGCGTAGTCCAGCAGCGCCTGCGCGGCCACGCTCCACCCCGACGGCGTGGCGCCATCGGCCGGGGCGCGGGGTCGCACGATAAGGGCGTCTGCGTCATCAGCAGTGTCAAAGAACCCACCTTCACCATCGCCGAAATGATCAACAATGACCTGCAGCACAACACCGGCCCGGTCAAACCACACCGACGATCCGGTGGTCATGCCAAGGCGAATAAATCCATCAGCAACGCAGGCATAGTCTTCCAACACTGCCTCCGCTACACCACACACCCCATCCCGAGAGGTGCGCACCAGTCGATCGGGCCGGCCATCCGCGCCCAGATGAGTGGTGACAAGCAGGTCACCGGCCATTTCAGCGGCAGCAACCCATTCGGGGCGATCGAACGCCGCACCTGCCTCGGCCAGGGCGGCGATCACCATCCCGTTCCACGCCGCCACAATTTTATCGTCGCGTGCCGGTCTCTCTCGGTTGTCCCGAGCCGCCATCAACTCTCGGCGGCAGCGCAGCCAGCGGTCCTGATCGTCCGGGTCTCGTCGCAACTGCACCGTGGACGTGCCATTTTCGAATGTTCCGGCAGCGGTTATTTCACACAGGCCCTCAACCCAGTGGGCATCATCCTCAGACAACACCTCACGCAGCAGTCTTGGGCTCCAGACATAGAAGGTGCCCTCATGGCCCTCACTATCGGCATCCAAAGCAGCAGCAAAACCACCCTCGGTGGTTTGCATTTCACGGAGCAAAAACTCCACGGTGTCAGCCACGACGCGCTCCGCCAGCGGTGTCCTACTTACTCGCCACCAACGCGTATAGGCGCGCAGCAGGAGCGCATTGTCGTAGAGCATTTTCTCAAAGTGGGGCACCACCCAGGCATCGTCAACGGAGTAGCGAGCAAACCCACCCCCGAGTTGGTCGTACATGCCACCGCGCGCCATTGCCGTGCACGTGAGTTCAACCAGTCGCAGCGACTCTGGATCCCCGGTGCGGGAATGGTGGCGGAGCAGGAAGTCCACCACCATGGATGGCGGAAACTTCGGGGCCCGACCAAAGCCGCCGCGCTGATCGTCATGCTGGCGAACCAGGAGCTGCACAGCCTCACCCAATTGAGTTTCACTCGGCACGGCGTTCGCGCTTTCACCGCCTTGGGATTGCTGCACTAGTGCGTCGGTGATGCGCTCTGCGGCTTGCATCACGTCGTCGCGCCGATCCCGCCAGGCGCTGCTGATGGCCTCTAGGACCTGCATAAAGGAAGGCAGCCCGTGGTGGGGTTGCGGGGGAAAGTACGTGCCGGCGTAGAAAGGCTTACCCGCGTGATCGAGAAACACACTCATCGGCCATCCACCCCGCCCGGTCAGTGCGGTCGTCGCGTCCATGTAGACGGCATCTACATCGGGGCGTTCTTCGCGATCCACCTTGATGCTGACGAAGTGTTTATTGAGAAAATCCGCTGTCGCTGAGTCTTCGAACGACTCGTGTGCCATCACATGACACCAGTGGCACGCCGAATAACCCACACTGAGAAAGATCGGCACATCGCGAGATTGAGCTTCGGCGAACGCGGCCGCGCCCCACTCTTGCCAGTGCACAGGGTTGTCGGCGTGCTGTTGTAGGTAAGGCGACATGGCCGAAGCGAGTTCATTGGACACCCCATTAGTTTGACGCACGCCTCACCCGTCCCGCGAATCCACACATCGACCACGGCAAGCCCTTAGGCTGGGCCGCCTCACATCCGGACCTGATCATGTGGATGTGATCCATCCAAGGAGGCGTCATGGGTTTTGGTAGCGCGGTAAGAAGCTGTTTCGGGAAGTACGCGTCGTGGCAGGGCCGAGCGCCTCGCTCGGAGTTCTGGTGGTTCCAACTGTTCGTCGTTGTGGTGTCGTTTGTTCTGAGTGCCTTAGACGCAGCCCTCGGCCTCGTCGTAGATCTGGGCAGCGAGACCGTTGAAACTACCTCGGGACCGATCACCTTCTTCAACGGCGATCTAGGTGCGCTATCAACCATCTGGGCCATCGTGATATTCCTTCCCTCCCTCGCCGTACTCGTGCGTCGCCTTCACGACACCGATCGCACCGGCTGGTGGTACTGGATTCTCCTTGTTCCCTGTATCGGCCCCATCGTGATCATCGTGTTCATGCTGCTGCCCAGCACCCGCGGTGATAACCGCTTTGGCTCCGATCCGCTGAATACTTCGCCCTTGATGTAAACCCCTGATGTAAACCGCTGAGGTAAACCTCGCGCGCGCAACCTGGGGCGGCCTGGCACACTTACGCGTGTGTCTGGCCGCCTTGTTGTTATTGGATCCGGTGAAACTTCGCCCACGCTCGTGAAAACTCATCGCACATTACTTGCCGATGCGATAGATCCACTCATGTTGGACACCCCCTTTGGTTTCCAAGCCAATGCTGATGACCTCACCGAGAAAATCCAGACATACTTCTCCGACTCCGTAGGCACCGCACTCACCCCGGCGCGGTGGCGCAATCGCGACGAGCCCCTCGTTGATCGCGAGCGCACCCTGGCTTTGCTGTCGCGATCAAACTATGTGTTTGCCGGGCCCGGTAGCCCCAGTTATGCGCTGCGACAGTGGCAGGACACAGCAGTCCCCCAGGCTCTCATTGATCTCGTTCAACGAGGTGGCACCGTAGTGATGGGCAGTGCGGCAGCGGTTACCCTTGGCGCCTTCGCAGTCCCGGTCTATGAGATCTACAAGGTCGGTGACCCTCCGCACTGGCTCACCGCGCTAGATCTCCTGGGCGCACTCACCGGCCTCACCGCTGCGGTGATCCCCCATTTTGACAACCGTGAGGGTGGTCGCCACGACACCCGCTACTGCTACCTCGGAGCTACCCGGCTAGCCGATATGGAAAGCCAACTTCCCCCGGGTGCCTGCGTCCTCGGCGTCGATGAACACACCGCCGTGGTGTTAGACATTGGCACCGGTGAAGTAGCGGTGCACGGCGCTGGCAGTCTCACTATTCGGGCACACGGAATCGAAAGCGCGATTCCGGCCGGGTCTAACGTGACCATCAGCCATCTCGCCGGACTCATGGCCGGAACATCAACCGCGACCGTGTCTGCCGGAAACATCCCTCCCGTGTCCACACCCGATGCCCTCACTCCCGTCGAGTCAGCAGATCTGTCCCTGCGCGCAACCACCGATGCGCTGCGCCGCCAGTTCCAAAACGATCTCGCCGCCGGTGACGCTGACGCAGCCTTGGCCGCCTGTCTTGAGCTGGACGACGCGATGGCGGCCTGGGCTGCCGATACGCTCCAAAATGACGATATTGATCACGCCCGGCGAGCACTCCGCGCCATGCTCGTCGACCTCGCCGAGGCTGCCAAGAACGGGCTTCGCGATGAACGTGGCGTACTAGCTCCGGTGGTGGAGGTTGCCCTTACCGCTCGTCAACAGGCCCGGGCGAACAAGGACTTTGCCATGAGTGACGACATCCGCGACGGGCTCATTGCTGCCGGAATCGATGTGCAGGACACCCCGGACGGAGTTCAGTGGAATGTCGCAAAAACCGGCTAGCGCAACAACTTACGATCCGCTTGTGTTGCGTGCCGACGTACCCTCCATTCAGTCAGGCATCGCCCACTTTGATGGCCCCGGCGGCACCCAGACACCACGCACCGTCGCCAACGCCATCGCAGCAGCCCTCTGCGGGCCACTATCCAACCGTGGCGTCAACTCAGCCGCTCAGGTGCGGGCCAACGAGATCGTCCTGAATGCCCGCCAAGCCATCGCTGACCTCCTCGACGGTGACCCCCGCGGCGTCATCTTTGGGCGCAGCATGACTCAGATCACCTTTGATCTGGCGCGCACGTTATCCAGTCAATGGTCAGCCGGTGATGAAATCATCGTCTCCCGACTTGATCACGATGCCAATATTCGCCCCTGGATTACCGCAGCTGATCGTGCCGGGGCCCGCGTGGTGTGGCTGGACTTTGACCCGGTCACCGCACAGGTCAGCGTCGACGCGGTGGCCACGGCCCTGAGCCCGCGAACCAAGCTGCTGGCCATCACCGGGGCATCCAACCTGGTGGGAACTCGCCCCGATATCGCCGCCATCACCGCACTGGCGCGCACCGCGGGTGTACTCACCTACATCGACGCGGTTCACCTCGCCGCGCACGCGCGCATCAGCTACACCGCCCTCGGGGCAGACTTCATCACCTGCTCGCCCTATAAATTCCTGGGCCCACATATGGGCGCCCTCATCGCGGCACCGTCCCTTCTTGAATCCCTCAGCCCCGAAAAGCTGGCACCATCCACCATGGATGTGCCCGAGCGGTTCGAATTAGGCACGCTGCCCTATGAACTGCTCGCCGGCGTGACAGCCGCTGTTGATGTACTTGCCGAACTTGTTCCCGACCAAAAGCTCGACACCCCGCGCACGGAGCGCCTTGACGTATCCCTCGCTGCACTCGGCGCCTACGAAGACCAGCTTTCATCCCATCTCGCTGCCGGCCTCGCCGCAATGCCTAGGGTGCACAGTTACAGCAACGCGGCACACAAGACACCGACCCACCTGTTTTCTGTTGCTGGGTTTACCGGCGCGGCAGTGTCGGCGTTCCTGCAAGAGCGGGGAGTCGAAGCACCGAGCGGAAGTTTCTATGCCCTGGAATGCTCTCGCCATCTCGGCCTCGGCGACGCTGGCGCCATCCGCGCGGGTCTTGCGCCATACTCCACCCTCGATGACGTGGATCGATTGCTTGCCGCGTTAGCAGAACTTCCGGCTACCTGACTATTTATAGGCTGACTGAGCAAGCTCGCTGGGACGCAGCCGGCCGCGAAACACCCAGAAAGACCATGACTGGTAGGCGATTACTCCGGGAATACCGATGAGTGCGGTGATGGCAAGAATGTTCAATGATGTGCTGCTCGCCGCTGCGCTCTCGATCGTGAGCGTGTAACCGTCGCTGATGGTGCTGGGCAACACGTTGGGAAACAGGGCCACGAATATCTGCGCCATGAATGCACAGATGCCGATGCCGTTGAACCAAAAAGCTGTCAGTGTGCGGCCCTGCCGATCGGTGATGAGCGCGGCCGCGAAAGCCAGCACCACCACGGCCGCCACCGCGATGCCCACACCATCGGCGGAATATGCCAGTACCGTCCAGACGCTGAAGATCGTCATCAGCACCACGGTGACCGCGCCGGAGCGCAGCGCCCATGGCGTCAGACGTGCTTGCCAATCAACGTCTAGTTTGCGCCGCAAAAACACACTTCCATGGGCGATGCAGTAGGAAACAAGAGCAAGACCGCCGAGCACGGAATAAACATTGATGTGCGACCAGAGACTATCGCCAACAAAACGTCCTTCTGCATTGATCGGAATTCCGTGCACCATTCCTGCCCAGAACACACCAACGAGCAGTGGCAGTAGTAGCCCGGTGGCAAAGGTCAACCAATCCCAGGTGTTCATCCATCGATGCGTGGGTCGCTTGGATCGATATTCGATTGCCAGGGCACGCACGATGAGACAGAAAACGAGCAGCAGCAGCGGAATATAGGCCGAGGGGAAAGACGCTGCGTACCAGGGCGGGAAAGCTGCAAAGATCAAAATCCCACCGGTCAGCAGCCAGACTTCATTTGCATCCCAGTTTGGGCCGATCGCCCGCAAAATCACGCCCCGCTCCGCATCATTGCGGCCCACGAGCCGAGTGAGCATGCCCACCCCAAAATCGAAACCCTCAAGGAATAGAAACACCGACCACACGAATGCAATAACGAAGAAGAACACATAGGCCAACGTCACGACGTCCACCCCCGGCTCGATTCTGCCGGGACGGGCGGTGGCTCGCCGGGCATGGGTTCGCTGACATCTTGCGGTCCACGTATCGCGTACCGACGCATGATGACGAATTCCACGAGACCGACGATCGTGTACAAAACGACAAAGGCAACCAGGCTTGTCGCGACGAGACCAACGCTAATGTCAGAAACCGCATCCTCTGTTTTCAATAGCCCGTAGACGACCCAGGGTTGGCGGCCATTCTCGGTGAAGATCCAGCCGAACAGATTGCCCAGCCACGGCATCGCGATCATCCAAATGGAGATGCCCCAGAACCAGCGTGACTTTGGCATGCGCCCGCGCCTGGTGAGCCACCACGCCACGACCATCCACGCCGAGGCAATGAGACCAAAGCCCATCATTGCTCGGAATGAATAGAAAGCAATCCACACGCTGGGCGTGTAGTTACCGGGTCCGTATTGCTCCTCGTACTGAGCTTGCAACTGATTCATCCCGACAACTTCACCGTCAAGGGAGTTCGTGGCAACAATGGAGAGAAGGCAGGGAATCCCCACTTCAAAAGAGTTGTCCCGGGCAGCCATGTCTGGTATCGCGATGATACCCAGGGAGGCGCAAGGGCCGGTAGTTTCCCATACTGCCTCTGCTGCAGCCATCTTCATCGGTTGCTTGTCAACCATAATCACGCCGAGGATGTCACCGACGACGAACTGGAATCCACCAGCGAGAACGCCGACGATGATGGCCGACCTAAAGGTCTTGCGCATGAGGTCCACGTGGTTGCCACGCTTCAGGTGATAGGCACTCACACCAAAGACGAACACGGTTGCCGCGATGATGCCGCCACCGATCGTGTGCAGCCAAGCCCACACGGTCAGTGGCTGGAAGAATACTTCGCCGAGACTGGTTAGGACCGCATCCCCAGAAACCGGATCGAGGGTAAACCCGACCGGATTCTGCATGAATGAGTTGGCCGCCAAAATGAAGTAGGCCGACAGCCAGGTGCCGAGAACGAACAGCCAAATGCTCGCCAGGTGAACCGCACGCGGCAGCCGACCTCGGCCGAATACCCAAAGGCCGAGGAAGGTGGACTCAAGGAAGAAAGCGAACAGCCCCTCCATGGCCAAGGGTGCGCCAAAGATATCGCCAACAAAGCGGCTAAAGACTGCCCAGTTCATCCCGAACTGGAACTCCTGAATGATTCCTGAAGCCACGCCGATGGCGAAGTTAATAAGTAGGAGCGAGCCGAAGAATCGCGATAGACGCCCGTAGCGCTCATCACCGGTGCGATAACGCATCGTTTCAAAGATGGCCACCCATGGTCCAAGGCCGAGAGTGAGCGGAACGAAAAGGAAGTGAAATAGCGTCGTCAAAGCAAATTGCGCCCGAGACAGATCCACCAACATTCCATCGCCCACGGTGCTGAGTAAACAGCATCCACGCCGGTCGTGGTGACAGTTATCCCGTTCGATACCGTCCGGGCGTGACCTATCCGCCTGTTCCCGGGCCGGTTGTACGTGCCCCGGCTCTTGCGACCACCTCCTTAGTGCTCGGCATCCTTGCCGTCACCGTCGGTTTATGCCTGTGGTTTTTCCCCGTGCTACCCGTCCTTGCGGTGGTGTTTGGTCACGTGTCTCTACGTCAGATTCACACCACCCAACTGCCCGGTCGAGGCCGTGCCCTCACCGGTGTCATCACCGGATACTGCGGAATCGGCGTGAGTCTGGTGTTGCTGGCCCTGGCACTGTTTGGCACCTTCACCACTCCCTCCCTCCCGGCCTGATCTCGGTGAGTCGGCGCGGCTGGATCCTGTTTACGTCCTTGGCTCTCCTGTGGGGCACCCCCTACCTTTTCATTCGGGTGGCGGTGGAATACGTAGAACCCTCGGTGCTCGTTGGGCTCCGGGTGGCCCTGGCCGGGCTCCTGCTGCTACCGATTGCTCTGTCGCGAAAAGAGTTACGACCGGCCTTGAAGTACTGGCGCTGGATCGTGGTGTTTGCCTTCGTAGAGATCGCCATCCCATTTTTGATGCTGGGCTATGCCGAACAACGTCTGAGTAGCTCGGTGACCGCGCTGGTGATCGCCGGGGTACCCATCCTCGCCGCGATCCTTGCTCGCGCCCTCGGCCTGGACCCCAACCTGCGCGGCATGCGCATCGTCGGCCTCGCGGTGGGCATTACTGGCGTCGCAACACTTGTCGGTCTAGACGTACAGGGCACTCAGTACTTCGGTGTTGCTGCTGCCCTTATCACCGTCACCGGCTACGCGCTCGGACCCATCATCATCACCCTACGACTGAGCGGCGCACCGAGCCTCGGAGTCATTACGATCGCCCTACTCATCAACTCTGTCGTGTATGCACCCTTCGTCTGGTTGCAGTGGCCTAGTCAACCGGTGGCTGCCAGTGCCTGGTGGTCGATCGTGGCCCTGGGCGTGCTGTGCACCGCCATCGCCTTCGTCTTGCTATTCGCACTCATCGCCGAAGTCGGCCCGGCACGCACCACCGTGATCACGTTCATCAATCCAGCCGTTGCGGTTCTGCTGGGTGTCGTCATTTTGTCCGAACCCATCACCCTGGGAATTTTGGTGGGCTTCCCACTCGTGATCCTCGGTTCTTATCTGGCCACGCGTCCTGACAAGAACCCCGCCGCTTCGATCGAAGACGCACCGCACGCCTAAAGCATCGGCACAAGCCGTGCCCGTACATCTTTTGCCACGAGGTGCTCGGCCACGAAGGATGCGAACGGGATGGTGCCGGCTAGAAGTACAGCCAGAGTGCGCAAAACGCTGTAACGCATGCGAAAACAAATATCGAGCGCCGTCACAAGATAAAGAATGTACAGCCAACCGTGACCCACCCAGCCCACGGCATAGAAAGTGCCGGCGAAGCCTTCATCGGTTGCGTTGAAGATGTACTTCAGCGGCAATCCGATGACGGTCATAACCGCTAGGAGCACGCCGGTAACCCAGGCCATGACCCGAAATCGAATGAGCGCACCGTTCATACGTTGAGGCTATCGTGAGCGTCACGGGCACGCAGGACGTCTAGACGCAGCCAGCGGCCAAAGATGAACCACACCACCCCGGCGAAAACAAGCCACTGCAGGGTGTAGGCAATGTTTTGAATCGGAAATGGCGCATCCGCGGTCTGCACTGTAGGCGGAACAGGGATCGGATCTTGAGCAGCCATGGGTTGTTGACTCTGTAAAGTGACGAAGCCACCTGCCACCTCAGGCGATACCTGAACCGCATCGGCGGTGATGGCGATCAGTGGTTCACCCGGTTCTGGTGTGCGCTCGGTATAGAAGCGCTCATAGGGCTGTAGGACCCCGGTAATGGTCACGGTTTCCGTGGGTAGTGAGACACTCTTCGCTTCGGCATCAGGCACCCAGCCTCGAAGTACCGGAACCGCCAACTGACCGACCTCGACATTGGCCACCACCCATGCGCCCGGGAGGTCACCAGATTCGTCGAGCAGTATCCGATTGATGACGATGCGTTGGCTGCCGGGCACAAAAGTGCCGGTCACGGTGACGGGTCGACCAATGGCGGAATTGGGCAACGCCCCATCAGCGGTGAGAGCATCTTGTACCTGAATAGGCGCCGACAGTGCGGTCCGCTCAGCATTGACGATGTCGCGGGTGCGACTGCCCTGCCACCAGGCCAGCATCACGCAGAGCAGAGTGGCTACCACCGCAACCACCGTGAGGGTGACCCAGCGCGGCGTCCCCCACACCCTCAACGCGCTAGGTCCGGGGCTTGGATCCATCATCTTCAACCGGCGGCTCGAAACTGAGTTTGCGAGGGTGGTTGGAGCTGGGCAGATTGGTAGCAACCCTGTTCATTTGTTTACGCATGGAGCGATACAAAAATGCAACAGCCACGATCAAAAAGACGAAGGTAACCAGGCCCAGCAATCCCGGGGTTATCCGCGACGGATCAATGGGCGGCTCGTCTGGAAGTGGGCTCTGGTCAGCCGCGTTGATCATGGCCCGGGTCAGTTTTGAGGTCAGCCAGTCCATTGCACACCTCGCAGTCCGGCAAAGAGATCATTCTCTGGAATGGTGGATTCAACTCGGGAGAGTGCGAGTTGAAAGTCCTCGGTGGGCCACGCATCAATCTCGACCTGTCTGGGAACCGCGAACCACATACCTTCAGGATCCACCTGGGTGCGATGGGCAATAAGTGCGGCGTCTCGATGGTCGAGGAAGTCGGTGACCAGCACCTGTGTGGTGACCCGCCATGCATCATCGGCCGGTGGTTCCTCCGCCCAGTGATCAAGCCAGCGGGTAAAGGGCGATTCAATATCGCGCTCCACCAGGGCGGCGTGGAGGGCGTGTACACGTTGCTGGTGAAAAGTCATGTTGTAGTAGAGCTTTGCTGGCCGCCAAGGGATGCTACCCGGGTAGCGTTCAATGTCGTCGGAATAATGAAACGCCTCCCACGCTATTTCGTGTGTACGGATGTGGTCGGGATGCGGATAGCCGCCAAACTCGTCGTAGGTTGTCATCACGTGCGGACGAAACTGACGAACGATGTCGATGAGCGGTGCGGCCGCCTGCTCAACGGAGATCTCGGCGAAACAGCCAGGGGGTAGCGGTTCCGTTTCGCCGCCGTCTAGGTGGGCCGGGTAGCCAGAATCTTCAAATCCCAACCATTGATGCTCCACACCCAGGGCTTGGACGGCAGCGGCCATTTCACGCTGACGCACCTCGGGCAGACCCCACTGATCCACCTCAGGCTGCGCGGCAGCGTTGAGCACATCGCCACGTTCACCGCCGGTGCAGGTAACCACGAGCACGTCCACACCTTCTTTGACGTATCGGGCCGCCGTCGCTGCGCCTTTACTCGCCTCATCGTCAGGATGGGCGTGCACAGCGAGTAATCTCAAAGGTTCAGTCACCTATGTAGTGTCGCAAGTGCGGCCAGAAGACGCGCGAGGAGGTGTACCCATGCCCAGTGGCATACCCACAGACCAGCTCAGCCCACAGATGCGTGAGCGCTACGGGATTCGCCCCACCCCGTGGTGGGTTTACACCGGCGTGGGAGTGGTTATTGCCGCTTTCTTCGCTGCCATCGCGTTCGTGACCGTGCAGTTGTCTTCAGCGGACGTACAGGCTGAGCTACTAGCCTGGCGGGTGGTGTCACCAGAGCAGGTAGATGTCACCTTCGATGTGCGCCGTCCGGGTGAGGTTGATGTCGTCTGTGTGATCCGGGCTCAGGACGAAACCCGTGCTGACGTGGGTTATGCCGTCATTGACCTGCCACGCGGTACCACCTATGTGCAGCAGACCTACCCACTGCGCACCCTTGCTCCCGCCTATGTCGTGGAGTTGCTGGGGTGTGCCTCCGGCGGTGAGCCAGAGCGGGTCATGCCGCCACAGTTCCCGCCCGGCGTGCTGCCTCCTGAGCAACCCTGGACACCCGCGGATAGCCTTAATCAATGAGCGCTGATGATGTCACCTGGCTGACCCAGAACGCCTTCGATCGACTTCAGGCCGAACTCGGTGAACGCAGCAGCGACCGACGCGCTGAGATCACCAAGCGCATCGAGCTAGCCCGCGACGAGGGTGACCTGAAGGAAAATGGCGGCTACCACGCGGCCAAGGAGGAGCAGGGCAAGAACGAGGCCCGCATCCGCCAGCTTGCGCACCTACTCGAGCACGCTCGGGTGGGCGTGCCCGAAGCTGATGACGACGAGGTGTCCCACGGCAAGGTGGTCACCATCCGCTTCGTCGATACCGACGAAGACGAAACATTCCTCCTCGGTTCCCGGGAAGAAGCCGCGCACGCCTCCATCGAGGTGTACTCCCCAACCTCGCCGCTGGGACAGGCACTGCTGGGTGCACGAGTGGGTGCTTCGGCAACCTATGCGTTGGCCAATGGAAAGGCCATGACGGTCAAGGTGCTCGCAGTCGAGGCTTACACAGGCTAAAACTCTAGCGAGCCGTCGTGCGCCGATACCGTCGAATCGATAGCGGTGCGAAGATGGCGATGAGCACCGCGCAAGAAATCACCGTGTACAGAATCGGATTTTGCTGTGCCCACGCGTCGCCGATGATTCCGGTCGGGTTGCCAAAGAGGTCGCGGGTAGCGAGCACCAGCGACGAAATTGGATTCCACTGAGCTATGGGCTGCAGCCAATCGGGCATCGCGGTGATGGGCACGAATGCATTGGACAGGAAAGTCAACGGGAATAGCCACACCAGACCGGCTGTGTTCGCGGTTTCTGGGTTGGGCATATAGAGCCCGATCCAGGAACCAATCCAGGAAATGGTGTAGGCGAAGAACAGCAGCAGCGCAAATGCGAATGCCGCATTCACCACACCGTCGTTAATGCGCCAGCCCACGAGATAGCCGGTGATTGCGAGCACGGTCAGCACCAGGATTTGGCGAGCCGCATCGGCAAAGGTGCGGCCGAAAAGCACTGCCCCGGTAGACATCGGCAACGATCGGAACCGATCAATGAGACCCCGGTGCATGTCTTCGGCCAGGCCAATTGTTGATGCGGCGGCGGCAAAGGCCACCGTCTGACCAAAGATGCCGGGCATCAAATATTCCCGGTACACATTCGGATCTGGTGCGGCGCCGGGTTCGGCACCCGGAATCGGGATGGCACCACCGAAGACGAAAGCGAACAGCAACACGAAAATGACCGGCTGCACAAGCGAGAAGAAGAGCAATTCGGGTACGCGAATGGTTTGGATGAGGTTGCGTCGGCCCACGACGAGTCCGTCGTGAATTCCCCAGCCAACAAGTGGGCGGGAGCGCAGCGGCACGTGAACAGTCACATCGCGGGTAGTGCTCATGATTCGTCCTCTGCAGCGTGTCCGGTCAGGGTCAGGAAAACATCGTCGAGTGTTGGCCGGCGCAGGGCAACGTCGGCAATCTCGACCTTGTTCGCATCGAGGCGTCGGATTACGTCAATGAGTGAACTTGAGCCTCCGGTCACGGGTAGCGAGATGCGCGAGTCTTCAGGCTCGGTCGTAATATCGCCGGTAGCAACGGGTGTGAGCAGTTCAACAGCGCTGGTCAGTTGCGTCGCGTCGACCAGAACAATTTCCACCCGGTCACCGCCCACTTCGTCTTTCAAAGTGTCCGAGGTGCCCTGGGCGATCACCCTGCCGTGGTCGATAACCACGATCTCCTCGGCCAGTTGATCGGCCTCCTCCAGGTACTGGGTGGTCAACAGCACCGTCGTGCCCTCGGCGACGAGATCGGTGATGACCTCCCACAGACCAATGCGCGAGCGCGGATCCAGACCGGTGGTGGGTTCGTCAAGGAACAGGATGCTGGGCCTGCCAATGAGACTGGCCGCGAGGTCAAGACGCCGGCGCATACCACCGGAATAGGTGCGCAGCGAGCGATCGGCGGCTTCGGTGAGGTCGAAACGCGCCAGCAATTCTTCGCTGCGCTCGCGCACATAGGACTGCTTCAGGTGATAAAGGTCGCCGAACATGCGCAGGTTCTCTCGGCCGGTGAGGTACTCATCAACCGCCGCGTACTGCCCGGTGAGGCCGATGACACCGCGCACTTTATTGGCCTGCTTCACCACGTCGAACCCGGCAACCGTGGCCGAGCCAACATCTGGCTTCAACAGGGTGGTGAGAATGCGAACCGCAGTGGTTTTTCCGGCACCGTTGGGGCCGAGTAGACCCAGCACCGATCCTTCGTGGACGGTGAGATCTAGACCATCCAGGGCTACAACATCGCCAAATTTCTTGACCAGCCCACGGGCTTCGATAACAGCTGACACGGGCGTCACGGTACACCCGGTCTGTCCACGGTAGAACTAACCCGCCACCTCATACCCACGAGCGCGGAGGTCTTGCACCACTTCATCGCGATGAGTTGGTCCGCGCGTTTCCAATTCGATCGCTATCTCGACTTCATCAATGGACAGTCGAGGTTCGATGCGGGTGTGGCGCACGTCGACGACATTGGCTCCGTGCGCGCCGATGTCTTGCAGGAGTGCCGCGAGACTGCCGGGGTGATCAGGCATGCGTAATGTCAAGGTGGTGTAGCGCCCGGCTGCGGCTAGACCGTGTCGAATGACGCGCATGAGTAGTAACGGGTCCACGTTGCCCCCCGACAGCGTCGCCACCACCGGGCCGGTGAATGAGGTGGGATCATCCAAGATCGCGGCCACCGCAGCCGCACCAGCCGGCTCTACCACCATTTTCGCCCGCTCAAGCAGCAAAACCTGCGCGCGAGCGAGGGAATCCTCACTCACCACGCGCACATCATCAACGAGGTCGCGGATCAAGGCAAAGGGCACATCACCTGGGCGGCCCACCGCGATGCCATCGGCCATGGTGCGCATCGTGCGCAGCGGAACAGGTTCACCGGCAATCAGTGAGGCCGGGTACGCCGCAGCACCCGCAGCCTGCGCTCCGATGACTTCAACGTCGGGGCGCAAGGATTTCACCGCGAGAGCAACGCCGGCAAGAAGGCCGCCCCCACCGGTACACACAACCACCGTGGCCACCTCGGGGCACTGCGCCAAAATCTCAAGGCCCAGGGTTCCCTGACCGGCAACAACATCGGGATGATCAAAGGGATGCACCAAAATTGCACCCGTGCGCCCAGCGAATTCCGTTGCTGCGATCAGCGCCTGCTCAATCGTGGCTCCGGCAAACTCCACTCGCGCACCATAGGATTTGGTTGCGGTGACCTTCGGAATACTGGCGCCCTCGGGCATGAACACGGTGGTGGAGATTCCTAGTAGTTGCGCCGCAAGCGCGACCCCCTGCGCATGGTTACCCGCGGAGGCAGCCACCACCCCGCGGCTGCGTTCAGCATCGGTGAGACGAGCCAAATAGGTGTAGGCACCGCGAATCTTGAATGATCCTGCTCGCTGTAAGTTTTCCGGGGCGAGATAGACCGGTGACCCCACCCGGTCGGAGAGCCACCGGGCACCGGCGAGCGGATTGTGACGAATGATCGGCGCGAGCAGTTCTTGCGCGGCATATACATCTGCCAGAGTGGGCTGGCCGGACACATCAGCATCTGTTGCGGTTTTCCCACTCACCATGTCATCTTGGCACGCATGGGCCACCGATACAGGGCAGACTCAGGACATGAGTGATCTCTCCGTCCGAGAAGCGACCAAACGAGCCACCGCCCGCATGTCGCACAGCGACGTCGAGATACCTCGCGATCGAGACTCCTCGGTGCCAAGGCCACCCGGGCCATCCACTACCGCACTGATCAACGCTTTCCGCCGTGGACCGGCCGTCTTGGAACTGTTTACCAACGTGGCTCGAGAGCATCCTCAGATTGCGCATACGCGTTTGCTAGGAGAGCACCTCTACCTCCTCAACTCCCCCGATGTCATCGTTGATGTGATGCAAAAGCACGGTCGCAACACCATGAAGGGTCGTGGCTTGCAGGGTGCTAAAGCCCTGCTGGGTAACGGTTTGCTCACCAGTGAAGGCGATGCTCACATGCGCCAGCGTCGGCTGGTGCAGCCTGCATTCCACCATGATCGGATTCGCCTGTACGCCGATCAGATGGCTGATCTCAGCGTCGCGCACGAAGCAACCTGGGTTAATGGTGCCGAAGTTGACATGGTCACCGACATGTCGGCACTCACCCTGGCAATCGTTGGGCGCACCCTCTTTGGCAGCGATCTCACCGGTGATGCCAGCGATGTTGGGGATGCCCTCACCACCGTACTTGAAGGAATGGGCTCTCGACTCATGCTAGGGCCCGCTGCCATGCGCATCCCGAGTCCGTCACGCCGACGTGCGGTGCTAGCCGCGGCGCAACTCGACACGATGGTGCAACGCATTATTGATAACCACCGGGGTGGCGGAAACGCCGACGACATGCTCGCCATCTTGATTTCCGCCACCGAGGACGGCACCGGCATGACCGATGAGCAGCTGCGTGATGAATCGATGACGCTGGTCCTGGCCGGACACGAAACCACAGCCATGACGTTGTCGTGGGGGTGGATGCTGCTCGCCCAAAATCCGCTCGCTCGGGAGTGGATGACAGAGGAACTCGATGCGGTGCTCAATGGTCGCACTCCTGTTATGGCCGATCTTGACGCAATGCCCCGGACCCGCGCGGTGGTTGCCGAAATTCTGCGCATGTACCCCGCCGCGTGGGTGATCGGCCGCCGGCTCCTGGACGACGTAGAAATTGGTGATGTTCGTATCCCCCGCGGTGCCATCTGCCTCGCCAGCCAGTGGGTCATGCAGCGCGATCAACGCTGGTGGGACCAGCCGCTGTCATTTCGACCCGACCGATGGCTGACCCCGGCGGGTACGTTTGATGAATCAGCTCCGGGTCAGCCGCGAGGTGCGTTCTTCCCGTTCGGATTCGGCAACCGTAGGTGTATCGGTGAGTCCTTTGCCTGGACCGAAGCGATGCTGATTTTAGGCACATTAGCCCAGCGTTGGTCGCCGGAGTTGGTCATGGATGGCGCCATCGAACCCATGCCGGCGGTGACTCTTCGGCCAAGCCCGGGCATGGCGATGCGGTTGGTGGCTCGCGCTAAGCCTCAATAGCGCCCCCACGGCCGGTAATCTGCTCTGAAGCCCCGATCCGGGCTCGATTGCCCGCGCTCTTTCCGGCCGCACTGGCCGCACCCGCCCGTCGGCTCATGCCGCCGGAGTAGCCACCCCAAGCTCCTCGGGCACTCGACGATGAACGATAAAAGTCCCTGACTTCATTGTCTTTGAGTCGAAGAACAAGCGCACCGGTGGCGGTGCCAGAACTAGCAATGTCCACCGCAACAACCACGGCTTTTTCGCGCGCGCGTTGCACGACTTCATCTCGGGCCTCGCCTAGGCGCATTGCCACGCGATCAATGAATCCGCGGTAAAAGGCAGTACGCGCAGTTTGTGCAGTGTGCGGCTTTCGGTAGCCATCACGGCTGAGGTAGTGGTCGCTACGCCATTGGCCCAGCTCCAGCCAAGCACCGGCAGCAACCGCCATTTGCGTTGCTAACGATGCAAAAAGGGTGGTGGTGAGATCAATATCACTGGGCATTCCATAGGCGATGACGTAGGTAGAATTGCGGGCAACATCTATCTGCAGGGCATTGCATTGACCGACCGAGACGAACAACGTGACCAGGTGGGTATTTGCTCGCTTGCCACGCTCTCCGATGGTGACCGTGCGCTGGATTGGCTGCTCGCGCTCCTCTTTTTTTGCTGTGCGAGCTCGGGCCATGGCCAGATCGACGCTGGATTGGGTGGCTAAGGACTGCGCTTTGGCCAGATAGGTGGCTGCCTCCTCCGGATGCTCGGTTCGTTCGGCCTTGGCCAGCAGCGCGGCAATGCGATCGAGGAGCCGAACGGAGGCATTCATGGCAAACCCCGCACATCGACGCTGATTCCGGCTTCAGCCATCGCGCTGCGCAGCAGAAGTGCGGCCTCAGCGCCCAGGGCCAGGCGGTACATCTCAATGAGTGCCCCACAAAACCGGGGCCCATGCGTTGCATCTTCGCCTGCGATTACATGGTGGGTAAGTTCGTGCAGCACCACGGTTTCGCGGGCAGCCCAACGGGTGCCAGCAGACAACTGAAGAGGAACAGCAATCGTTGCTGATCGGGCTGATGTAGCCGCCTCATAGTGGGCCTTGGTAGCACCGCGCCGTTCTCTCACCTGCACCGCCAAACACCGCTTCCCGTTGCTGGCGAGCAGATCAAGAATGTGCTGCACGTAAGCGCTAATAGAATCGATATCGGCAAATCTGCGTTCTGCCGGAAGGACCAGGGTGGAGTCAAAGAATTCAACTACTCCGCCACGCAGTAGCGACCTGCCTACCTGATCTTCCACCGAATACACCGTTGCCCGCTGGGTATCTCGCATCAGGCCAACCTAAAAGTCGAGAAAATAGCTGGGCAACCCGCATGCGAATTCTGTGGACACCAGGGTGCAGACTCAGCGCCCAAGATCAGATTCCCCCGGAGAGAATGGGTTGGTTACGTTGAGTAAGTCGACGAGCTCCTGGTCGAGATCGCCATCACCGGATTCCTCGACCTCCTGGCGCGGGACCTCAACGGCGTCGGCACTCACCGCCGCGTCAACAATCAACACGGCTGCGGTAAATCCGTGCAGGTGATTGGCCCCACCAATCGGTCCAATTTCGCCGGCCGCAAAAAAACCACCCACGGCGTCGGTAGCAAATTTGCGGACAAGGAGTGAACTGTCGTGTGCCGGCGTAGTGAACATGGATTGCCCACGGCCATTGCAGGTCACCACGAAAGCACCCACCGGCGGTGCCACCTGCGCGGCGATTTCTAGGACACTGCACAAATCATCGTGAGCAGAATCAGCATCGCGTAGGTGCAGTCGCAGGAGCGACCCGGTGGGCACGTTGTCGGCCACGGTGATTCCACCGGCCACCGGTTCTGCGCCAATAATGGCTCGCATCACATAATCGGCCGCGGAATCGCCGAGCGCGTCGACGTGGTGGGCGATTCCCATCTGCAAGCCACGCGCCGCGAGCGCCTGATCGGCCTCGTCGAGGTCGGCAACGACGCTGCGAATGCGAAGGATTGAGGGTTGGCCGGCCATCTCAATCACGTATCCGCCACGCGAAGATGTAGCAACCATCGCCGGACCAATGGGGCGACAGCCCTGACTCACCACGGCACGGACGGGGGCCTGCTGGTCAAGCACCACTCCGACGACACCATCGTCGAGCACCGAACTACCCAGCAGCAGACGGGTTGATCCGGCTTCCGCACCACCCGAGGCGAGCCCACCGATCACCGGTAGCGCCCCGTCAATTCGATCGAACCCAGCGAGCACCTCGGCAACGGGAGTACTCCACGGGTCGGCAAAGAGCACTACCATGCGGGCATCGTCAGTGAGGTCGGGTAGGCCGTGCACGGAAAATGAATCACCCGGCTCGGGACGGGCATGAACTCGAAAGGGTCGCGGCGCCGGGCCCGGCCACGAGGCCAGCCACACCGTGATGGCGGGACTGAGTTCGCTGGCCTGCTCTGCAGCGAGCACCCCGTGTGCGTTTGTGCCGACGATGGAGCACCCATCGGCAACCTCGCGCAGCAGAGCAGAGGCATGGCCCAGAATGCGTCCACCGGTGTCTGGGTCCCCGGGCGCGCACACCGTGACGATCGCCAGGGTTGGCCGCGCGGTGCCCAGCCCCGCCAGGGCGGTGCGCACGGCGGTGACCACGCCTGACTCCAGGTTTCCCTCGGCAAATCCCACCGCGCAGCGCGCCGATGGCCCGCCGCTGACCCCATGTGCCTGTGCCATGTGGCCCATCCTCCCGTACGGTCAAGACATGGCCACTCGACCCGGTTCCGCTGCCCTCACACCTCCCGCTCCAGCGCACCTACCAGGCACCCTCGGTGAACTCCGGGCCAGCGGCTATCACCCGCGCAGCGTCAAGGCCGAACTACGCGCGAATCTGTTGGCCAGGTTGAGTTCGGGCGCACCCACATTTCCCGGCATCGTTGGTTTTGACGACACCGTGCTGCCCCAGGTCGAACGGGCAATTTTGGCCGGCCACGACATGGTGCTTCTCGGTGAACGTGGCCAGGGCAAGACACGACTCATCCGCTCACTGGTCAACCTGCTCGACGAATGGGTGCCCATGGTGGCCGGTTCGGAGGTGCACGATGACCCGATGGAGCCGGTCAGTGCCTACGCTCAACGACGCGTGAGCGAACTTGGCGATGAGCTGCCGATTGCTTGGATCCATCGCAGTGAGCGTTACGGCGAAAAGCTGGCCACGCCAGATACTTCCGTTGGCGATCTCATCGGCGATATCGACCCGGTCAAGGTGGCCGAAGGCCGCACCCTTGGCGACCCAGAGACCGTGCACTTTGGTTTGGTGCCGCGCACCAACCGGGGCATCTTTGCCGTCAACGAGCTCCCCGATCTTGCCGAACGCATTCAGGTATCACTGCTCAACGTGTTGGAGGAGCGCGATATTCAGGTACGCGGCTACACCCTTCGCCTTCCGCTCGACCTGCTCGTCGTGGCCAGCGCTAACCCGGAGGACTACACCAATCGCGGACGCATCATTACCCCGCTCAAGGACCGGTTCGGCGCGGAGATCACCACCCACTATCCGCTCGATCTTGACAGTGAAATCAACCTGATTGACCAGGAAGCCCAGTTGGTGGCACCGGTGCCAGCACACATGGTGGAAACCGTGGCACGGTTCACCCAGGAGGTTCGGGAGTCTCCGGCCGTAGATCAACGCAGCGGTGTCTCGGCCCGTTTCGCGGTGGCCTGCACCGAGGCATTAGCCGGGGCGGCGCTTCGTCGGTCAGCTCTGCTCGGTGAACCTTCCACCGCCCGCGTGGGGGATTTGTACGGGGTGGTGCCCACGCTGCGCGGCAAGGTGGAGTTCGATGTGGCCGAGGAGGGGCGTGAACTCGAAGTGCTCGCCCACCTAGCCCGACGTTCCATCATGGCCACCTTTCGCGCTCACCTCGGTGGGATTGACCTCACCGGACTGATCGATCAGCTTGATAGTGGAGCCACGATTGAGTCCGGCGACCTGGTGTCATCTGCTGCGCTCCTGGCCTCCATCGGCGCGTTTCCTGGGCTCGCCCGCATGGTGCAGGCCTGCGAAGGTGATACCGCTGACATCACCCCGGAACTCACTGCGGCGTGTGTTGAGTTCGCCCTCGAAGGTCTGTGGCTATCTCGACGCATCAGCAAGGACGACTCCGAACTCGGCGTGCGCTACACCGGCACGCAGCGCGAGGAGGAGTAGTGCCCCGGTATCGCTACGGCGCGTATCGCGACGGACCAGATCCCCTCGCCGCGCCCTACGACCTCGGCCGGGTGGTAGACGATATTGCCGATCGAATCATGGCCGGCAGCAGCGTGGCGCAAGCCCTGCGCGACCTGTTCCGCAGCGGCACGGAAGACCAGCGTGGTTTGGCCGATTTGCGCCGGCGGATTCAACAGCGACGCCGCGAACTTTCCGAACAGGGCAGGCTCGGCGGAACGCTGGATGAGGTGCGCGAGCTACTTGACCAGGCCCTCTCAGCAGAGCAGGACTACCTATTTCCTGACCCCAGCGACGACGCACGGTTTCGTGAGGCGCAACTAGCCAATGTGTCACCTGATACGGCCAGCGCTGTTCGCGAATTGACCGACTACGACTGGCAGTCACCTGAGGCCAAGGCAGCCTTCAATGAGTTGCGCGAATTACTGCAACGCCAGGTGCTGGACCAACAATTCGCCGGCATGAGTCAGGCCTTGAGCTCACCAGGATCCCCAGCTGATCAACAGCGCATGAAAGACATGCTCTCCGATCTCAATCAGATGATGGCCGCGCATCGCAACGGTGACGACGTCAGCGAAATGTTCGCCGAGTTCATGGACGCACATAGTGAGTTCTTTCCCGACACCCCAGAAACCTTCGAAGAGTTACTTGATGATCTTGCTCGCCGGGCGGCGGCCATGCAACGAATGCTGGACTCGATGAGTCCAGAGCAGCGCGAACAACTTGCCGCACTCATGGACCAGGCCATGGCCGACCTTGATATTTCAGCTCAGATGAGCCAGCTGCGAGATCACCTGCAATCCCTGCGCCCAGATCTGCCCTGGCAGGGAGCACAGCGCATGCGCGGTGAACAGGGCATGAATCTGCCCGATGCCACCTCGGCGCTTGCCGAAATGGCTGACCTGGAAGCCCTTGATTCACAACTGGGACAAAACTACCCCGGTGCAACCCTTGACGATGTAGACGTCGAGGCGGTCGAACGCGCACTGGGTCGTTCCGCAGCCGACGACATCACGCAATTGAAGGAAATTGAGCGTCGCCTTCGAGAGCAGGGCTATCTCACCGACCGGCTCGAATTGAGCCCAAAAACTATGCGCCGCATTGGATTAACAGCGCTCAAACGCGTCTTCGCCGACGCTGATGCTGGCAGGCGCGGCGATCATGATGTGCGCCGCAGTGGTGCTTCGGGTGAATTCACCGGCCAAACGCGGCCCTGGGAATTTGGTGACGAGCAACCTCTCGATGTGGTGAAGACCGTGTCCAATGCCATTCAGCGCAACGTGGCCGCTGCCGGGACCGGCCCGATGCAACTGCGACCAGAAGACTTCGAAGTGCGCGAAACGAACACCCAAACGCGGGCTGCCGTTGCGCTACTGGTGGATCAATCGTTTTCGATGGTCATGAATGACACATGGCAGTCGGCCAAAACCACCGCCTTGGCGCTGCATCACCTGTCCACCTCCACCTATCCACTCGATGCGATGCAGATCATCACATTTGCCAACCTGGCCCGCACCGTGAAGCCCGAAGAACTACCCAATCTTGATGCCGGCGATCTGCAGGGCACGAACCTGCACCACGCCCTATTGCTAGCGGGACGCTTCTTTGATCAACACCCCGGCGCCCAACCGGTGTGCCTGGTGGTGACCGACGGCGAACCCACCGCGTATCTGCGTGGCGATGGCGACTGGTGGTTTATGTGGCCACCCGATGCCCAAACTGTGCGCGAAACGGTGGGGGCCGTGGATCAATTGACCCGTCGCGGTATTGCCATCTCATGGTTTCGGCTCGGCGATGACCCCAGGCTCGAGCGCTTCCTTGATGCGATGGCTCGTCGCAATTGTGGGCGCGTGCTCGGCGTTGATGCGCAGCGGCTAGGCCGCTATGTCGTCACCGACTACATGCGTGCTCGCCGCGGTCACTGAACCGTCCTTGGCAGGGCATACAGTGTGCGCGTGCCTTCGCGACTGCCCTTCCTAAAGGGGCTACCGCGGGAGGTCTCGGTGCTGGCGGGCATCGCCTTCTTCGTTGCTCTTGGCTTTGGCATCGTCATTCCGGCAATCCCTATTTTCGCCCGAAGCTTCGACGTCAGCGCACTTGCAGCATCCTCGGTGGTCTCAGCTTTTGCGCTGATGCGGTTTATCGCCTCACCCGGCGCCGGCTGGCTTACCGACCGCTTCGGTGAGCGAGTGATTTTGGCCACCGGACTGGCCATTGTGGCCGGATCAAGCGCCCTGGCCGGCCTCTCTCAAAATTTCGGGCAACTTCTCATTCTGCGCGGCATCGGCGGCGTTGGTTCGTCAATGTTCACCGTTGCCGCACTCGCGCTGCTCTTGCGGGTGGTGGCGGCAGAGCAACGCGGCCGAGCATCAGCAGCCTTCCAGGCCGGCTTCCTCTTCGGCGGCGTCACCGGACCAGCCGTGGGTGGCCTGGTACTGGCCTGGTCTTTCCGTGCACCCTTTTTCGTCTATGCCGCAACGCTAACTGCGGCAATGATTATTGCCTTAGTCTTTCTCACCCGCGCCCATTTGGTTGAGGAGGAGGCTGCGGTTGCCGCCAATGAATCACCGGCTGATGCGTCCAAGACCGCCGAACTGGTGCGCTTCTTACGCATGCCGGCCTATCGGGCAGCACTGGGTGTCAACTTCCTGAACGGCTTTGTCACCTTTGGTATTCGGGCAGCGCTAATTCCACTGTTTGTAATCGAAGGTCTGCGCCAGGATGCAGCGTTATCGGGATTCGCATTTCTTTTTGCCGCTGCAGCACAGGCACTTGCGCTGATACCCGCTGGCCGGATGGCAGACCTGCGCGGTCGGCGTCCCGCCATGATCATTGGCATCGTCGCCACGATCGTCGGCATGTCGGTACTCGTTCTAGCCGATGTCGTGTCCGGCCAAACTACCGTGGGCACCCTGCTGCTTTTTCTCGCAATGAGCATCCTTGGTGTTGCCTTGGCGTACCGATCATCGGCACCCGCTGCTGCCGTGGGTGACCTGATGGGTGGGCGCCGGGGAGGCCTACCCATTGCGGTATTCCAGATGATGAGTGACCTTGGCAGCGTGATCGGCCCGCTACTAGCCGGCTATCTGCTGGACACCGCAGGGTTTTCCTGGGCGTTCTTCATCGGTGCTGCGGTTTCCGTTGTGGTGCTATTGGTTGTTGTACGCAGCCCAGAAACACTGCACCGCAGCGAAAAAACTTAAGAGCGCCAGTGGGGTAGTGCAGCCTCAATTTCAGCGGCGACGGCAATAAGCATCGATTCGCGCCCGGGTCTGGCCACCAGTTGCACCGCCACGGGTGTACCCGAGGTGGGATGCATACCCACCGGTACCACCATCGATGGAAATCCAGCGACGTTCCATGGCGCAGCGAACGGGGCGTAGGCAGCGTTGACGGCGATATTGACCAACCATCCGGCCTCATGCCAACGTCGCGACTCCAGCGGCGGGCGCGCAAGAGCGGGGGTGATGAGCACGTCGTAATCGGAGAGAAACCCTTCAGCGCGGGCAATCCACGCATCGCGAAGGCGAGGACCAAGCAGTAGTTGCGCAATGCGAGCGTTCTTACTCACCAGTCGGCCGAGGGCAGCGTGTCGACGCACACGAGGTTCAATCTCGCGTGGGTCACCGCCCTCGGCGATGACCTGATCTACATCAGCGGCGGTCCCGGCCCACCACCGTGCAATACCAACTGCTGCAGCACCGGTGGGATACACCGGATCGCATTTTTGTACCGAGTGACCAGCCAGGCGCAACACGGCTGCACCTCGATCAAGCGCGGCGGCCCACCCGTTATCCAGTGGAATACCGGCGACCGGACGTCGAGTGGAATACGCAATGCGCAAACGCGGCGGTACGTTGACGTGGGCAAGTTCTGGCTGATCAGCCATCACCGACAACATCAGGGCTGCATCCGCAACAGTTGTTGCTAGCGGACCATTTTCAGCCATGCCGTACCAGTCCGTGGCGCCAAGTTCAGCCGGCACAACACCTAGCCCGGGCTTGATCCCCACCAGTCCGGTGCATGCCGCGGGAATGCGCACGCTACCCATGCCGTCATTTCCGTGGGCCAGCGAAACCATGCCGGCAGCCACCGCAGCGGCTGATCCACCACTTGAACCACCCGGCGTGCGGCCAGCGTTCCACGGATTACGTGTGACCCCGAAAGCTGAGTCTGTCGCGCCGAATACGCAAAAGGAGGGCACCCGCGTGATGCCGACAACAACTGCACCGGCAGCGCGTAATCGTTGCACCACCGGGTGATCGTGGGTTTGTGGTTCTGCCGAGGTGGCCGCGGAGCCATTGCGCATGGGCTCACCGGTGACGCTCACGTTGTCTTTGATCACCACGGGAACCCCAGCGAGGGGCAGGTGAGATTTATCGACGACACCATCGACCTCGTCGGCTTCACGGAGGGCATGGTCTTCGCGAACAACGGCAAAGGCGTTGATGGTGCTGTTGGTGTTCTTTATCCGGGTGAGCGCCTGTTCCACTTCGCCTCGCGCGGTGGATCTACCTGACCGCACGTCGTCGCTGATGCGTAGGGCTGTTCGGGTGGTGGGTTCAATGAGCCGAACACCCTGTTCGTGCAGGGTCACTGCAGCGCTTTTGTGAGATCAGCGAGTAGGTCGTCAACGTTTTCAATGCCAACCGATAGGCGGATGAGGTCGTCGGGAACTTCAAGGGTGGAACCGGCAACGGACGCGTGAGTCATCCGGCCGGGGTGTTCGATCAGTGATTCGACCCCACCGAGTGATTCACCGAGGGTGAACACCGTGGTGCGTCCACAGATCGCCACCGCTTCGTCAACCCCACCCGCAACGCGGAAGGACACCATGCCGCCAAAGTTGTTCATTTGCCGTTGCGCTACAGCATGTCCGGGGTGATCCGATAGGCCGGGATAAAGCACGGCGGTGACACGGGGGTGCTGGGTGAGAAGTTCGACGATGGCCTGGGCATTGGCACAATGGCGGTCCATGCGCACGCCAAGGGTTTTGATGCCGCGCAGTACCAGCCACGAATCCCACGGGCCGGGCACGGACCCCATCGCGTTTTGGTGATAGGCCACACGGTTGGCCAGGTCTGCATCTGCGACCACCAGTGCGCCACCGACCACATCGCTATGCCCGCCGAGGTACTTGGTGGTGGAGTGAACGACCACGTCAGCGCCGTGTGCGATGGGCTGCTGGAGATACGGAGAGGCAAAGGTGTTGTCAATCACCAAAACGGCACCGGCGGCGTGGGCCACTTCAGCTAAGGCGGCAATGTCGAACACGGTGAGTAACGGATTGGTGGGCGTTTCGGCCCACACAATGGAGGTACGCCCCGGCACGATCGCTGCCTTGACCGCGGCAAGGTTGGTGAGATCGACCGCGGTGTGATCTAAACCCCAGGGTTGGGCCACCTTTGAGAACAGCCGGTACGTGCCGCCATAGGTGTCGTTGCCGATCACCGCATGGCCACCGGGAGTGCCAATAACGCGCAGGAGAGTGTCCTCTGCTGCCAGGCCCGACGCGAAGGCAAGGCCACGCGCACCGGTGATGCCCGGCGCTTCCAAACTCACCAGGCATTCTTCGAGTGCCGTGCGAGTAGGATTGCCGCTGCGGGAGTATTCATATCCGTTGCGCAAACCACCCACACCGTCCTGGGCAAAGGTGGACACCTGGTAGACCGGGGGCACCACCGCACCGGTTAGCGGATCTGGTTCTTGCCCTGCGTGAATCGCGCGCGTATTGAAGCCAGAGTCATCCCATGCATCCATGAGGTTCAGCCTATTCCCCCAGGGTGGTCGGGGGTGTGGTGAGTCGTCAATCTTGAGCCATCCGCAATGTCAGACCCCTGTGGCAAGTTATGTGTCATGGCAACCGCATGGATTGATCGCACCCGCGATGAAGACGACGCATGGTTTGAAGTGCCCGCGGGTCCAAAACTTGCTGCCATCATTGAGGAAACTGAAATTGAGAGGCTCAATGGCTCCCAGCAAATCAGCTTTCTCAAAGCCTGCGAACGCATGACCTCCTGGGCCCAGGCATTCTCTGCCACCAGCATGGCCGCAGCCTTAAACACCTACCAGGCAGACGCCGGCACCAACGGGCCCGGCATCGACTCCCGCGCCGACGACTGGGCCGAAACCGAAATCGCAGCCGCCCTCCACGTCTCCCCCCGTACCGCCGCCCATCGCATCAATACCGCCGTCATCATCACCGAACACCATCGCCAAATTCGCACCGCGCTCTGCCAGGGCCACATCACCTACAGCCAAGCCACCGTCATCGCCGAAGCCATCGCCACCATCGACCGCGAAAACCCCCACACCGCCTACGACATCGGCTATGACCTCCTCGAAGCTGTCCTACCCACCGCAGGCAACTACCCCCCGGCACGCCTCCGCGAACGCACCCGCCACCTCCTCGACCGAATCGCGCCCGAGGCCGCGACCACTCGCCGCAAGAAGACACTGCGCGAACGCACCCAGTGCAATCTGTGGAACGACACCGATGCCCTGGCCACCCTCGCCATCACCGGCATGACCATCGACATCCACGCCCTCCACCAGCACCTCACCGCCCACGCCGAAACCCTGCGCGACGCCGACATCACCCTCACTGAGGAAGCCTCCGGACAGCACCCCGGCAACCAATCGGTGGACGGTAGCGAACAGATCCATGGCCAACCCACCAACCGCACCCTGGGTCAATGGCGTGTCGCAGCTGCCCTGCACCTCGCCGGCATTGCCCCCCTCGGCATGGCACCTTCACCGACCGACAGCCATACCCCCTCCGGTAAACGCGACACCCCAAAGCTAGACATCCGAATCATCATCGACCTGCCCACCGCACTCTCCCTGGCTAACCACCCCGCCCATCTACCCGGATACGGGCCCCTCGACCCCGACCTCGCCCGCCACCTCGCTGCCAGCGGCACCTGGACCCGCTGGATCACCGATCCCATCACCGGGCACCTGCTAGACGATGGCAACCGACGCTTACCCACCGCTGGACTCGCCCGCTACATCCACGCCCGCGACCACCGTTGCGATGCACCCGGATGCAGCCGCACCCGCACCCTCGACATTGACCACGTACCCACCTACGCCACCAATCCCCACACGGCAGCCCGCACCCTCAGCCTCGCCTGCATCACCCACAATCGACAGCGCGAGAACGCCGGCTGGACCACACCTGAATCCCACACCTGGACCACCCAACTCGGTCGCACCTACACCACAATTCCGTATCAACCACTGCCACAACCCGACCCGCCACCGCCCGAACCCGACCCACCACCCTTCTAGCGCGGCCATCATCATCACCACGGATCAGGCGCCTAGGCACACCGGCACGTACAGTGATGCCATGGCAATCTCTGGTGCAGGCCCTGACTTCTTTTCCCGCCTCCTCGGCCGCAAGGGTCAAATGGTGGAGTCTGACTCCGCACTCCCCGGGCGCAGCGAATACCCGTTCACCATTCCCACCGATCACGCTGTCCTGGGCACCCCGCTTCGATCCACACCTGAGACTCCCTGGCCCGGCGATGTAGAGGTGATGTACCTGGGTATGGGTTGCTTCTGGGGAGCTGAAGAGATCTTCTGGCGCCTACCCGGGGTATTCACCACCGCGGCGGGCTACCAGGGCGGCTACACCCCCCACCCCACCTACGAAGAAGTCTGCACCGGACGCACCGGCCACACCGAAGCTGTGATGGTGGCCTATCACCCCGAGCAGATCTCCACCGAAACGGTCCTCCGACACTTCTGGGAACAGCACGACCCCACCCAGGGATACCGCCAGGGCAATGACACCGGCACGCAGTACCGCAGCACCCTCTACTACACCACCGCTGCGCAACTGGACCTCATCGAGCGAAGCGTCAGCGCGTATGCACCAGCGTTAGCAAACCGGGGCTACCCGGAGATCACCACCGAAATTGCGCCCGCTGACGATCACCACTTCTACTTCGCCGAGGGTTACCACCAGCAATACCTTTATAAGGTGCCCAACGGCTACCGCTGTCACTCCTCCACCGGGCTCGAGCTACCAGCGTTCTAGCAGCTAGTCCGTGAGGTGACCCAGCAGGTCAGAACGCGACAGCACACCTACCGGCTGACCATCATCGAGCACCATTAATGCATCAGACTCATGCAGCGCCGCAACAGCAGCACTCACCGGCTCACCCGCACCAATCTGGGGCAGTCGCGGATTCATGTGTCCCTCCACTCGGTCGGCCAGATTGGCTTTACCGCTAAACAGGGCCGACAACAAATCGCGTTCAGCGACAGAACCCACCACCTCTGCGGCCACCACCGGCGGCTCCGCCTTCACCACCGGCAACTGCGACACACCAAACTCACGCATAATGTTGATGGCATCTCTCACCGTCTCGGTGGGATGGGTATGAACAAGGGAGGGCAGATCACCTGCCTTGTGCCGCAACACATCGTGCACGGTGCGCTCATGTGAAGCTACGTCCTGACCACCCGTTGCGAAACCATAGGACGCCAACCACTCATCGTTGAACACCTTAGACAAATAGCCGCGCCCAGAGTCCGGCAGCAACACCACCACGAAATCATCAGCGGTGCGGTGTCGAGCAACTTCAAGCGCCGCAACAACTGCCATGCCACACGAACCACCCACCAGCAATCCTTCTTCGCGGGCCAAGCGCCGCGTCATCGCGAAAGCCTCGGCATCAGACACCGCAATGACCTGATCAGCAATCTCAGGGTCATAGGCAGTGGGCCAAAAATCTTCGCCCACCCCTTCCACGAGATACGGGCGCCCGGTGCCACCGGAATACACCGACCCCACCGGATCAGCACCGATCACCTGCACCTGACCGTCGCTGACCTGCTTCAGATAACGCCCGGTGCCAGAAATCGTGCCGCCGGTTCCTACCCCTGCCACGAAGTCGGTGATCTTCTGGTCGGTCTGCTCCCATAGTTCCGGGCCCGTCGTTTCAAAATGTGAGCGCGGATTGTCCGGGTTGGAATACTGGTCAGGCTTCCACGCACCCGGGATCTCCTGGGCGAGTCGATCGCTCACGCTGTAGTAGCTGCGCGGATCATCTGGCTCGACCGCCGTGGGGCACTCAATAACCTCAGCGCCATAGGCGCGCAACACATTCTGCTTGTCCTGGCTCACCTTGTCTGGGCACACAAAAACACACTTGTACCCGCGCTGCTGGGCCACCAGGGCCAAGCCGACACCGGTATTGCCGCTGGTGGGCTCCACGATCGTGCCACCGGGGGAAAGGTCGCCGCGCTGCTCAGCACTGTCAATCATGCGGGTAGCGATTCGGTCTTTCACTGACCCACCCGGGTTGACGTATTCCACCTTTGCGTACACCGGGCAGGCAATGCCTTCGGTCACCCGGCGTAACCGCACCAGTGGGGTATCCCCGATCAGGTCAATTACCGATTCCACAACGCGCATGAACGCAGAGCCTACGCTGAGCACATGAGTCGAGCACCAATAGTTCCCCTGGGTCGAAACATCTACCGAATCCCGACCCTCGGTGACTTCATCAACTCTTTCGTCATCGTCGACGACGATGGGCAGGTCACCCTGGTCGACTGTGGTCTCAAGCGGGCACCCACAGCAATAGTGCGCGGTCTTCGCGCCGTCAATCTGGCGCCACACGACGTCACCCGAATCGTGCTCACCCACGCCCACAGCGACCATGCCGGCGGAGCTGCCGCGATGGTTCAGCGCACCGATGCCCCCGGCGTCGGCGTCCACGCCCTCGATGCGACCTACCTTTCTGGTGGAAAATCCGTACCGGCTGATGCCACCACCCGCCTCGGCGCTTTGGTCAATCGACTACCCGGCGGTGGTTTCGCACCCGTGGCAGTGAGTGAAGAACTCAGCGACGGGCAGGTGCTCAACGTTGGTGGTGGCCTGCAGGTGCTGCACACCCCCGGCCACACCCCCGGCCATATTGCGCTCCTCCATCAACCCAGCGGAGTGCTTATTACCGGGGACTCCATCTGGAACATGCGCTCACGCATCACCTGGCCCATCCAGGCGATGTGTACATCTCATGTGCAAAACAAACGCACCGCCCACGTACTGGGCGAGATCAACTACGACGTTGCCGCCTTCACCCACGGACCCCAGATTTCCACCCAGGCCCGCGAATCAGTGCGCGGATTTTTACAGCGTGCGAGTCACTAGCACCGCGTCCTACAGTGGGTTGCCTACAGCGTGAGCCGCATCTGCCGAAACCGCTCGGTGGCCGCCGCCAACACCTCAGGTGTGCCCGGCGCATCCAATAAATCCGCAGCTGTCACCGCTAACTGATCACCAACGGCTACCGGACCCACATCGGTAATTGCCGCAGCCCAATCGCGTTGCGGACCATCGGTATTGGCCACACACCAACGCGCGAGTTCTCGGACGGCTTCTGCTCGACTTTCCCCAGCACGCCACGATTGATCCAGGCGCGTTATCGCCATGGTGCGCAACCGATCAACAAGGCGGTTCAGTTCGGTGGAAAAATCCGCGGGTGCGGTGCTATTCACGACCCATGGCGAGCAGGGTGAGGAAGCGCAGCATCTCTAGGTAGAGCCACACGAGCGTCACGAGAAGGCCAAAGGACAACCGCCAGGACTCACGCTCAGGCAGCCCCATAGCAATGCCCTGCTTGATCGCTTCGAAGTCCAGCATCAGGCTGAACGCGGCCAGCAGCACACCGCCGAGGGCGAGGAGGAGACCGAGGGTGCCCACACCGTAGAAGCCCCAGCCACCACCGACACCAAACATCGCACCGACGAAGGACGCCATGGCGATAACGAAGTACGCCGCCATCGCACCAATCATGACCTTCATGAAGCGGTTGTTGACCTTCACGATGCCGGTGCCGTACAGCAGCAGCATGACGCCGAAAGTGGTCATGGTGGCCAGGACAGCTTGGAGCACCAGTCCCTCGTAGTTCACCGATAGCGCGAGCGTGTTGTACCAATTGCTGATTGAGCCCAGCAGGACTCCGGAGACCACCGCGTAGGCGAGCACCAACGGCGGGCTCACCACGCGCCTAAATGCATTGAACAAACCCAGGCCGAGGGTGGCGAACATGGCGGCGAAGACCACGATCGTGCCCAGCCCCTCGATGTTGGCCAACTGCCAGCCCACCAGCGAGGTGAGCACAACCACCACGAAGAGCAGACCGCTCTTGGCCATCACATCGGCAAACGTGACCGGTGTCGAGACACCCGGGGCCTGCCCGGCCCCGGCAGCACCGGGCTGGGGTGCCTGCGCAGAGGCCACCGCCGAGCGGCCCTCGTCGTAGGCGAAGCCAGCACCGCCGGCTTGCTGCCGGGCGGTGGCTTCGCGATCGATACGGGAAAGAATGGGATTAGACGTTTGCATGGGTGGTCTCCTCAAGGGCGATCAGGTCTTCCTCTACCGTAACCCACGCAGGCTTCTTCGTCATCGCGTATCGGCGGTGATGAGGATTTTGTGGTCCGCCCCCGTAGTCCAATGGCAGAGACACCCGGCTTAAACCCGGCACAGTGAGGGTTCGACTCCCTCCGGGGGCACCTACAGGTAAGTCTGACGCTGATGCAGCGCGTGGGCGTCGACAACCCGATCCACGAAGAGCAACCCGTGGAGGTGGTCGATCTCGTGTTGGATCGCGCGGGCCTCGAACGCATCCGTGGTCAATGTGACCTCCGCACCGGTACCGGGGACAAAACCCGTCACCACGACCCGGGAAGGGCGACGCACATCGCCGGTGAGATCGGGCACAGACATGCAACCCTCCCGCGCTCTTTCTTTACGGGTTGCTTCCACGAGGACCGGGTTCACCAACACGAAGCGACCATGATGGGTGCGCGTTTTCGGGTGTGCGGATACGTCGAGACAAAACACGCGAGCGGGCACCCCGATTTGATTGGCGGCAAGCCCCACGCAACCGGGTGAAACCGCCATGGTTGCCAGGAGGTCTGCAGCCAGGGTCACCGTTTCCGGCAGGGTCGGATCAACGTCAGCGCACGCGGTGGAAAGCACCGGATGCGGTGCCCGCACAACGTCACGCACACGACCCAGCGCTAACTCAGCAAGGTCAGGTAGCAGCGATGTCACAGAAGATCGGTGTCCTCCGGTCGCAGGGTGGCCCCCACACCAACCGAGGTTGCCGCAGCACTGATCTGACGCTCCAAAAGTGCAACATCAGCCTCCACGGGTAGCGCAACCTCGGCAACGAGTACATAGAGATCACCAGCCAACCGCGTGGTGAGATCCACGATGTTTCCACCGGCGGCTGCCACCACCTCGGTGAGTTTCGCCACGATGCCCGGTCGGTCGCCGCCGTGCACGCTCAGCACATAGGAAACCCCTGATCGCGGAGCGGCATCAGACTCTGGCAGCGGGATAACGGTGGTCCACAAACCGCTGTCCTGCAAGGGCCTCAACCGTTCCTGGGTAACCGCAGGATCGGTGCCGGTTACGACCAACGTCCATGCAAAATGGCCGCGCAGCAGCGTCATAGACGAGTCTTCAAGGTTGCCACCCAGGTCAGCCAAAGCTCCGGTGACCTCAGCAATAATGCCTGGCCGGTCGTGGCCAACCACGGTGATGGCGAATGAAGTTCCCATGGGCGCTGACGCTATCGCACCGCGGGTTCGGTCCCATCGCTGGCGATGATCGCACCAGCCGTGGCCAACACATCATCCAGCATCGATTCGGTGAGCCGGCCGGTGAAGGTATTCTGCTGGCTCGGATGATAGCAACCAAGCAGGGTGACGTCACCCACCATCGCCTGCGCCCCGTGCCCAAACTTCGGTCTAGGTCGCGGCACCGGATATCGCATCTGGAACAGGGTGCGCACGATGGAATTCCACGCAAACCCACCCAGCGCCATGATCACAACCGGCTCGGTGAGAGCGATCTCACGAGCCAAGAACGGTTGACAGTTATCGCGTTCCTGCGTCGTCGGCTTATTCTGCGGTGGAGCACAACGCACCGCGGCGGTGACGCGGGCACCGGTCAGGGACTGGCCGTCGTCAACGGAACTAGAGGCCGGCTGAGCGGCATAACCGGCCCGATACAACGCGGCAAATAACCAATCCCCGCTGCGGTCACCGGTGAATACACGTCCGGTGCGATTGGCTCCGTGCGCCGCAGGAGCCAAACCCACCACGAGCAATTTCGGGTGAGCATCGCCGAAGCCGGGCACCGGATGACCCCAGTACGTGTGCGAGGCGAACGCAGGACGCTTCACCTGCGCCACATGCTCGCGCCAGGCCACCAGCCGTGGGCAGGCCCGACACTGCTCTATCTCAGCATCAAGTTCGCCAAGCAAATCTCGGCCGTGTTTTCGCATGGCTCCCTTAAGCGAAGGGCCCATCGAGGCGCCGGTGGAACATCTCCAGCGTGCGCTCCCATGCTTGCGCAGCCAAGGCAGCGTCGTACACCTCTGGGCGGTCGTTATTGAAGAAGGCATGGTGGGAGCCGGGGTAGTCCACGATCGTGGCCTCCCCACCGTGACGTGCGATCTCCGCGACATACCGGGTGATATCTGGACCGGTGTTGGGAATATCAGATTCCGCCTGATGCACCATGGCTTCGCGTCCGGCGTAGTTGGACCAGTCGGGGTGGTAGTCCGGCCAGGGCATAGCCGGGTAGAACGCAGCAGCGCAGTCAATATGCGGGCTCACAGTGGGTGCGAGCAGGGCCAGGCCGCCGCCCATGCAAAAACCGACAACGCCCACGCGATCACCGGGAACGTGACCTGAGCGCACCAGATAATCCGCGGCTGCGGCAATATCGCTGGCGGCAGCAGACACCTTCATGCCCATCATCAACTTGCCGGCTTGATCTGGTTCAGTAGCCCGCACCCCCCGGTAATGATCCGGAGCTAGGGCAACGAAACCGGCCGCAGCGAAACGGTCCACCACATCCTCAATATGGGGAAGTAGGCCCCACCATTCTTGGATCACGATGACACCGGGGCCAGTTCCGGATTCGGGGATAGCCAGTGCACCCTGAAGGTCAACGCTGTCATCTGATGGGGCAGAAATCGCAACGGTAGTAGCCATGTCTCAGATCCTAGTCGCCCACCTATGCAAGCATCCAGGTTATGTCGGCACCACGCTCATTACCTGCACACTTCCAACTCGGTACTGCCACTTCGTCCTGGCAAATTGAAGGTGATAGCCAAGGGCGCGGGAGCAGCATGTGGGATGACTTCGCGGCCATCCCGGGCCGGATCAAGGACGGCACCACCGCCGACCCCGCCTGCGATCATGTACAACGCCTCGACGCCGACCTGGATCTGCTGTCCTGGCTCGGCGTGGACGCATATCGATTCAGCATTAGTTGGCCGCGGGTAACCCCGCAGGTTGACGGTACCGCCATCAGCGTGATCGCACGCGAACCTGGCTCTATCGGAACCCGCATCGGCGACG
>JABAYF010000031.1 GCA_018609125.1 Candidatus Nanopelagicales bacterium | reverse complement strand
ATGAAAGTGTTTTTACGCATCTGGTGACATGGTCACGACCAACAGGTGACGGGTCATCCCGAATCGCAGTCTGGTTGTGAATCGGAGTTTCAGTCTAGGCTGAGAGCGTGCCAAAAATTCCGATCAGGGTCGCCCTCCTTGAGGACGTCCCTCTGTTCCGGCAAGTTATTGAGCAGGTAGTGTCGGAGAACGAGCAGATGGAGATGGTCGCATCTGCGGGCACCGGGCACAAAGCGGTGACTGTTTTCCCGGCTGCCAAGCCTGATGTGGCCCTGTTGGACCTCTTCCTCCCTGACGGATTCGGATTCGATTTCGGGTTGCAGTTGCGCGTACAGTTGCCTGACCTACACATCATTATTTTGTCCGAGCACGTGAAGCCGAAGGTGCTGCAAGCCTTGCCGGAGGCTGAGCGACCCTATTGGTCGTACCTACTCAAGACCGGAGTCTCCTCTCGTCAGGTTCTCACCGATGCCATCAAAGGGTGCCTCAACCGCTCTTTGATGGATGAGCAGGTGCGTGAAAAAAAGGTGAACCTAGAGGGCTTTCATCTGGAAATGCTCTCCAACCAGCAACGCGAAATTTTGTCTCTCGTCGCAGCTGGAATGTCGAACGCGGCCATCGCGCAGAAACTCTTTATTGCACCGAAGTCGGTGGAGTATCACCTCACTCAGATCTATTCCCAGTTGAAGGTAGAGACGGACGCAACAACAAATTCCCGGGTGCGAGCGGCGATGATCTTCGCCCAGCAGGAGCACGACGATTGACCGTGCGACTTCTCGTCAGGTGGTAAATTTCATCATCACTTGTCCGAAGCCCTCAGTAAATCAATTTCCCCTTCACCTTCAACTATCGGCTTCATATAGGTCATTAATGAAAGGTCCTCAGGCTCATTAGTTCCCGCCTTGAGGAGCAATCTGTCGCAGTGGTCTCGCCAAACAGTGCGGGCACCACCTCGAGTTGCCATTGCGCTCACCCGGCAATCATGAAGTGAGCCGGAGGGGTTAGCGGGGGCGAAGGGGAATGATGGGTGAGATCACCCCGTCCCGCGTGCGAAGTTGCACCACCATCGGGCGCTGTATCTTGCGTTGCCAGGTGAAAGCTCCCTGATCGGAGATTCCTATGCGCTGGAATCCGCGCTTAAAGCCCTTCCCTCCGAACGCTCGAAGCCACGGCCGCAGCGGCACAATCCTTTCACTACCTGTCACCAGACCCGTTACTGCGACTCGGCCTTTAGCTGCTTGGACGGCTATCGAAAATGTCACGTCGCTGTGAGCCTTCAACTGCACACCGGTCGATACGAATCGAGCATCTCCCTGCGGAGATAACCCACTGAGCCGTAACGCATATCGGCCTGGTTCCAGCGAGTAGGGAAGCTTGAGTTTCGCGTCCGCCGTTCCGGCAGCAGTGGACTCGATCTCTCCGAGCAAGACCGTGTCTGTTGAACCGTGGCTACGCACAAACACGTTGATCATCGATGACGGCAAAAAACCGTCGCCCTGCAGCAATAGTGAACCTCCCGCACGCAGGACGATTCCGTGTTTGTTCGTGGCCTGCCGCAGCCCATTGCCGGTTGTGGTCGACATCACCCAGCGCATCTGTGAACCTGAGACAACGATGGCGTCGTGGCGTGAGTTCGCCACCATCTGCAATGGCGTGGTCGTGTCATGGTCAACCAGCACACTCACCCCCGGGCGTGGCACTCCTAACTTCGGTATGTCGCCAGGCGCCGCTAGTGCCGGAGCCTCCTCATGGGGAACCACCGGATCATCAAGCACGGCGAACTCGCCGGGTTCGCCGTTGCTGACAGCGGCAACTCGGAACAGGTACTCCGCGCCGTTCACCAGATCTACCACTACGTCTTGGGTGTCGGAGACGATCAATACATCTGTGGTAGGCATCCACACACCTCCGGTGCTATCCGATTGCTCCACCAGATAGCCGGCGATGTCGAATACGTCGGCATTCGGTGGCGGCTGCCAGGTAAGGCGAACAGCGGAGTTACCCACCTCGACACGGTGAATGATCGGTGCTGCCAGAACCTCGGGTTCGGGCTCGGGCTCGGGTGCCGCTGGAGGTGCGGGTACGGGCGGGGGTGCGGGTGCGGGTGCGGGCGGGGGTGCGGGTGCTGGCGGATCCGTCACGTTGATCGTGCTTGAGGTCACCAACGTCACGCCACCCACCTGAAATTCAACAGTGGCGGCGCCCGTGCCGGTGATGGTCAGGTCATCAAAGGTCACGACCCCTGTGTTGGTTGATCGTGTTGTGGTGCCGGTGAGGCTGCCCGAACCCGAGGCAAGAGCACAGGTCACCGCTGTGGAGTCATCGACCAGATTGCCAGCGGCATCTACCACCTGCACCACCGGTTGCTGATCAAGTGGTGTTCCGGTGATCGCCGCAGGTGAGGGCTGCTGCAGCATCGATGCTGCGTGGGCAGCACCGGGCGCGACAAGAAATGATGTGTGTGTTGACGCAGATGTACTCGGCAGCGAAGCCGTCAGTGTCGTGTTGCCGGCCAGAACGCCGGTCACGCTCACTGTCGCCTGCCCGGTGGCGTCGGTGACGAGGGTCGTGTCGTCCGGCAATTGCACGGTGCCGACACCACTGTTGGTGATCTCGATTGCTTGACCACTACTGGGCACCGGTGTGCCATTGGCATCGAGCAATTGCATAGTGAATGACCGTGCAGTGCCCGAATCCAGATCAGTGGTGTCCGATGAAAGGTAGCCCGCCGATTGGGCGGTGCCGTAGAGGGTGAGGGCATCGGGAATAGTGATGGTTCCCGAAGAACCCGCCCAGGACCAGATCAAGTCGATGTCTACTTGTGAGTCATCGCTGGCCACCAGGACTGGCGTGCGCAGCGACAGATTATTTCCACTCAGACTCGTGAAATCACCCATATACGTCGGTGAGTTCCCATCAATAGAGACTCCATATACATAGTCAAGATTCGTGCCCACGATGGTGATTTCTGTTGCCATTCCGAAGGGAATCATCGCCGGGCTCACCCCGGTCACCGTTGGCCCGGTCGAGTCAATACGCACCTGCGCCTGCACGCCAGATGCACCCAACGCGCCTATCAATACGACCGACCCTGCTATGCACCACCACCGAAGACCTCTGCGTCTCCACATCGCCGACTCCTCACCCTCAGCCAACCGCCAGGCGTCTTCACGCCGGCATCGTGGAGATCACGATTAACTATTGCAACCACCACACATGTGAGCTTTATGGTCAAAAGTGTGGGCATTGTGGTTGCACTCATGGTCAATTCGGTCAATGCACCACCCGGTGAGCCGTCGCTCAATCAAACCCAGGCTTTCGCCCTTACTCAATCACTGCTCGGCGTTCAGATACCGCTATTCCCGCTCGGGTGCAACCGAAAAGGAGACACACACGTGCGTCAAGATTGCGACACGGCAGGCGTGGCTCTGAGCCCAATTACTCCCACCACTGCAACAACTCCCAGAGCCGTGGCACAGGCAATAATTGCTCCGGTGAATCCAGTGAGGACAACAATGACACCGATGAGCACGCCACCTAAAGCGATTCCTACATCGAAGTTGATGTTCCACGCCGCAGAGATGCGTCCATAACCATCAGCGGGCACTCGCTGCATCATGCCTGCCAGCGACGAAGTAGCCGAGGTGCCCAGGCTGCAGCCCAACACCAACGCGGCCGAGACGGTGAGCCACTGCACTGAAGTCCATGCCAACAGCGGCACTACGAGCGCGCTCACCGCGGTTGCTGGCACCAAGATGCGTCGCGTTCCCCAGCGGTCAGTCCATCGACCGCCATAGGTTCGGCCCAGTGCATAGCCGGCGCCAAACGTCACCAACGCCAAAGCTGCGATACCTGAGAACTCGGGCAAGAACGTATACATAACGCCGTAGGTCATGGCACCGGGAAGATACATCGCTAACGGAATCCACAACCCCGCGTGCGTTAGTCGCGGTCGCCCTGGGCCGATCGAACCCTTGACTGCTTTAGGTACTGATATCGGCTCGCGCGATGCTCGACGAATGGGACCAAGCGCCACAAGCCCGACCAGGGGTACCACCAGGCCGATGAGTGCTGGGATTGTTGCCGACACAGTTTCTAGCAGCCACACTCCGAGTCCAGGCGAGATAACCCCCGCGAGCGCGGTCACCAGACCCAGCCAGCCCAATGCCGTGCCTTGTCGGCCCACGGGTGCGTAGTGCGCTGCCAGCGACGTTGACACGATCGTCAACAGCCCGAAGCCGGCACCGCGCAGAAAGGTTGCCCCCAGTAGCGCCAGGACACTCGGATTGAGGGCGTAGACCACCGATGGCAGTGCCAGCAACAGCAGTGCTGCAGCCATCAGCCACGAGGGCGCAACTTTGCGTAGAAGAGTCGGCACCGCAAGTTGCGTGAGTACGGTTGCCGTCAGCAGTACTCCGGTGGCAACACCGGCGCCAAGGGTGCCGATTTTCTCATTGGCCAGCGCAGGCACCGCGGCGAAAAGCATGAAGAAACTGACGAAACCAGCCGAACCTGTCACCAGGACAGCTCGACTTGCCCGGGAGGTCACGCCGCCTAGGGTCTCATGTGCCGATGTGGACGTTGATAGCGTCACGCACGTGAGCTCACCCGCACGCAACCCCACACTGGCCGTTATCTTCCTCGGAATTCTGGCCGGGCTGCAGCTCATTGATCCGGCGGTGGCTAACACGGCGATCGTTGAAGCTGGTAAGTCGCTCAACATGACCGGCTCCATTCTCGCCCTCGCCGCAAGCATCTCCACTCTGGCGCTCGCGGCCACCGTCTTGCCGATGGGTCTGCTCGCCGATCGAATCGGCCGTCGCAAAGTCCTCGCTGCGTCTTTGATCCTCGCCATCATCGGCGACGTGATCGTGGCCATCAGCCCCATCACCGCCAGCTACCTCGCCGGCCGCGCGATCGCCGGCGTCGGTGTAGGAGCGGCACTGGCTGCTTCCTTCGCCTACATTCGTTTCGTCGCGCCCCCGGGCAAGGTGGCCGCCTCACTTGGCCTGTGGAACTTGGGCATGGTGGGTTTCTTTATCGCCGGCTCACTCGTCGGTGGCCAACTGGCCACCATCGACTGGCGCCTGGCCATGCTCTTGGTGCCGGTGCTCGCTGCGGTGTGTTTGGTGTTAGTACCCATTGTGTTGCCCGCGATGCCCAAGGTTTCCGGAGCCAGACCTGATTATCTCGGCATGTTCGTTATCGCGCTCGCGATGATCAGTTTCTTAATGGGCATCAGCCAGGCCTCCAGCGGCATTCGCACGGCCGGCTTCTTGATTCCCACCATCGCCGGTCTCATCCTTTTCGCTGCCTACTATTGGATCGAACGCAAGGTTGCCAACCCGATCTTTCCGCCCACCCTCTTTGCCAGCGGCATCTTCGCCGCCGCAGTCGTGTCAGGCGTCGCGTGGAACTTTGCCCAAGCCTCAGTTCAGTTGCAGACCAGTAACTTTTGGCAGTATGTGCAAGGCTTCACGCCCGGAGAGGTAGCAATCGCGCAGGTCGCCATGATGGTGTCCTTCGCGGGCGCAGGTGTCATCGTGGGGCGCATCATGAAGCCTGGGCGTCGGTCGATCACGCTGATGGGCATTGGCTTTATCGGCCTGAGTGGTGGGCTGCTCCTGCTCGCATTCGTTGTTGCCGGTACGCCCTACTGGATGATGGCGATCATGCTGTTCATCTTCGGTGTTGGCTTGGCCTTCGTTTCAGTACCCCAGTCGGCCCTGTTCGTGGCAGAAGCACCGGCGGACTCTTTTGGCCCCGTCACCTCTTTCCGCACCACCGTTGGCCAAATCGGCTACGCGATGGGTTTCGCCGTCAGCGCAGCATTGGTCAACAGCTTCGGCGCCAACAACCTCATCGGCCGGCTCTATGAGGCCGGGGTGCCTACATCACAGTTGGGCCAGGGGCTCGACGATGTTCGACTGTTCATGGCCAACGGTCAAGATCCTTCCGGGCAACTGGCCACCGAGGCGATCGCCGATCTCGGGCCGGCCTACGCCGCGGGCTTCAACTGGGCCATGGGCATCAGCGGTGTCGCCGTGGGCATGCTCGGGGTCATTACCGTGCTACTACTCGTCATCGGCCTGAAGCAGGACAAAGAACGCTCCGCCACACCGTAACTAGGCTGACGCACCTGCAGCAGCAATATCAGCGTCAACCATGATGCCAACAAGTTCTGGCGGCAGCACCGAGGCCTGCCAACCCAAGACCTCGCGCGCCTTGCTCGCATCACCGATTAAGTCATCCACCTCGGTGGGTCGCAGGTAGCGCGGATCAAACTTGACGTACTTTTCCCAGTCCAGCCCCACGTGCTCGAAAGCCATCCGCACGAAATCGCCGACTGAATACGATGTGCCCGTGGCTACGACATAGTCGTCAGGCTCATCGGCCTGCAGCATTCGCCACATTGCATCGGTGTATTCGGGTGCGAAGCCCCAGTCACGTTTAGCGTCAAGATTGCCCAGGTATAGCTCGTGTGCTCGTCCGGTAGCAATGGCGGCCACCGCCATGGTGATTTTGCGTGTCACAAAGGTTTCACCACGCCTGGGTGATTCGTGATTAAACAAGATGCCATTGCAGGCAAACATGCCGTACGCCTCACGATAGTTACGCACCATCCAATAGGCATACACCTTGGCGACGGCGTACGGCGACCGCGGATAAAACTTCGCCTGCTCATCCTGCGGAGGTGGCGTGGCACCGAACATTTCCGATGACGAAGCCTGGTAAAACCGTGCGGGCACCTCAGCCATGCGAATAGCTTCCAGCAGCCGGGTGGTGCCCAAGCCGGTGACATCTCCGGTGAATTCAGGTTCGTCGAAACTCACTCGAACATGTGACTGTGCCCCCAGATGGTAAATCTCCTGCGGGCCAATTCGCTCCAGCAGGCTGGCCAGGCGAGTGCCGTCGGTGAGGTCGCCGTAATGCAAAAACAACCGTGCCTCGGGGTCGTGCGGGTCGCGGTACAGATGCTCGATCCGAGCCGTGTTGAAGGTTGATGAGCGACGGATCAAGCCGTGCACGAGGTAGCCCTTGTCGAGCAACTGCTCGGCCAAATATGAGCCGTCTTGACCGGTGATACCGGTGACCAACGCAATCTTTTCGGACACGACTTCCCCTTGCTGCTTGGTTGACACGATCGAATCTGCCCCCACCGTATCGGTGCAGGTATTGATCGTGGCTAGGTTAGTGCCGTGAGCATGTTGGCCCCTGACGCGCACGTCTATATCGCCGGTCATCGAGGCATGGTTGGCTCGGCCGTGTGGCGACAATTCGCCAACCACGGCGTTACCCACCTCACCGGTCACGCATCGTCTGAGGTTGACCTGCGCGATAGAGATGCCGCCTTCGACGCCATCACCAGCGCCAACCCGGATGTGCTCGTGCTCGCCGCAGCCAAGGTGGGCGGAATTTGGGCCAACTCATCTGTTCCCGTGCAGTTCCTCAATGACAACCTGCGTATTCAAACGAACGTGTTCGAGGCTGCACATGAGGCCGATGTGCAGCGACTTCTGTTCCTCGGCTCATCGTGCATCTACCCCAAGTACGCACCTCAGCCCATTCCTGAGTCCGCATTGCTCACCGGTGAACTCGAACCAACAAATAAGGCCTATGCGCTGGCAAAAATCGCGGGCATCATGGCCGTGCAGGCCTATCGCGAGCAGTATGGGCGGCGATGGATCTCAGCGATGCCGACCAATCTGTATGGCCCTCGCGACAACTTTGACCCGCAGACCTCACACGTGTTGCCCGCGTTGATCAGTAAATTCCATGAGGCTGTGGTCACGCAGAATTCCGCTGTGACGCTGTGGGGCACTGGCACTCCCCTGCGTGAGTTCTTACATGTGGACGATCTTGCAAACGCCTGCCACATGCTCCTTGATCACTACGACGGGGCAGAGCACGTCAATGTCGGTACCGGCGAGGACGTGTCCATTGCCGATCTGGCCAATCTCATTGCCCAAGCCACGGGCTATTCCGGAGAGATTCAATGGGATACCTCGAAACCTGACGGGACCCCGCGCAAACTTCTCGACATCGCGAAGATCCAGGCGTTCGGCTTCTCACCACAGGTGAGCCTGGAAGACGGAATCGCGGCCACCTATGCGTGGTACCGAAACAATATCGCCGGAAACTAGCGAGCCTGTCCGCTGATGGGAAGATGTGCTTCGAGCACAACACCGCCTGTTTTTCCCGGGCGCCAACTCCAACTACCGCCTAGGGATCGGCTCCACGAGGTCATTAACGTGCTGCCAAAACCACTGCGAGGTAACGTATCTGAAAAACCTCGGCCATCATCTCGTACTTTGACGTCAATGCCACCATTACGCATGGTCACTGTTACCTCGCACTGACGAGCTGCTCCGTGGCCAGCGGCGTTCAAGAGCGCCTGCTCAATAATGCGGTACGCGCCAAGGCGCACGTTTGCTGATGGTCGAGTGTGCTTTGCATCAATTGCTGCATCTACGGAGATATCGGTTTCCATACCCGGTCTGTATTGCGCAGCCAATTCATTGAGCGCCGACTCTAGGTCCACCTCTTCAAGCCTCGGACTCAATGCCCGGGCCACTCGCCGAACATCAACGGCACGGATTTCTTCCAGTTGGGCCACCACGGAATCCACGGTGAGCTGAGTTCGTTCGGCTTCATGCACATCGATCATCTGAAGTTCTAAACAGGCAGCAATGAGTCTGGCTTGTACTCGGTCATGCAAGGTGCCAGAGATTTGGCGACGCGTGAACTCATCGCCGCGCAACAGAATCTCTTCTTGGTTCAGCACAAGATCAAGAGCGGTCTGCTTTTGTGTCACCTGCTCAGCAAGTCGCTGATTAGCGCGACCGGCGATAGTGCACACGACAAAGAAAACAACAGCAATGCGAACAACCCCAATGCCCAGCGAGAGCGGATTTGTCACCAGGTCTGCACTGACATCACCAATTGCCACGCGCAGGGCAACGGCTACGGCGGAACCGATGAGCACGAATGTCACATACGACCCCATGCGTATACCAAAGCGTCGCTGCCAGAGCACACCTATCTGCAAAACGAGCCCGGTGATGATGCCGATACCGACGCCAGCAGCCGTCCCCTCGGTTAACCACACCCAACCGAATGCATCGCCATCGCTGATACGCGCTCCATTGCGCAGGCCCGAGATAAACAACGCAACCATGATGCCTAGCAGTAATGGTCGCAGCGGCCACGGGCCAATAATGCGTGTCCGGGTGCGCGCTTTCTCAGACGTCATTCAAGATTCCGCTCAGCCGCCTTGATCAATTCCACGTAGGTCAAGATCGCCTGTGTGCGCACGTCTGTTCCCTTACCCCCATCTGTCTGCGGCACCAGCGCTTTATAGGCCTTAGACAAATCCTTTCGCACCGAGTCCGCAGTAATATCGATGTGCTCGGCAACCTCGGGTGCACTCATTCCCAACGACGCGAGGCCCATGATCGTGCGCTGGCGTGGAGTGAGAGCCGAGAGCCGCACCGCAGAATCATGGTCAGCATCAACATCGTCAGGAAGTAATCGGCGATGGCTCATGCCAGCCCCGGTGGAACATAGGAGTTCACTGAGTTCCTGGGGCTTGAGAGTTCCAGTTTTAGCTAGGAACGACCAACCCATCTGCTCGGTGGCAGGCACCTGACGGGAGACGCTTTGCATGGGGTGCTGCGAATGAATCACGATGCCAATGTCAGGGTTGCGGTAACGCAGCGCTAAGCCTAGATCCATGCCGGTCAGTGCATCGCGACCAAGGGCTAGATCAATCAGGGCGACATCGGCGTTTTCAACATGCTCACTACCCAATGCCTCCAGCGGGTCTGTGGTGGCCAGCAGCACCTCAATCGTTGGCAATTGGCCCAGCAGGGTCGACATGACCCCGAGCAACGCGGGATCGTTTTCGACATAGATCAGTCGCGTCGGCCGCATAGAAGCAGGATCCCACAGGGCTGAAAATGTGGAGTTAAGTTCACACCTGTGAACCTTTGCGACCACACCCCCTGCCCGCGTTACTGTGAACATCCGATCGTCAATTCTTCCCCCGGAATGAGTGCCATGCGCCGCAC
>JABAYF010000018.1 GCA_018609125.1 Candidatus Nanopelagicales bacterium | reverse complement strand
TGGCCGGGTCCCATCCGTTCATCCAGTCGGCGTGGGTTGAATAGCCACCCGGGCCATCGGCATACATGTCCGACGACAGTCGCCATTGATCCGATGGACCCGCCTCTTGGGAAATGTAGAAGGCAAAGTTGTAGGAAATCTCCGGGATGGCCACCGGGTGGGTATCGGGGCAACGTCCGGTGCCAACGACGGGGGCGGTGGCCTCGATGGGATACGCCATATGTGATCGATGGTCGGGGGAGTCGAGGTTCAGCCCGTCCCAGCATTGGGGAAACACGATGCGCACCTCGAGGGCGTCATCAAGATCGCACTCGGGAATGTAGGCAACGTGGTCCATGGGGTCGCCGGGGTCAAATTGGGGGCTGGTAACGACCCAGTCTTCGCATCGATATTTAGCGATCTGCACATCCTGGGGAACGCGCGATTTAGCGTTTCCCGCGATCATGCGAAGGCCGGCGGGTGGTGCTTGGATCTCATCGGCCGGAATGTGATATCCGCTCTTGTAGTAGAACAGGACGTCGTCAAACCTCATGCGCTCGCCGAAGGCGTCGTAGATGGAGGGCACCCAGTAGGCCGACCGGTTTAGGCCCGCACCGTCGCAGGTGGTTTCAGATACCTGCATGAGACTGTCGATGGTGGAGTAGGCATCAGCGCTTGGGTTACCAAAGTAGACATGCTCGTGGGTGGCATTGGGTTGGTTCGGAAATACCAGTGGGTCGTCAAAGTTGATGTGGGATTCCAGGCACAGGGTGCGAAAGTTGCCGGTACCGTCGTCGCGCTCGCCCACCTCTTCGATGGAGGGGATCCGACCGTCCTGCAGGTCGTCAACCGCGGTTGCGGGGGAGAATGGCAGCAGGCTGATGCTCAATGCCACACCGGCTGCGATTGTTACCAGACCCAGCGCTCGGTGCGTCATGGCACGAGGCTAGCAACGCCCCGTCTGGGATTCTCCCTGAATATCAACGAGGGCGTGTGCCCAGCGTAAATGTGTGTAAGACGTGTGGTTCAGCGGGCTGTTGGTCGACACGCTGAGGAAATGAATGAGCCGGTATGGATGAGTAGGTATCCGTAAGTGAGTCGTCGCAGTGGCGCATTTTCGTCGACCATGGGTAAAATCCGATGTTGGATACGCGGGTGGCCAGCGCTCCGCTGCTGGGTCGACTACTGCTTCTGGGTGTAGTCGCGCTCGGGTTGGTCGGGATGCATCATCTGGTTGCCGTCGGATGCGCTCAGTTGGGCATAACTTCGAGCAGCCACGCCAGCCATGGACAACCTGGCGTGGTCGCAACGCATGTCACCCCACCAGCACCGGGTTCAGTTGTATCGGTTTCGGTCGCGCCGACGCCTCTTGGAGCACAGTTGGGGCCGATGCCAATGTCCGGCGGCGTCGCTGATGCGGTCGCTGCTTGCATTGCGGTGTTGCTGCTTGCTCTTCTGCTACGGTTCCCCGGCGTCACCGCTGCATGGCAGCGGATTTTTTCACGGTGGCGCACACTTCGCACGATAACGACTGGGCGCACCTTGGAGCCACCAAATCTTAGGCAACTGTCGATCTCACGAACGTGATGACTGCCGGGTCTTCGCAGCTTTTGCTGAGGCACTCAGGCACATTTTCTTACGTTTCTCATCGATCAATTAGCGATCCGGTGAGTTTGAGTCGATAGGAGTTTTCAATGCATGCTTTACGCGTGTTAGGCGCAACGGTCGCAGCACTTGTGGTGTTGAGCGCTTGTGGTGGTTCGACGGCCAGCAGTGGGGGTGCGGATATATCGGATGGTGCAATGTCAGATAGCAATGTGTCTGCCGATGCCATGTTTGCCCAGATGATGATCCCGCATCATGAGCAGGCCGTCGTGATGGCAGATCTTGCCAAGAGTCGAGCCAGTGATCCTGATATTCAACGATTAGCGGCGCAGATCCGTTCTGATCAGGCATCTGAGCTTAACCTGATGAGTTCGTGGCTGGATGAGTGGGGAGTGCCCAGCATTGATGGCATGTCAGCCATGGGTGCACATGGTGGGCACGGCATGACGGGAATGCTGACGCAGGCCCAGTTGGACACGTTAGTTGACACCACCGGACCGGAATTCGATCGGTTATTTGCCGAGTACATGATTGAACACCACTTCGGTGCTATTTCGATGGCCGAGGGTGTGCTGGCGAGTGGGTCTGATCCGCGAGTAGCCAAACTTGGGCGCGAAATCATTATTACGCAACAGTCAGAGATCTTGCAGTTGCAGGCATTCTTGAACGGAGAGGAGGTCACGGAGACCGCTGCGGTGGCCCTCGCACCTACCTTCACCCATGTGCACGGCGCCGTTGTGTCAGGTGCACAGACTTTGCTGGTCGGCACGCACGACGGAGTGCACGAGGTAGATCTGCAGTCGGGGGCAACCACGCCGGTGGGGGAGTCGCGCGATGATTTTATGGGATTCGCGGGAGCTCCGCTAGGCACACTAGTGGCCAGTGGGCATCCGGGTATGGCAAGTAGTGCGGCGAATCCTCTGGGTCTGATTGCCAGCGATGATGCCGGTGTCACCTGGCGCAATGTGAGCCTGCAGGGCGAGGTTGACTTCCATGTGCTGGCGGCTGATGGAAGCCGCATCGCTGGCTGGGATGCTCGAGGAGCGGTTCTGTATTCCGGCGATGGCGGCCAGACATGGGAAGCCGGGCCAGAGGCGCTCCCTACCTCGCTGGCGTGGTTCCGGGGGCGTTTGTGGCTAGCGACGACCGATCAGGGTTTGGTGTCTTGGTCACCGGGTGAGGAGTCGGTTCGAAGTGAAGACGGCGTGCCCGAAGCGGTCGTGCTAGCTTCGGCAAATGACGGCGACGCATTGTGGGGGGTAGACCGCAACGGAGCGGTGTATCGATCAACCGATGGTGCCGAATGGGCTGTGGCGGGCAGGGTGTTGGCCCTGGAGGCATTCACTGCCACCGTTAATGTTGCCTACGCTGTGACGCCGACCCGCGTGCAAATCATCGGGAACTGATCAAGGCGCGTCGAAGACCGAGAAGTGAGCCAGAATTCCGACCGCTAAGACGGGAGTTCATGAACCACACTTCCGGGGCAAACACGCCGACCACATAGTGACTTAGGCCTGGGAATCTAGGACGGGACTCCGGAGAGGTCGTGGATCGCGGAAACAATCTCGTCGGGGGATTCCCAGTTCAGCATGTGACCTGCCCCGGGCACCCAGCGCAATTGTGCTCCGGGGATTCCTTCAGCGAGACGTGTGGATTGGCTAGGTGGAGTCAAGGTGTCTTTCTCGCCGCACAGCACGATAGTGGGGATCGATATCTCCCCGAGCCGGTCACCGCGGTCCTCATCACCGAGCGCCCTCATGATGGGGATGAGTGGTGGGTGATCGGTGGCCCGGAACACCTCAAGGAAAGCCTCGCACATTGCCGGTGATGGGTTATCTCCACATAGTGAAACTGCGAAGAGCATTCCGGCAGTGTCGTTTGCGGCGATCTTGGCCGTGATGCCGGATTTAATCAACGGGATCTGGACCTTATTTTGTGGCGCTCCGCGTAGCACATCGCCGGCGAAGGTCGACATCAAAATCAATCCGTTGAGTCGCTCAGCAACACCGGGCACGTCCACGATGGCGGCGATCGCAAGGAATCCACCCATGGAGTGGGCGAGCAGGATTCCCTGCGTTACGTCGTAGTTTTCCAGCACCGCGAGATAGTCCCCGGCCATGGCCTGCGTTGAGATGCCATCGGATCCGATCGTGGACTGTCCGTGACCACGCTGATCGAAGGCAATAACGCGGTAGCCCCGATCGAGGAGCATGTCCCATACGACGCTCCACTCCAGCACGCTGCAGTAGATGCCGTGGGCGAAGACAACCGTGGGGCCGTCGCCCGCGGTCACGGCACGAATAACTGTCCCGTCAGGTCGTTGAACAAAACTTGTCACACCCCGAGGCTCGGTACGAATGAGGTCAGCCGGGTAGGGATCTGGCGTGTTGCGCAGGCGGTCAACCTTGCGGCGTGCGGCCAGGGTTGCTGCCCCGGCAGCGGTCGCGATGAGTGAGCCTGCAATCACTGTCTTCTTCATCTGCGCCATCCTGCCACGGGAGAGCGCGTGTGGTCAGGTCATTGGCCACCGAGCGAGGTATCGACAGGGTGCTAGCGTCAAGGAGTGACCGGCATACTCTCCATCGCCCCTGTGCTCCCGGAGCATCGCTACACCCAGGCTGAAATCACCGAACCCCTCGTAAACAGTTTCGGTAGCGATGAAAAGACCGCGGCTGTGATTCGGCGAATCCACGGGGCAACCGGGGTGGAACACCGCTCATTGGTGATGCCCATTGATGACTATCCCGGGATCGAAGATTTCACGCGCGCCAATCAACTCTTTCGCGAATACGGCCTACCGCTCGTGGTCGCGGCTACCCAGCAAGCCCTGGACGACGCCGGTGTTCGCCCAGCCGAGGTGGACTATCTGTTTTTCACCACGGTCACCGGTGTGGGGGCTCCCTCGCTCGATGTCGAACTAGCCCAGGCCCTGGGATTTCGTTCCGATATTAAACGCGTACCCAGTTTCGGATTGGGGTGTGTGGCCGGCGCCGCGGGTATCGCGCGGGTCCATGATTTCCTTCGCGGCGACCCCGGTGCCATCGCTGTTCTTGTCTCCCTCGAACTGTGTTCGCTGACCATTCAATGGCATGACGTGTCGATGGCCAACATTGTGGGCACCGGACTTTTCGGTGACGGCGCGAGTGCACTGGTATTCGCCGGTGATGACCGACCAGAGAAACCCTTCGCTGTTATTCGCGGCACCAGAAGTGCCCTGTACCCCGACTCGAATAATGCGATTGGCTGGAACATTGGCTCCTATGGGTTACAGCTCATGCTGACCCCCGCCGTGCCCGAACTCATTAATCGACACCTTGCCGGTGATGTTGATGTACTGCTCGCCGCCCAGGGCCTGCACCGCGATGATGTGCACGAATGGCTCGCTCATCCCGGTGGTCCCCGGATCCTTGAATCATTTTCTGAAGCCCTCGATCTAGCGCCCGGTGATCTTGCGACCAGCTGGGAGGTGCTGGCCGACATGGGCAACCTGTCTTCTAGTGCAGTGCTTCATGTTTTGGAGCGACATGTGAAACATCCCGCCGGTCATGTCGGGGTGCTTTTTGCCCTCGGCCCCGGTGTCAGTGTCGAGATGGTTTTGCTGGAGTGGCGTTGATCGCCTACACGCTCTTTGTGCTGGCCACCGGCCTTGAACGGCTGTATGAATTAAAGATCTCCAAGCGCAACGCTGCTATCGCCGTGGCTGAGGGGGGTAAAGAATTCGGGCGTGGGCAGTACCCGTGGATGGTTGCTTTGCACACCGGTCTCCTGGTGGGTGCGGTCGCTGAAGTGTGGATTTTTGATCGGCCCTTCATTATCTGGTTGGGCATTCCGATGCTCGTTATTGCCATTGCCTGCCAGTTCGGCCGCTACTGGGTGATCTCGGCTCTGGGGTGGCAGTGGAATACCCGGGTCATCGTGGTGCCGGGAGCCCCACGCGTTCGACGCGGCCCCTACCGCTTTCCTTGGCTGCGCCATCCCAACTATTGGATCGTGGCGATCGAGGGCATCGCCCTGCCGATGATTCACACCGCCTGGATTACCGCGATCACCTTCACCATCCTTAACGCCATCCTGCTGCTCGGGTTTCGCATTCCTTCAGAAAACAAAGCGTTGCAGAGCCTGACGTGATGGGCGCTCGAGTGGCGATCGTGGGAGGCGGGCCCGTGGGGCTTGCGGCCGCACTTTTTGCTGTGCGCGCCGGCATGCAACCGGTGGTAATCGAAGCCAAGGACCGCGATGGGGATAAGGCCTGCGGCGAGGGCCTGATGCCCGGGGTGATGCCGTTGCTCCACGAGTTAGGTCTGGATCCACCCGGCCACGACCTGCTCGGGGTGTCCTACCGGCAGGGCACACAACAGGTGGATCACCTGTTTCCCGGTGCTCCCGGCCGTGGAGTTCGGCGCACAACGCTGGTAGAAGCGATGCGGGCTGAAGCGGATCGACTCGGTGTTGAACGCATCTGGGCTCGAGTTGAGGGGCTTACCCAGGATGCAGCAGGGGTGCAACTGCAGTGCGCGTGGGGTGATGCTGTGTATGCCGACTATGTGCTGGCCTGCGACGGGTTGCACTCCACCATCGCGCGTGAATTAGGTGTCGCGCAGCAGCGATCTGGGCGAATGCGGCGTTACGGGCTGCGCCAGCATTTTTACTGCGCCCCATGGAGTTCGATGATTGAGGTGCACTATGCCGGTGATGCCGAGATTTACATCACTCCGGTGAGCAGTGACACCGTGGGTGTGGCGGTACTCGGCCCCAAGGGCATCAACCTCGAACAAACAATTGCCCGGGTGCCCGAGCTGCATACACGTCTTACCGGGGCCGCCCAGGCATCGAGCCTGCGCGGTGCCGGTCCCTTCAACTACCGGGTACGCCGCGCTCAGGTAGGGCGAGTGCTTCTCGTGGGGGACGCGGCCGGCTATGTGGATGCGATCACCGGTGAAGGTTTGCGCGTGGGGTTTGCCCAGGCGCAGGAGGCGATCGCCGCGGTTCGTAGCGGCCAACCGTCGTCCTATCCAAAGCGGTGGCGCGCGGTGACGCGAGAGTTTCGGGTACTCACCCGGGGTCTGGTCGTGGTGGCGTCATCCCCGCTGCGTGGTTCGATCGTGCCACTTGCACGTAGGGCACCCCGACTGTTTGGCAGCATCGTCAACCACCTGGCACGTTAGCAATGCTCGGCATCATTGTGCGCTCGAGCCATCCAGCCCCCACCTTCGCGGTGACCACTCTCACGCTGCTGCTCACCATCGCGTTTGGCCTGCCCCCTCTTTCGGCCGCGGTTATCGTCGTGGCCGTCTTCTTCAACCAGATAGCCATTGGTCTGAGTAACGATGTGATCGACCTGTCCCGTGACCAGCGCGCAGGACGCACTGATAAACCATTGGTAACCGGGGCTTTATCCACCTCAACGGCATGGTGGATTGTTGCCTCCTGCACGGTGTTGTCGCTGACCCTGTCGGCCCTGGTCAATCCATTTGTCGCCGTGTGGCAGGCGGTGTTCCTCGTGTCGGGTTTTGTTTATAACGCCGGACTCAAATCCACCGTCTTTTCGGCTATTCCCTACGCTACGGGTTTTGCCGCCCTGCCTACCCTGGTCAGTTGGGGTGCGCAGCCACCCGGTTGGCCAGGCTGGTGGGTGATGCTGGTGGGCGCGATTCTGGGCGTGTCTGCCCATTTTGCCAACGTGCTACCTGATGGTGACAGCGATCGGAACGAAGGTATTCGCGGACTTCCGCAGCGAGCCTCATCCCTAACGACAGCCAAGGTTCTTGTTTGTCTGACAGCACTGTCGTCGATTATCTTGATCTGGCAGGCCGGTGCATCGGCTGTGTGGGTGACCATCCCGCTGGGCGTTGGCGCCATCGCTGTGTCAGGTGCCGCAGCATTCCTAGCTCAGCGCAAAAAAGCCACCCGTTGGCCTTTTCGACTCTCGATGGTGGCCGCGGGTCTCATCGCTATTGGCCTCATCGGAGCTCTGCGAGCGGGCTAGGGCCGTGCCCGACTTCGCGAAGGCGAAGCGGAGCGGAGCGGGTAGAACGTGATTTCGTGGCCGCAACGTCTCAGGCTTGCCACCCGGCACGATCGAGTGGGAGTAGCGCCGCTGCCCAGTACCCGGCGGACTAGAACCCCGCTGCGCTGGGATCAAGCGGCTTCACGGTGGTGGCGGTCCAAGCGCTGATGCCTCCCGCCACGGCCTGGGGCCACCATGGACGGTTAAGGATCTGCATCATGCACGGACACCCCAGTTTGTCGTATCTCGTGCCGTCGACTATGAGGTCGGGCAGGTCGTTCTTGTCGGCCACCCTGAATGAGCTGTCCGAACCGAGCTCGGCCTTGAAGTCAACGAGCGTATATGGGTCACCCGGATAGGTATCTTTTTTATAGCTGTCTGCAGGACTTCTGGATCCATTGGTATAAAAGCTTGTGCCGTAAAACCGTGAGTAGCTGTCGCTGTCCGTACTGGAAGCCAGGAGGAGGCCTTCCTGGACAACCAGGGTTCTCAAGGCCACTTTGCCGCTGTCACCGATGGGTTTGATGTCGCCACCGGTCGGCCAATCGCCATGTCGAACTCGCGGAGCGTAGAAGGTGGATACGGCCGAATTGTTAGGATCGTCATTCAACGCAATCAGCTGCGCCGCATTAAAGAAGTCCTGTTGCTTGTCCTTGAAATTGCTGATGGTGTAACTGTCGGTTTGTTTCTGCTTTTGGCAGAAGTACCAGTAGACCGGCAAGCCCGCGGTCTGGTAGCCCTCCTTCATGTCACTGAGTGAGTCGAGTCGGCAGTTGTTCAAATCAGGATTCATTCCCGGCAGCATGTGTCCCAAGGGGGCCGCGATGATCCCCGATCCGTTACCGGCGCTATGCATGAGCCCCAACTCATTGCTGTACAAATCCGGTGGGGTTGCCTGGGTGAAGTTGCTGATGTAGACACAGTAGGTCGCATCCAGCCAGGTAGCGCCGGTCTCGCACTTGCCGGTGACCTCGTCAATGCCCATCGTGTTGATGCGGGTTGCGGTGTCTCCGAGGTAGTTATAGCGCTCACTTTCCAAGGCCATTTGCTGATACATCACCGTCGACCAGGCGCCGAGGAACTGCTGTATTGCCTGCACATTGCCCTGCCCCGTGTGCGTTCCATTATCGATGCCGTCGGCCACCAGGTTGTTGTACACGCTGGGTGTGCTCGTTCCGGTAGCAGATTCAAAGATGCTCTTGCTGATGATGTTATTGCACGTGATCTTGTCAATAGTGCCCATGAGCTCCGTCAGTGCGGCGTTGTCGTAGTCCAGCGGGTTCGTGAAGGTAAGCGACCCTGCCCACGTCGTGCAGTCTGAGCAACTCGGATTAATCCACTCGGTCGTGAGCTCAAGCACGGTGTTTCCGTCACTCTCATACTTGCCCGTGACGCGAACCGGTGCGCTGATCGTGACGCCAGATACGGCTGCGGTGTTGGGAGCAGTGAGATTCAGCACCGTGTTGCCCAGGCCATCGGTCACGATGCTGGAGATGGTGACAGGTGTGTCATCGGTGGTGCCGATGCCGGTGCCCGTGACTGTCATGCCGATCTTGATGTTGTCGTTGGCAACCGGCACGGTGATATTGCGCTGACCTGCCGTCCCGACAGCATCGGTGGCGTCAATGGACTGCAGGCCGATACCGTATCCGGTGACGACGGTCTGGCCTTCGAGAATGTTTGCGTAGCCTACGGTTCCAGTCAGGGTAAGGTTTCGTGATCCATTCTGTGCGGCTACGTCGGTGACAAGCGATTGGGCATCGGCCACCACATTCTGGTAACGGTTATAGGCGGTGGACACCGCTGATTCACAGGTTTCGGCAGCTTGCAGTGCGACAGATGTTTGTAGTGCGTTGATTTGTGCGCTGATGCACTCCAATTGTTGGGACACTGCCTCAATAGCTTGCAGTTCCGGCGATGTGCCTGAACTCGACAGGCCACCGAAAAGCATGCCGGGCAAGCCGGCCGCAAGAGTCGAGGGAATACCGGCGACCTCAAGCAGGGTGCCAGCAGAAACGACTGCAACCTGCTCAATTATCTCCGTGGATTGCCCACCTGAGCCAGATGAGTTGGGCAGGTTGCCTTGGCACACGGCAGCGGCCTGGGCGGTGGCACTGAACTGCGCTGAACCCATCGGGGTTACCGGTCCTTCGGGTTTGACGCGGTTGAATGGTCGGCCACTAGCGGCATTCTTGGCCAGCAGGCGAACCAGGCCGTTGAAGGAGCGCGGCGCCTTTGAGCGCTCGGGGCGCGATGCTGCTCTTATGCGATCAAACCCCACGTAGTTGTTCGCATAGCGGAGCAGATCACTGGGGGCGTCGGTGGGAATTCCCATGGCGCTGCGAATCTTCGTCTGTGCTACCCGCCAACTGCGTTGGGTTGGGACAGTGTTGCGTTTGAGGATCGCTTTGTGCATAGCCGCAGTTGTCACCAGATCGAGGGTGATGGTGCTCGTGCCACTCGTAGCGGGCCACGCATAGGTAGACAAAGCCCCGGTGTAGGAGAAATTACGCGCCACTCCGCCGGATGTCGTGATCGTCAGGGGGAGGTCGTCGGCGCCCAGGTTAACGTCGCGCAAGAGCACCACGCCACCAGCCGTGGACGTGCCGGAGGTGAGAAGTTTCCCGCCGCGGTCGCGGACGGTCACGACGGTGCCGATCAGGGGAGCATTGGGGCCGATCATCGGCCAGATGGCCAGCGTGGCAGCCGGTGAAGCGACGGACTGTGTCC
>JABAYF010000004.1:9092-10715 GCA_018609125.1 Candidatus Nanopelagicales bacterium | reverse complement strand
GAATCCCTCCGGGCGCACATCGCGGCTAGGCTTAATCGGTGGAGTCTGTGGGCACGTCCCAGGTCAATGTGAGCGCCGATGATGCTCTGGGCGGTGATGACGTCATGGAGTTACTACATCGACTCACGCGCCGGGACGTGTCGGCGAGCGAATTGCGGGAATCCGCGCAGGCCAGGATGAGCGCCGCCGGTGAGCTCAACGCCGTCGTGTGCAATGTCGACCTCATTCCTGAGGAAGGCGGCCCATTTACCGGCATACCCACGGCGGTGAAGGACAACCAAGACCTCAACGGTTACCCCACCCGGCATGGCTCCTCCGCGACGCCGAGCACGCTGGCAACCAGGGACATGCCCTTTGTCGGGCACCTGCGTGGGCTCGGATTCGATCCACTCGTGAAGACGACACTGCCTGAATTCGGACTCACGGCGACCACTGAGTCCACGACCTACGGCGCCACGCGCAACCCATGGAATGTGGGGCACTCCACGGGCGGCTCCAGCGGCGGATCCGCCGCCCTCGTGGCATCCGGCGCGCTCCCCATCGCCCACGCCAATGACGGGGGTGGCTCCATCCGGATTCCGGCCGCTCTGTGCGGGCTTGTCGGCTTGAAGCCAACCCGGGGCCGCCTTCCCGACCGCGCCGACCTGGATTCATTGCCCATCCACATCGTCAATCAAGGCGTTCTCACCCGTTCGGTGCGCGACACCGCGTACTTCTTCGCCGAATCCGAGCGCAGGTTTGCACACCCAGACCTGCCGCCCATCGGCATGGTGGTGCGTCCTGAGCACACGCGGCTCCGCGTCGCCGTGATGACCGACGGTGTGCCCGGGCTTGCCGTCGAGGAACAGACCCACCAGGCCGTCCGGGCGACCGGACGCGCCCTACAGGCGCTCGGCCATGACGTCGAAGAGATCCCGCCTCACCTAGACGAGCAATTCGGCCGCGACTTTCTGCGCTACTGGGCGTTCTTGTCCTTCATGATGCAACGGACAGGCTCGCGGGTCTTCGGCAAGGGATTCGACGGTAAGCAGACCGAAGCGCTAACCAAGGGGCTCAGCTCGATGTTCGTGCAGCAGGCGCCGCGTGTGCCGGGCAGTATCCGCCGACTCAGACGCGTTGCGGTGGAGTCGGAAGCGATCTACGCGCGATTTGACGTAGTGGTGTCCCCTGTCGTGTCCCACCCCGCTCCCCCGATCGGGTATCTCGGACCCGACGTGCCGGTGCACGACCAACTAGTGCGCATCTTGCAATTCGCGTCTTTTACCGCTCTGCAGAACGTCACGGGTGCGCCGGCGATCTCTCTGCCTATGGCACGCACAGTCGAGGGATTGCCGATCGGCGTACAGGTAGGTGCACCTCGCGGCGGGGAGGCACGATTGCTTTCGGTTGCCCTCGAACTCGAACAGGCAATGCCCTGGCCGACGAGCATCACGTCTACCTGAACGGAACTTTTTTGCGGCCACAATGTGCTTACCAAACCCTTACATTGCCCTGACTCGATCTTCACACGAAGTCGACACAATCTCTTTACGGCTACCTCCAGTCGTCACGCTGGGTGGTGACCACACTCCGGCTAATCGCCTACGTAGGGATTCCCATGAACTCACCACACTCGTCGCGGCG
>JABAYF010000004.1:6954-8992 GCA_018609125.1 Candidatus Nanopelagicales bacterium | reverse complement strand
AGTGGCACAACGTTCGCGATCCCGCCGGGCGTACGCACATCGCAGCAATATGTGGGCCAGTCACTATTCGGCTAAAGGCTCACCCCAAGCCGGATTGCTCCCCCAGATGGGAGCGGGTGGAAGAGTAATCCGGTTGGCTTTGATTGAATGAGGCCGTGTCCGATGCCCCTGACTACTTTCACATCGGCACCGTTGATTCCCACAGCCGCGCTCGCACGGGCACCATCAACACGCCGCACGGACCCATTCACACCCCAGCATTCATTCCGGTGGGCACCAAAGCGACGGTCAAGTCAGTGCTCCCTGAATCAATGACCCAACTGGGGGCTCAAGCGATTCTTGCCAACGCCTATCACCTCTATCTGCAACCTGGCGCCGACATCGTTGACGAGGCCGGTGGGTTAGGCCGCTTCATGAATTGGCCGGGACCTACATTCACCGATTCCGGTGGTTTTCAAGTCCTGTCGCTCGGCGTAGGTTTCAAGAAGGTCCTCGCCATGAAGGTCGAGGAGCAGCCAGATGATGTGATCGCTCAGGGCCGAGATCGGCTCGCCCGGGTTGACGATGACGGGGTCACGTTCAAGTCTCATCTTGATGGCTCCATGCATCGCTTTACCCCTGAGGTTTCCATGCAGGTCCAGGCGCAGCTCGGCGCCGACATCATGTTCGCCTTCGACGAACTGACCACGTTGATGAACACTCGCGACTATCAGGTCGATTCACTCGAGCGTACGCGCCGATGGGCTGAGCGTTGCGTCGTCGAGCACGATCGGCTTCAACAGTCACGTTCAAACACAACAGCCCAGGCACTGTTCGGGGTGATTCAAGGCGCTCAGCATGAGGACCTTCGACGCAAAGCAGCCCGCGACCTGGCCGGCATGGACTTTTCTGGTTTCGGCATTGGGGGTGCGCTACAAAAGGACGCCCTAGGCGAAATATTGGGCTGGGTGGTTGATGAGTTGCCCGACAACAAGCCGCGCCACCTTCTAGGGATCGGCGAACCTGACGATCTATTCGTCGCAATCGCCAGCGGCGCAGACACCTTCGACTGCGTCTCACCCTCGCGAGTGGCACGCAATAGTGCGGTGTTTCACCGCAATGGTCGCTTCAACCTGCTCACGGCTGCGAGCCGGCGCGCCTTTGTGCCGATCGATGATGCCTGTGACTGCTACACCTGCGGCCACTACACCCGCGCCTATCTGCACCACGCTTTTAAGGCGAAAGAAATGATTGCGGCAACATTGGCCACGATTCACAATGAAAGATTTATTGTGCGGCTCGTCGACGACATTAGGCACAGCATCACCGTGGGTCAGATGAGTGACTTCCAGCGCGAGTTCATCGGCCGCTATTACGCGGCGCGGGTAGTTTAGTTCGTCTGGGTGGTTTAGGCGGTCATGAGGCCATAGGTGGGTTCACGCTTCTTTACTGCAGCAATGACGCGATAGGTCACCGGCAGGAGCAGCACCTCAACGGCCACCTTGTAGATGTACCCCGCTACGACGTAGATCAAGAACTCACCGCCGGTGATCACACCATAGAACGCAATCGTGCAAAAGACGATGGTGTCGGCAAGTTCACCCACCGCCGTTGAGCCGAGCAATCGCAGCCACAGCGCACGGCCTTCCGTGGCCTTTTTCAAACGCACGAGCACATATGAATTCAGCAGTTGACCAACCAGGTAACCCGCAATGCTGGCGACAACGATCCGCGGAACAAACCCGAGGATGGATTCCAGCGCCTCTTGATTTGGCCAATCTTCAGCCGGCGGAGAGATCTGAACCAGCCAAAACGTGAACGCCGCCAATACCGCCATCGCAAAGCCGAGAAAGATCGCTCGACGAGCGGCCTTGAATCCGTACACCTCGCTGAGAATGTCACCCACTATGTAGACCAGGGGAAAGAGAAATACCCCGCCGTCGGTGATGATCGACCCGAAAGAAATCAGTTTGACCGCGGCAATATTCGAGATCAGAAGTAGAGCGACGAAGACACCAACAATGATCGGATAAAGCGAGGTGTCGATACGGGCATAGCC
>JABAYF010000004.1:0-6854 GCA_018609125.1 Candidatus Nanopelagicales bacterium | reverse complement strand
AATGGAGTGCGGCTGCATTGCGCTATTGCTGGCCCTACGGATGGTCCACTTGTCATTGCACTGCATGGCTTTCCTGAGTTTTGGCGTGGCATGCTCAACCCAATGCTTGCCCTGGCGAAGGCTGGCTATCGAGTGGTCACGCCTGATCAGCGCGGCTATAACTTCAGCGAGAAGCCTGGCCACATTTCCGACTACCGCATTGAGGTCCTCGCCGCCGACGTCGCCGGGCTCATCACGCACTTTGGTAGTACGAAAGCACATATACTCGGTCACGACTGGGGAGCCGCCGTGGCGTGGTGGTTGGCTCTCACCAAACCTGATGTCATACGCAGTTTAGCGATTGTCAATGTGCCGCACCCGCGCGTTCTCGCCAGACAGATTCGCACCGACCGGAGACAGTTGCGCAAAAGTTGGTACATGTTTGCGCTCCAGATTCCTTGGCTTCCCGAGCGACTTATTTTCTCCCGACTCACCCGTCCGGCATTCGCCCGGGTGATCGCCCGCACAGCCGGGCCCGACTCGATGACTCCGCAGTACCAGCAGGAACTGCGAAACGCGTGGACCACTGCAGATTCCGGCCGCGGTATGGCGCACTGGTACCGGGCAGCAATGCAGCAACGGCCACCATCTTTGACGGACAAGCACGTTCACGTACCCACGCTCATTCTGTGGGGTCGAAAAGACTTTGCACTCACCCAGGCGATGGCCGAAGCCAGTGCAGCACTGTGCGATGACGTTGAACTCGTCACATACGACGACGCCACCCACTGGCTACTACACGATGAGCCGGTTGACTCCGCTCGCCGCATCGTTGAATTCTTCAACCGCACCGCGCAGTCTTAGCGGCACCAGTGCGCGCCGCAGCCGGAGGAGCCAACTGCCACGAGCATCAATGGCCTGCTCCACGCCGATAAGTGCCGTGGTCAACACGTGTAGCCACTGCGGTGGGTTATTCGCATCGTGCTCGCCGTCAACGGGCGCACCGTAGAGCAGCGGTGCAGCGACTTGCGAATAAGTGTCCAGAGCGTCGGAAAGGTCGTGTGGCAGCCCATCGACGGTGACTGCCAGTGCAGCCGGCGCCCAGGTGAACGGCAGTGAATGCCCAGCCTCGGCATACAGGGCGCGCACGTACTCTGTGGTGGCAAGAGCGACCGGCCTTGACGCGCCGATCAACAGTGCGCGCCGCTGGCGTCGCCGGCGCAGCACCACCCACACCACCCATCCCAACGCCACACTGACCGCGGCGAAGAATGATGCCCAAATCGGCAACGAGGATGGGGCCTCGTCAGGAACTTCACCACCGCCACCGCCCCCGTTCTGCTCACCGCCACCACTATCTGGTTCTGGCGCTGGGGTTGGCTCCGGCGGGCTGACGTCGTTAGGGCTCAACGGTTCCTGCACGGCCGGTCGTGATGCAAGCCGATCTTGAACAGAGGGATGAAACGTGACCCAGCCAAGATCCTTTAACCGGGCTTGCGCCCATACGTTGGTGTCTCGACCCAAGATCGTGACCTCCGCAGAATCATCGCTCACCTCGGGTGGCGCCCAGGAAATGATCAACCGCGTTGGCACCCCCCAGGAGCGAGCGATCAAGGCCCACAGCGCCGCATATTGTTCTTGAAAGCCCTCGCCCGTTGCCACGACATCAACAAGTCCGGCATATGAGCGATCCGGTGGTCCGGCACCAAGGGCGGCTGGCGGCAACGGTTGAAAACCACGACCGCGGAAGTACTCCGACAATGTGGTCAGTTGTATCCAGGTTTGCGGCCCAGCATCTGCAAGTACCGCATCCCCAATCGCAACCAACTGCTCAGGTAAACCCCCGGGCAGTCGAACGGACGGGTCGATGTCGTTAATGGCCAGTGGAGTTGATCTTTTGATGGTCTGCTGGCTTGCGATGGCCATTTGGTAGTTGGCGACGAAACTTTGCCCGCCTGGTGCTGATGCACTGGTGACGATTCCGGTGAATTCATCGACGCGCGTGGCCACTGTGCTGAGAACCTGGGTGACTCGTTGGGGCACCGGAACCCATTGACCGGGCAGGGCTACACCCACGGTGACAGTGGTGGATACCGGGAGACCCTGCGCGGCGGCATCTGGCGCCTGCCCGTCTGCATCGAGGGCGCCACCGCCCACGGTGATTCCGGCGGAGTTCGTCCAGGAGAATCCGTTGTAATCAGGGAAGCTTGCCCACACCGGTGGACTCGACGGGGCTTCGGGGTCGCTTGTGATTGTCATCAGCGGGCGCTCCTGCTCTACCGGCCCCAGTTGCCACCGCAGTACCGAAAGGAACGGGTCGGGCGGTTCGCCACTGATCGTGGCTTCTTCCACCTTTACCCCGGTGATGGACACCACGGTGGGCGCACCCATGCGATCGGCAATCGGGCCAGCAGTGAGCGCCACCACCAGCGGCAGCGCAACCAAAGCAGCAATGGTCGCCATGTTGATACGCACGGGACTGCGCACATCATCTGTCTTGGCCCACGGGCCAGTGACGAGGAGAATCAACGCCAGGACAACCACCATCACCCCGGCCAGGACAGTACCTTCGGTCGTTCGTCCTAGCCCTGCCAGGAGCGCACCCATGAGCAGCAGGCCCCCGGGTGCAGCGGCGAGGCCCGGCCAACGCCCCTGGGCTAGCAACCAAGACGTCGATGCGGCACCGAGTACGAAGAGCCCAACCACCGCGAAGGTGAGTCCGGGCAATCCCGCCACCGCAGCGAGAACGCCGATGGCCGCAGCACCCACCCAGACGACCACCTGAACCAATATTCGACTCCCGAGTGCCTGCACCCCGATGAGCACGAAGACCGTAAGGGGAACGGAGAAGGCAACAACCAACTCATCAACAATTAACGGCAGTGCCATCGACACGATGAGGGCAGGCAGAGCCGTCACAACAGCGAGGAGGCCGCTGGAGGGTGCGGGCAAGTGACGCTGTGGTTTCACTGGGCGTGCGGCGAGAAGGGTCATGACTGCGCAGCGATATTGATAATGTCGGGTTTACTCACTGCCGCAGCCGGAATATGTTGCCACCAGTCAGTTTCACCATGACCGGTAATCACGATGGTCGTGTCCCGGGACAGGCTTAGCAATCGCTGCTCGGACGTTGTGGTGACGGGCTGAACGATGGCCAAGAGATCGAGGCCAGCACCGACCGCCCCGCGCGACATGCGGGCACGTTCGCCAGCCGTGGTCACCAGGCCCACATCGAGGCCGGAAATGAGGGCCAGCGACATCAAGGAAGCGGTCAGATCGACAGCGCACTCGAATTCATTGTGATCAACGTAGGCTCGGTCGTCATCCACGAGCACAAAGTCCAAGCGAGGGCGCGTGACATCAACGTATTGACGCGTCATGAGTGTGCCGGCCTTTGCAGAAGATCGCCAATGAATGTGTCTCATTTCATCACCGATGACGTACTCGCGCAGGCTTGCAAACGTGGTCGTACCAAACTCTTGGGTTCCTCGAAGTTCGGTGAGTCCTACCGGAACGTGTGCCAGAGAAGCGGCATGAATTCGGGGAGTAACAACGACATCGAGGGAGTCAACCTCGCCGACAACCCGGGTGAACAGTGACCAGGGGTCCGTGCGAACAATGCGCCATGGGCCCAGGGTGACAATTCCTCGCCGTTCCGTAGGAATGGGTATCGTGGCCACCGGAATCGAAACCCACGATGCTGGATATACACCGCCCGCGGGGTCGGTGAGACACAGACCGAATCGATGAACACGATCGGCCATCAGCGTGACATTGACAGTCGCCAGATCGTTTCGCGATACACGCTGCGGTGCAGATAGAGTCCAGCGCACGGCGCTACCACCGCGACCTAGTACGGCCGCGAGCAGCATGAGCACCGACGCGGCAATGGCGACGGCGAGGAGTTGTGGAATCGACCAGATGAGCCCGGTGATTGCACATGTCAGCGCCGCGATCGAAACTCCGATGCCGCGCGGGGTCGGCCGGGTCATGGCGTGACCGGCACCTGCTCAACGGCGGCACGAATGGCGTCGCTTCGCGCACTGATGGTCGCATCGGCGTCGGTAAGCAAAATGCGGTGCGCGAGAACGGGAACAGCGAGTCGTTGCACATCAGCCGGACTGACGTAGGTTCGGCCCGCCACAGTGGCCGAGGCCTGCGCGGCACGAAGCAAACCCACACTGCCCCGCGGGCTGGCACCCAGGAGTACCCCACGCATGTCACGTGTCGCGCCCGTGAGACGCACGATGTAGTCCATGACCGCTTTCTCCACGTGCACTCGCTGAGCGCGGCCGATGAGTTCACGGACGATTTCGGGTGATGCAACCGGGCTGAGTGAATTGATTCGAACCCCATGTTGCAGATTAGCTAGCACCGCCACCTCCGCCGCCGGGTCTGGATAGCCGACAGAGACCGCCATCAGAAATCGATCTAGTTGAGCTTCTGGCAGCGGGAAGGTGCCACCCATTTCAATGGGATTCGACGTGGCGATCACCACAAAGGGTTGGGGTACCTCATGGGTGACTCCATCCACGGTTACCGTGCGCTCCTCCATCACCTCCAGCAACGACGACTGAGTGCGCGGTGCAGCGCGGTTGATCTCATCGGCCAGAACGATGTGAGCGAAGACCGGGCCGGGATGAAATTCAAACCGTGAACTGCCCTGGTGAAATACCGACACTCCCGTGACGTCACTGGGCAGCAGGTCGGGGGTGAACTGGATGCGATGCCAGGACATGCCGAGCGATGCCGCGAGGCTGCGTGCCAGGGATGTCTTGCCCACCCCTGGCACGTCTTCAAGCAGCAGGTGCCCCTCGGCCAGGAGGCAGGTGAGAGAGAGTTCGATGACCTCCCGCTTGCCCTGGATGAATCGCTCAACGTTGGCCATGATGCCACCGGCAACCTCCGCACCATCTCGGGCTTCGGTTTCACTGATGGGGGCGTGCACGGCTTCGTACTGATCAGAGGACATCAGCCAACAGTAGGGGGCCTGGGCAACGGAATCAGGACCTTTGGCTCTGTCGGCTTCCACCCGGGTCGACAAAGAATGAGACCAAAACATGACACAGTGGGCGTCTGAGGGCAACGGGCAATCAGTCCGTGACCGAAACGCCAATCAAGGAGGCTGCGATGACCGTTTCTTCGCGTGACATCGTCGTGGGATACGACGGCTCTGACCAGGCAGAGGTGGCGTTACATTTCGCCGCACGCGAGGCCGCGTCCCTCCACCTCCCACTACGCATCGTGCACTCCTTCAGCCCGCCCATGGGTGGATCCGGACTGGGTTACGGCACGCTCCTGCCCGCTGACGCACTCGATTCGATGCGCGACGGTATTGCCCTGAACGTGGAGAAGGCGGGGGAAAAAATCCGCCAGGCACATCCCAACCTTGAGGTATCCGTCATCGTGCTCGTAGGCAATCCTGCCGCCGGCGTGCTGTCCGAAGCAGAGGGTGCGACAGCCGTTGTGGTGGGCAGCCGCGGACTCGGCGGGTTTCGTGGCCTGCTTTTGGGCTCAACGGGAATACAGGTGGCCTCCCATGCGTCCTGTCCGGTTGTGGTGGTGCGCGGTGAACCTTCGGTTACTGCTCATACGGTCGTGGTGGGTGTGGATGGTTCTGATTTATCGCAGGCAGCCCTGGGTTGGGCGTTTGACTACGCGTCACGCCATAGTTACGGAGTGCGCGTGATTCATGCCTGGACCGTTCCCTCCATTGATTTCATGGCCGCCCCCGCTGCTCCCCCGGCCGATGTCGCCACGATTTCGGATGAAGAAATGCGAGCTACGGCCGAAGCCATTGCCGGTTTTCGCACCGACTTCCCCGATGTGAACGTCGAAGAGCGGGTGGTGCAAAAAAGTGCGGCGGCAGCCCTGCTGGCCGAAGCCCACGATGCGGTCGCGATCGTGGTGGGCACGCGCGGCCGCGGCGAAGTGATGGGTGCGGTGCTTGGTTCGGTGAGTCAGGGTGTGCTGCACAAGGCGAAGATTCCGGTTGTGGTCGTGGGCTCAGCCACCACAAGCGGGCCGGTAGGCACCGGCGCCTAACCTCCCACCTCGGGGTACGGTGACCCTATGGCTGATCGATCCAACGACCGCATTGTGTGGATCGATTGCGAAATGACCGGGCTCGATCTGCAGCGCGATGCCCTCGTGGAAATCGCCGTCATCGTCACCGAGGCCGATCTCACTGAAATCGATGAGGGTGTGTCGCTGGTGATTAGGCCCCAGGACATGTCGCTGCTGGAGTCGATGGTGCCGGTCGTGCACGACATGCACACGTCTTCGGGCTTGCTCGAGGAAATCCCGCACGGCATTCCCCTGGCCGACGCCGAGCAGCAAGTGCTGGCATACATCACCACACACGTGCCCGAAGCCCGACGTGCGCCACTGGCAGGTTCCAGTGTGTATGTGGATCGCGCCTTTTTAGCCCGCGATATGCCCGCCCTCGACGCGCATCTGCACTATCGACTCATCGATTCGTCAACCATCAAAGAACTCTCCCGCCGCTGGTATCCGCGGGTGTATTTCGCCAGTCCAGAAAAGCACGGCAATCACCGTGCACTCGGCGATATTCGCGAGTCGATCGCGGAGTTGCGTTACTACCGCGAGGCTGTCTTCGTGCCCCAGCCCGGACCAGACACCGATTCGGCGCGTACCACCGCCGCTCAACACGTGGTCGACCCGAGCTCCTCTTAGCCCCACCCTGAAATGTCACATTGCCCACCACCCGGCTAGACTCAGCGGGCTCGGTCCTGGGGAGTTCACCTTGTCAGGATCGACGTGGTGGGTGTAGCTCAGCCGGTAGAGCGCTGCGTTGTGGTCGCAGATGTCGCGGGTTCAAGTCCCGTCACTCACCCCACCCGATTACCCTGCTG
>JABAYF010000014.1:54156-55688 GCA_018609125.1 Candidatus Nanopelagicales bacterium | reverse complement strand
AGTCGGACGCATGCTACCGACGCTCACCCTGCGGAGTATCGTGTGATTATTCTTAACCGAAGGGACACACCATGGGCCTTCATCTTGGCGATATCGCCCCCAACTTCACCGCTGTCACCACCGATGGCGAGATCGACTTTCATGCCTGGAAAGAAGGCAAGTGGGCGGTCTTCTTCAGCCACCCGGCCGACTACACCCCGGTCTGCACCACTGAGTTGAGCGCAACCGCCAAACTCAACGACGAGTTCGTTGCGCGCGGGGTGAAAACCATCGCCATTTCCGTTGATCCCATTGAAGATCACCACGCCTGGGCCAGCGACATCGGCGACGTGGGCGGCACCGATTTGAACTTCCCGATCATTGCCGATCCAGACAAAACGATTTCGCATCTGTACGACATGATTCATCCTGGTGAAGGTGACACGTCTTCAGTGCGCTCGGTGTTCATCATCGACCCGAACAATAAGATCCGCCTCACCCTCACCTACCCCAAGTCGGTCGGCCGAAATTTCAACGAGATCCTGCGCGTCGTTGACGCACTACAGCTCACCGACACCGCACCGATCTCCACACCGGCCGATTGGACCCCGGGTGATCGCGTGATCGTATCGCCGGCGATGTCCACCGAGGATGCACGCGCACGTTTCGGCGATGTCGAAGAGGTCAAGCCTTACCTGCGCTGGACACCGCAGCCCAAGGTGTAGCCGATTCGGCGCGTCACTGTGCCAGACTGACGGCCATGACCACTCTGACCATTGCTCCAGAAACCGCCAAGCGGCTGCGCACCCTTAATCTCTCGGCAGGCATAGCGCACCTGATCCAAATGGTGTTGATCTTGGTCCTGGCCACCGACTTCACGCTCCCGGTGACCGCCACCTACGTGGAGGGCCCTCCCGGAACCGCCGCTTCACCCAGCGTGGTGCTGCTCAACCTCTCCATCGCCTGGGGTGTAGCAGCCTTCTTCGGCCTCTCTGCGCTGTTCCACTTCATTGTGGCCGCACCAGGCACGAATGCCCGATACATCAATGGGCTCATGCAGCGACACAACTACTTCCGGTGGGTGGAATACTCGCTGAGTTCCTCGATCATGATCGTGCTGATCGCAATGATTGTCGGGTTGAGCGATTTTGCCGCCCTTATTGCCATCTTTGGCGTGAACGCCTCCATGATTTTATTCGGCTGGCTGCAGGAGAAGTATGAAAACCCCGGCGGCGGTCTGCTGCCCTTTTTCTTTGGCTGCCTCGCCGGCATCGTGCCGTGGATCATCGTCGTGATTTACACCTTCAGCCCCAACTCCGAGGGCACCAATGAGATTCCGGCATTTGTCATCGGGATCTTGATCTCCCTCTTCGTGCTGTTTAATTCCTTCGCGATCGTGCAGTGGCTGCAGTACAAGCCGGTGGGTAAGTGGTCGAACTATCTGCGTGGTGAGCGCGCCTACATCATTTTGAGCCTGGTCGCGAAATCAGCGCTGGCCTGGCAGGTTTTTGCCGGCACCCTGGTACCCCCCGCCTAGTCGCGGAATGGTCACA
>JABAYF010000014.1:52697-54056 GCA_018609125.1 Candidatus Nanopelagicales bacterium | reverse complement strand
GTCGACGGCTACGCCGTAGTGTCTGCCATCACAAACACAGGCGGCATGGAACAGACCTCGGTCTACCTCTTCCAGGCTGAAGGTCCCGTGTGGGCACTGAACCAGGCAGATGTCGTATGTGCCGATGGCGGTGGCGCCGACGTGCCGACCAGCCTGCGCGACGAACTGTGTGCACTTCGCTAAATCCCCACCTACATAAGGAAGCCCGGCTGAGAACAATCTCAGCCGGGCTTCCTTATGAATAAATTACAGCGCTGAACCTGCGGTCCATTCTTTCCAGGAGTAGTTCCAGTAACCGGACAGATACTCCGACTTGCTCACGCGCTTGGCCGTACCGCTCGCCTTGACCACATCGCCAAACTTGGTGTTCTTGAACACGTATTCGGCATCACTGACCGTCATGTTGGTGCAGCCATGAGAGTTGTTGTACTTTCCGATTGCCCACGTGTTCCAGGGGGCGTCATGAATGAACTCCCCATCCTGGGTGAGGCGCATGGCGTAGTTGGTCAGCACATCCCAGCCCTCAACAGGGTCGGGGTTAATGAGTCGTCGCTGCTCCTCGTGGGTGGTGATGAGCTTGGTGCCGCTCTTCGTTTCCCAATCCTTTTTGCCACCGGTGATGGGCATGACGCGCTCGACCTTGCCATTGCGGACGAAAGACATTTTCATGGTGCGGAAGTTGGTCTTCAACACCACCGCATCACCGGTGCGAAACGTGGAGGTGACCTTGGGGCCGTACCAACTGCCCGCGCCCTGCACTGAACGGAGGTCAGCCTTAAGCGTGATCTTTGCATTGCCCGGCCACAGGCCCTTAGGGCGAAATACGGCTTCGGTTGAACTCATCCAGTGCCAGGAGGTTGCACCGAGTTTTTTCGTGGAGATCACCTTCAGCTTCTTCTCCACCGCTGCTCGGTCAGTGATGGCCATGCCGAAAGTTACTCGCAACGGGATGCCCACCCCGAACTCATCCTGGTTCACGCGGGGGCTCACGCTCACGCTGAACGCACTACTCGCGGGCAGGGTACGGAAGTTGATGCTCACCTTCGACCCATCAGCCGCGGTGACCTTGGCGAAGTACCGGATGGCCGGAGCCAGCGGATCAGTCTTGTACATACGATTCTTGCGGGTCTTGTTCACATCAACGCGTGCCCGCTTATCGCGGTATTCGCGGACCACGATCTTGGAACCCGGAGCCACCTCATTGATTTTTAGCACCGAACCATAGGGCACCTTGGTGCCACTGGAGACCATACGGCCGTTGACCGAAAACTCAACCCGCTCGGCCAAGCCGGGTGTGGGTTCAGGCGTGGGTGTGGGTTCAGGCGTGGGTGTGGGTTCAGGCGTGGGTGTGGGTTCAGG
>JABAYF010000014.1:47783-52597 GCA_018609125.1 Candidatus Nanopelagicales bacterium | reverse complement strand
GCGTGGGTGTGGGTTCAGGCGTGGGTGTGGGTTCAGGCGTGGGTGTGGGTTCAGGCGTGGGTGTGGGTTCAGGTGTGGGCGGGTCGGTGGGCTCAGCCACCACGGTGGAATCGTCCACACTCGTGGTGTCGTCAGCGGAAACGATGGGGGTGGCGATCCCCACGCCCGCAGGGGACGACGGATCCGCTAAAGCTACGCCTACGCCGGTCGGAACAACCAAGGCCATCGCAGCAAAGGCACTGAGGCTTGCCTTCAATGCCCATCGTGACCCGCGCATGAATCTACCCCTCTTTGAGTGTGTCTCCCAGTATGCCTGCTGATCGGCCTGGAAGTGACACCGAGAGGTCGCTTTCTTCGGGTTGCCGCCTTGGAATCTTCTCTATGCAGGAGAATCACGAAGCATTCGGCGCAGGATCTTCCCCGAGGCAGACTTAGGTACAGCGTCGACGAACACGATCTGGTGAATCACCTTGTAGGAGGCGACCTTGCCGGTCATGAACTCGGTGATCTGCCCAGCGGTCAGGTCCTGGCCGGCTGCGACCACGACGAAGGCCTTGGGTACCTCGCCAGCCTCTTCGTCTGGAACACCGATCACAGCGGCGTCTGCGATGGCCGGGTGGGTGAGGAGGAGAGCTTCAAGTTCAGCAGGTGCTATCTGGAAGCCCTTGAACTTGATCAGTTCCTTCACCCGGTCAACGATGGTGAAAAATCCTGCCTCATCCACGATGGCCACGTCACCGGTGTGCAGCCAACCGTCGGCATCCACCGTGATCGCGGTGGCATCGGGATTGTTCAGGTAACCCTTCATCACCTGCGGTCCGCGCACCCATAACTCACCACGCTCACCCACATCACGATCTTCACCGGTATCAGCATCAACAATTCGACAATGCGTGTTTGGCACGATCATCCCCACGCTGCCGGGGAGCGCCTGTCCGGGAAAGGTCAGGTGCGTTACCGGGCTGAGTTCGGTCATGCCATACCCCTGCACCACCGGGCAGTCAATGCGTCGGGCGGCCTCCTCGGCAAGTTCGGCACTCAACGGCGCGGCACCAGAAAACACCTGGATCAAACTGGACAGGTCGTATTCATCAATCATCGGGTGCTTGGCGAGCGCTAAAACGATAGGTGGCACAACGAAAAACCGCGTAACCCGGTGAGTGTCGATGATGGTCAGTGCCTGCTCAAGATCAAACCTAGGCATGGTGACCACCGTTGCTCCCTGAGTGAGGAAGCCATTCATCAACACCTGCATGCCGTAGATGTGAAAGAAAGGCAGGACAGCCAGCACCACCTCGTGGTCGATGGGCTGCAGTCCCGGCTCAATTTGCACCAGGTTCGCCACCAGATTGCGATGGGTCAGCATGACACCCTTGGGATACCCGGTGGTCCCTGAGGAATAAGGCAAGACGACCACGTGATCAGCTAGATCTACTCGCACCTGATCCATCGGTTCGCCCAATAGGTCAGCAAATGACACGGTGCCTTCGTCAGCTTCATCAATCATGACCGTGGTGGCGACCTCGGTTCCTTCTACCGCTTTGGCTGCCACTTCGGCGAAGGCCGAAATGGTTACAAGCAGCCTCGCCCCGGAGTCGCGTAGTTGGAAGCGCACTTCATCTTCGGTGTAGGTGGGGTTGATCGTGCTCACCGCGACCCCGGCTCGCGCGGCACCATGAAACACGATGGCGTACTCAGGAATGTTGGGAGCCATCAACGCGATCGTCGAACCGGGGGCGAAGCCGCGGGCGGTGAGCCCGCCTGCGAAAGCTCCGATCAGGTGTGCGAGTTGAGCGTAGGTGTAGGCACGCCCGGTGGGACCGTCCAGCAGTGCTACCCGATCGGGTATCTCAGCCGCTCGTCGGAGTACATAGTCGGTGACACTGACGGCAGGAATTTCTACGTCGGGGCTTGGACTGCGGTGAATGATCATCGGGCTCCCTCGCTCGGCTATTGCAGCGACCCTAGACCGCTCCGGGGGGAGGTGTACCTATTTTGTCGGCAACTTCTTCGGTGGACATACCGGCTTTAAGTTTGGATCGCCCGGTACGGGTGGCAATCACCAGGCCGGCCAGAATAATGACGGCGCCTAGGGCATCGGTGAGGGTCAAACTTTCACCAAGCAGGGTGATGCCGATAGTGACGGCCACCAGCAGGATCAAATAGGTGGCGTCCCCGGCTACCGACGCCCCACCGGCACGAATGAGGGCATGCTGCAAGACATAACCGATGCCGGTGCCAAAGATGCCTAGGACCAGCAGGCCGAGGACGGCAGAAATTTCAAAACTGGCCGGGATCGCAAAGCCGAAAGGCAGCACGAGGGTGAGTTGCAAGGCGGCCAGACTCAACTGACCGGCGGCGATAGCAAGGCTCGATCCGGTGACGTTGCCCAGTTGGATGCGCGCGTAAACGATGCCGCAGGCATAGGACGTCGTGGCCCCGAGGATAGCCAGAATGCCCCAGGGGTCGGTGGTTCCCCATCCGGCCCAGGGCTGCACCAAGACCATGACACCGACGAGGCCGAGGAGCACGCCAATGAAGCGCGTTCGGGTGATCCGCTCGATGGGTACGAAGGTCGCGACAAGCGCGAGGGTGACCAACGGAGTGATGGCATTGACGACACTGGCTTGGACCGTGGAGATGCGTGTCATGGCGATGGCCATGCAGGTAAAGGAAATGGTGTTGAACAGCAACGCGGCGATGAAGAGTTTGCGCCAGACGTTTCGGTCCCGCGGGAGTCGGCCGCGAGTAATCGCCAAAATAATGAGCAGCGTGACGGCCGCCAAAAATGAACGACCCCACGCCACCTGAACGGGGGTGAACATGTCGATGGCCAACTTGACCCACAGGTAGTTAGCGCCAAAGGTGACCGAGGCGAGCAAGAAAAGAACGAGGGTGCGCGCGCCCGGGCGCGTGGTCATCGCCAAGCAGGTACAGCGGGCACTGCATCAACTCCGTGTGCGGTGAGATCTGTGCCGGAGTCTCTACCCAGCAACCAGGCCAGCATCGCAACGGCAGGCCCAGAAACAAACGTGCCGCCCTCGTTGACCTGCAGTTCGTGTCCGTCGACAACCACTCGAGCGACCGGGAAGTCGTCACGTTGAACAAAGTCGTCAATCACTAACCCAATCATGCGCTCAGCCATTGGCGTAGGCCAGTTTCGCCAGGTGTAGGTATCGATTCCTAGGTCGGAATGATGAATGCAGACCTCTTGTAGGCGGTGGCGGGCAAGGGAAGCCGCAGCCACGAGCATTCCGTTTCCTAGCACAACCATTGATTCGCGTTGCTGTTCAGAAAGCGCGGCGAGGTCGCCGGCCAATGCGTCAATGGATTGCGCCACGGCTGCCTGATGGCGAACCCGGGACCGATCGCTATGAAGATCTACGTCGCTATTGCGCACATCGCGGGTGATGTACATCGGGCGTTCGAATCCATCGCGTGCCCACCGGGCGAGGCGACCGATACCACGTGCATTGCCCTCAAGGTGAGCCAAGACATGACCGCGACTCCAGCCGGGCAGACCGGACGGGCTGCGAACATCGGCATCGGACATCGCCGCGATCGAGTTGATCAGTTCGGTGGAGCAGGTGCCCAGCAGGGCGAGATCCTCCGACCAGGCAACAGCGTCGTCTGCGGTGCTATTCATCGTTTGTCCAAACTATTCATCGTGAGTCCAATGCGAGGGCGGCGAGGGCGGCGTTGACGATAGAACCGGTGTCGAGATCGTTTGCACCGTAGAGATCTGCGATGGTGCCCGATTGACCGAAGCCATCGACCCCGAGCGGAACGCAGGGCACACCGAGCGCGGAACCGAGCCACGACATCGCGTGACTGGCCGCATCATGAACCGTGACGATCGGCGCTCGGTCACCGAGCACCGACCATAGGGGGCCGGCCAGGCTGGGTGTGGTTGCGGTGCGCACACCCTGTCGTAGGGTGCGCTGCCACGAGGAATACAGCCGGTCCAGGCTGGTCACATCGACAACGTGCGCGGCAACTCCCTCTTCGGCCAACTCTTCTGCCGCCTGCAAAACCTCCGGCAGCAGTGGCCCCGACGAGACCAGATGTACCAGCGGTGCTTTCCCGTCCTCGGTAACGAGTTCGGGGTGATCCTCAAAGCCGTCACGCAGACGGTAGGCACCGGCGATCACCTGGCGACGCAACACCGCATCCCCCAGACGCTGCCGGGCCTGCGCGAAGGGAGCCTGATTGATCGGGCGAGTCGTGAGTCGAAAGTAGTAGGCACCCTGCTCTGCCGGCGATGCGGTCAGTGGTCCTTCGTCGCCGGAGGCGATGCGGGCAACGGAATCACACAGCAACCAGTCCAAGGCACCGGCGTAGGCCGGTTCGATAGCGGTCACACCGGGCAACTCCAGCCCAATGCTGGCGGTAATGGTGGATTGATGGGCACCACCTTCAGGAGCCAGGGTGACTCCCGAAGGTGTTCCAGCGACGATAAACCTCGCCCCCGAGTAGCACCCGTAGATGAATGCGTCCAGACCCCGGCACACGAACGGGTCATAGACCGTGCCAATAGGAATGAGCGGCTGCGCAGATAGATCCCACGACAGTCCGAGTTGGCCGAGCAGCAAGAACAGGTTCATCTCTGAGATGCCCAGTTCGATGTGTTGACCCGTGGGCCCCTCCGCCCACTTCAAGACGGGGTCGGCGTTCCAGGCGCGCTGCTCGGTAGGAGCAAACACTCCGGTTCGATTAATGAAGCCGGCAAGATTCGTACTCGTTGCCACGTCGGGTGCGGTGGTCACCAGATAGGGAGCAAGATCTTCGCGGCGGCTGAGGTCGACCAGGATGCG
>JABAYF010000014.1:0-47683 GCA_018609125.1 Candidatus Nanopelagicales bacterium | reverse complement strand
TGGTCACCAGATAGGGAGCAAGATCTTCGCGGCGGCTGAGGTCGACCAGGATGCGACCAAAGGCCTCCTGGGTACTCACCGGGCGCGTCGCAGAAATCCCGGTCGTTGTCGGCACTTCCACATCGATCACCGGTGAGACCGGATCTCGATGCAAAACTTCGCGCCGCTCCGCAGCCAAAATTCCTTCCGGCGATGCTGGGTCGAATCTGTCCCATTCGTTTTCCGCAGTCAGACCTACCTCGGCGCGCAATGTATCTATCTGATCGCCGGTGAGAAGGGCTGAATGATTACGCGGATTACCCGCGATGGGCAAGCCCCAACCCTTGATGGTGTAAGCGAAAACGACACTGGGACGATCAATCACGGCATCGCACTCAGCGAAGGCGTCTAGAAGAGCGTTCATGTCGTGGCCACCGAGGTCGGTCACCAGCGGCTTGAGTTCAGCATCAACCATTCCGTTCGCCCAGTCGACAACCTCGGCTGGTGCGCCATCGAGAAAAGCTGCGCGCAATTCGTCGCCGTGGACAGCGAATAGTGACTGATACTGCTCGTTGGGCATGTCATCGATCCACTGCCGCAAAGCTTGGCCGCCCGGCTGGAGGAACGCTGCCTGTAGTTTTCTGCCGTATTTGACCTCAACCACGTGCCACCCTGAAGCTGCGAATTGCACGGACCACTGGTCGATGCGCACGCCGGGGACCACCCGATCGAGGGACTGGCGGTTGAAGTCGACGATCCACATGACGTTGCCGAGTCCGGCCGTGGCGGGGTCGGCAACAGCCTCCCACACATTGCCCTCATCGAGTTCGGCATCACCAATTAGCGCGATGAATCGCGACGCAGGTCGCTCACCGAAGTGGGCATCCACATAGCGGCGCGTGGCAGCAGCGAACAATGGCGCAGCCGCACCAAGGCCTACCGACCCGGTGGAAAAGTCAACAGTGTCAGGGTCTTTCGTGCGCGAGGGATAGGATTGCAACCCACCAAATTCGCGCAGCCGCGTGAGATAAGACCGATCTAGGTCGCCCAGCAAATACGCGATGGAGTGAAACACCGGGGATGCATGCGGCTTAACGCTTACGCGGTCTTCGGCGCGCAGAAATGAAAACCACAGGGCGGTCATGGTGGTCACCAGGCTCGCGCTACTGGCCTGGTGACCGCCTACCTTGATGCCATCGGTGGCGGGTCGCTCTCGGTTGGCCGCATCGACGATACGGGTTGACAACCAAAGAATGCGCCGTTGGATTTCGTCGAGCAGATCCATGACTCTCCCTCAATCACACGCTGTGTAAAGAACGCTATCCGCAACCGTTAGTGGGCCTCAAGGAAGTTCGCAAGAAGCGCGTCCAGGTCCTTGCGCATTTCCTTACCCGCGAAGACGTGGGTGGCCTCTGGCCAGTCAACACTTTCGCAATTGGGCATGAGATCGGCGATGAGCTGCGTGTGGCGCGGCGTCGTAATCGGATCGCGTCCAGCGTTGACCACGATCGCGGGGGTTTGAACGTGGGGCAACTGGTCACGTGCGTCGTAGGTGCGGCAGGCATGGACCAGTCGTCGCTGAGCTTCGAGCCGCCCGTTCAGATCTGGCCAGGTGCCATTGACGCCGAGGAGACGTTCGCGGTTGGCGTTGTAGAAGTCACCGTTGAAGCTGTAACTTGCCGCCAATTTCTGAAATTCCGGCCAACCCATCTTTTCGTGCACGTCGACCATCGTGTTCAGCTGATCAACCATGATCGGATCGGCATAGGCCCAGCAACCGGTCATCAACAGCGTGCGTGCGAGATCGGGGCGCTGAACGGCAATTTGCTGGCCGATGCAGGCGCCCATCCCGACAAGGCCGATGATATGAACGTTGGTCCACTCCAGGTGTTCGAACAGGGCGATGACATCGCGTGCATACAACTCAACCGAAGGCGTCAGGTCCATGTCGTCGGTTGATTCGCGGATTCCGCGGTAGTCATAGATCAACACTTCATAGTTTTCGAACAGGTAGCGCGGGGCATCGGTGGAGCGGCCGTGACAAAACGTGCCCCATCCCCCCATGCATACAGCCCTGGGTGCACCAGGCTTCCCGTGGATCTCGTAGTACATCGAGTGGCCATTGATCTCTTGGGTAGGCATGTTGACCTCCGCGCGCTCTGGGGTGGATGACGATGGTCTATGTATACAACCTGCTCCCTGGGTTGCGCGACCCCGCCATCAAATTGACCAAATTATGAGAAAAGAGTCCTAAGTCCCTGTGGCCTGGGCCTGAGATTGTGTACTGTGCAACAGTCAGCACTGACAACACAGCGCCACGGACTACGGCTCGCTCGTACACGGCCTACATCCTGCGCTTTCCATCCCGTCATCACAAGGAGGGTCACCGTGGATCTCGGTGTCTTTATTCCCATCGGCAACAACGGGTGGCTCATCTCGACCACCTCACCGCAGTACAAGCCCAGCTTTGAGCTCAACCTCGAAGTTTGCCAGTTGGCAGAAAAGTATGGCTTCGAGTTTGCCCTTTCCATGATCAAGTTCCGCGGCTTTGGTGGCGACAGTGAATTCTGGGACTACAACCTGGAATCCTTCACCCTCATGTCGGCAATCGCTGCTCGCACCGAGCGCATCAAGTTGTTCGCCTCCACCGCAGTGCTCACCCTGCCTCCGGCTGTCGTCGCTCGCATGGCCACCACCGTTGACTCCGTGGCGCCAGGGCGCTTCGGCATCAACATTGTGTCTGGCTGGGCACCGGGTGAGTACTCTCAGATGGGTCTGTGGCCGGGTGATGAGTACTTCGCTCAGCGCTATGACTACTCCACCGAGTACGTGACGATCATGCAGGAGCTGTGGGCCAACGGCACCGTCACCATGGATGGCGAGTTCTTCCAGATGGATGACTGCCACATGAAACCCATCCCCTCCAACAAGATCGAGATCGTCTGTGCTGGACAGTCCGAGCGAGGCATGGCCTTCTGTGCCGAATTTGGCGACTACCAGTTCATTCTCGGTACCGGTGTCAACACACCCACCGCCTATGCTCCCGGCAACGTGCAGTTGTTGGCAGCAGCAGAAAAGACCGGCCGCGATATCGGCTCCTACGTGCTGTTCATGGTGATCACCGGTGATACCGATGAAGAAGCCATGGCCAAGTGGAAGTTGTACAACGACGGTGTCGACACCAAGGCTCTGGCCTGGATGGCCGATCAGGCAGATTCTGATGCCACCGCAGATGCGTCGGGCACCGCAAAAACGATCTCGCTGCCCGAAGGTGCGATCAACTTCAACATGGGTACGCTCGTGGGTTCTTACGAGTCCGTCGCTCGCATGCTCGATGAGGCAGGCTCGGTGCCCGGCACCAAGGGCATCATGTTGACCTTCGATGATTTCATTGATGGTTTGAAAATCTTCGGCGAGAAGGTTCAGCCGTTGATGAAGACTCGCTCGGTTACCGTAGCCGGCTAGTTCTTCTCGCTTTATGTTTTGGGCCTCATCCGCGGCGCGGGTGGGGCCCAAAACTTTCTTGTAGCCAAGTCCATGTCTAGATGAAGGTGTGCCCGTCACAGCCGATGACCTCATTGCGAGCGGCCAGGATGTGGGCACGCATGACGCTGCCGGCCCACACGGCGTCGCGGACCCTGATGGCATCGACAATTTCACGATGGTGATGCAGCGAACGCTTTAGTGCATTGGGGGAATACTTGGAGAACGTCTGCATGACCACGGGTACATGCGTGAGGGACTCCACCATCGACGCTAGTCGCGGTGACTCAGCCGCCTCCATGATCGCGGTATGAAAGCGACGATTCGCTTCGGCCAACATGGGTAGTGACTGCTCTGCGCGCGCGCGGCCAAAGATATCTTCCATCTCTCGACACACGTCGTCGAGTTGCTTCACCGCAATCTCGTCAGCCAAGGCAGCGGCGCGCTCTGCCGCATGGGACTCCAATATCGCACGCAGATCAAAGATCTCGCGTAGGTCTGAGGTGTGCCACCGTGCAACACTGGCACCGCGATTAGGGGTTACCTCAACGAGACCCTCAGAAGCCAATCGTCGTAGTGCTTCCCGCACCGGAGTTCGAGAAATTCCCAGCGTCTCGGCCAGTTCTTCCTCGGCCAGACGCTCACCATGCACTAGCCGACCCGACAGAATCTGATCACGCAACTGGGAATAGGCGATATCGGCAAGTTTGGCCATGACAATCCTCTCCCCCTTCGCGCGTGCTTAGTTGATCTTGTCCAGAGCCCGACGCATTTGCGCGAACTCAACTACCTGGTGACCTACCGTCTCCAACGAAGCCTCTGCACCCCTGTCGTCGCAGTGACCCTCGGAGTCAAACTTGGTAACACTAGCATTAACGGTGCAGCCCAGCGGTGTCGGCCAGGCACGGACCGCGTGGGCCACCTGACGCAGTTGGTGCATCGTTGAAGCTGTGGCCTGCCAACCATAAGCCACCGCGATGCAGCCTACGGCTATTCCGTGCAGATAGACGCGCTCATCAGCACGCAGATCTTCGACGTAGTCAAGCGCGTTTTTCATCATTCCGCTGATGCCGCCGTGGTAGCCCGGGCTGGCAACCAAAAGCCCGTCAGCCCAGCGATATGCGGCCACAAGTTCCTGGGCAAGTTCGGTTCGTTCTTCCGTTTCGGTGTCATAGATGGGCAGCATCAGGCTGCGCCCCACAATCGTCTTCACTTCAGCACCATGATCGGTTGCACCACGAACCGCAGCCAACAGAGCACGTTCACTGGAGGAGTCCGGGCGTGTGCTTCCACCGATGGCAAGAATGCGCACCGGGCCTTCGTGTGTTGCCTCGCTCATGCCTGCTCCCCCGCTCTACCTGCCGCAACCCAGGTAGCCACGCGGGCTAGACGCTCACCTTGCAAGCGAGCCGCCGTGAGTGCCACGTCGTCGGGTGGTGCGCCTTTTTGGGAGAAAAATGATGCACCATAAGGGTTTCCGGACACCTTAAGCAGGTGAGGATCGCCGTAACCGAGCGGCACAACAATGGCGCCCCAGTGGTAGAAGTGGTTGTTAATCGCCAAAATCGTGGACTCGAGGCCGCCGTGCGCGGTCGACGCCGAGGTAAATGCTGTACCCACCAAGTCCAGCAGCTTCCCCTGCGCCCACAAACCCCCGCTAGTGTCGAGGAAGGTTTTCATCTGACTCGCCGGGCCGCCGAAGCGTGTGGGTGAACCAATGGCTACCGCATCGGCCCACTCGAGGTCATCCAGGGTGGCCACGGGGTCATCCTTGGTCTTTGCTACGTACTCAGCCCACTTCGGGTTGTACGCGATGGCCTCGGGTGGCGCCAACTCCGGCACCCGACGCACCCGCAGCTGCGCACCCATCGCTTCGGCACCCTCGCCGACCGCTTCCGCCATGGCGGCCAGATTGCCCGTGGAGGAGTAAAACAAAACGGCTACTTTGACGCCGGAATCGTTGGTCATGCCGCACCTTTCGAAGTTGAATTTTGCTGAACCGGAGGAAAAGCACCGGCACGACCGATCATGGCGGGGGCTTCGCGCCCAAGCAGCCCACTCAGCCAGCGGGCCGTATCGGCAACGTGATCGCGATCGATTCCGGTGGTGTAGCCCGATCGCGAAAGGAGGTATTCCAGGTCCTCGGTGCCAATGTTGCCGGTTGCGGCCGGAGAAAACGGACAACCACCGAACCCACCGGCTGCTGCATCCAGCACACGAGACCCAGCTTCAACCGCTGCTAATGCGTTGGCGTATCCGGTGTTTCGGGTGTTGTGGAAATGGAAACGTAAGGCAGCGTCGGGAGCTTCCTGGGCGACCATCTGCGCTAGCGCTCGGACCTGCCTGGGCACGCCCACGCCGATCGTGTCGGCGATGGCGATCTCGTTGACGCCGGCCTCGGCAAACATCCGCACCACATCGCGCACCTGGTCAATGCTGACCTCGCCATCAAAGGGACAACCGAACGCCACGGCAGCTGTGCCGCTGACCGGCACACCGGCGGCTTGGGCATCGGCGATCATCTCTTTAGCCAGGACCAGCATGCCCGCCACATCAATGTTTTGATTGGCGATGGACATGCCGTCGGTCGACGGCACCACAACGTTTACTTCGTCGACCCCGCTGGCCAGAGCCCGGTCGTTGCCACGCTTGTTCAACACCAGGCCGCTATAACTCACCCCGGGGAGCCGGGTAATGCCTGCCATGACCTCTTCCGCTCCGGCCATCTGCGGCACGGCTTTGGGGTTGACAAAACTGACCGCTTCAATGCGCTGAGCACCGCTGGCCCCGAGCCGATTGATCAAGGTGATGCGGTCGGCAACCGAGAGCGTCACCCGCTCGTTTTGCAGCCCGTCGCGGGAGCACACCTCAAGGATCGTGACATGGTCACCTGTCGTTGTCATATCCCTAGTGTGACCCCTCTTCGTATACAAGTCCACCCATCCGGCAAAATCTGTTTCTTCCATTTGGAAAGAATCTATGAGAAATTGGCCCCCCAATCTGCGGCAACCACTGGCCAAGAGGCCGGTAACCTCGCTAGGTTGTATACATCCTTTGGTGCTTGACCTTTCTCGGGAGTTGATATGACACCGCATCACGCCACGCAAAACACCGGCGCCCTCGCTGATGTTCGCGTGATCGAACTCGGCCAACTACTGGCCGGCCCCTACTGCGGCCAGCTCCTCGGCGATCAGGGGGCGGAGGTCATCAAGATCGAAGATCCCGCCACCGGCGATCCCATGCGTGAGTGGGGCCGGGAAAAGCCCTATGGCAAGTCGCTGTGGTGGCCCATCGTGTCGCGGAACAAAAAATCGATCACGGCCAACCTGCGCACACCCGAGGGTCAGCAGATTGTGCGCGACCTCATCAAGGACGCCGATATTTTGCTGGAGAACTTCCGGCCGGGCACGCTGGAGAAGTGGGGTCTTGACTACGAGAGCCTCACCGAAATCAATCCGCGGCTCATCCTGGTGCGCGTGAGCGGATTCGGCCAGACCGGCCCCTACGCCCCCCGTGCCGGTTATGCCAGCATCGGTGAAGCCATGGGTGGGCTGCGCTATGTGGTGGGCGACCCTGATGGTCCCCCCTCCCGCACCGGCATTTCCCTGGGCGACTCCCTCGCTGCCACATTCGCCACCCTGGGTGCCCTTTCGGCGTTGCACAGCCGCGAGCGCACCGGTCGCGGCCAGATCGTGGACGCCTCCATTTATGAATCAGTTTTCGCCTACATGGAGTCGCTCATTCCAGAGTGGGAGATCGGCAACTACCAGCGCGAACGGACCGGCCCCACCCTGCCCAACGTGGCCCCGAGCAACGTTTATCCCACCTCTGATGGTGATTCGGTGCTCATCGCCGCCAATATGGACACCGTGTTCCGCCGCCTCGCCGTGGCGATGGACAAGGCCGAACTCGCCGAGGATGAGCGCTACGCCACGCACAGTGCTCGCGGTGGTAACGACAAGGAACTTGATCAGATCATTGCTGACTGGACGATCAACTGGACGGCTGAAGATCTCCTCGCCCACCTCGTCGAGCACGGCATCCCGTCGGGCCGTGTCTACACGTCCAAAGACATCCTTGCTGACCCGCACTTCGCCGCGCGCGACGCAATCATTCGAGTGCCAGACAAGACTTTCGGGGAGTTCCCCATGCAGGGAGTCTTCCCGAAGTTGTCCGATACACCGGGTGAAGTGAAGTGGGTTGGGCCAGACCTGGGCCAGCACAACGATGAGATTTACCGTGAACTTCTCGGCTATGACGATGCTCAGATGAGCGACTACCTAGGGCGAGGAATTATCTAGCGTGCGCCAAAGCGCAGGCGTGTTCCCCCCGATTTCTACTCCCGAGCTACTGGTACATGAATCGGTAAAGCTCTGGCCGACGGTCCTCCCACACCGGCCACAGTTCGCGGGCCTTAGACAGTGCGCTCAGGTCAAGTTCGGCACTGATGATGACCGGCTGCTCATGTGCGGGTGCTTCAGCGAGGACCTCACCAGTGGGAGCCACGATGCAGGAGCGCCCGAAATAATCGGTGACGTGGCCGCGGTGACTTTCCACGCCCGCGCGGTTAGAAGCGGCCACAAAAACGCCAACCTCCATAGCCCGAATGCGCAGGTCATCGACGAACAACGACTCGCGCCAGCCAAAGGAGGACACAATGACCAAAATGGCGTCAGCGCCCATATGTCGATTGGCCAACCACACCTCGGAGAAGGCGCGGTCGTAGCAGATGAGCGCACCCCAGCGGATGCCATCAATCAGGAAAGTCATGGGCGCCGGCCCAGGCGTGCAGTAGGAAGCCTCATCCACAGTCAACGTGCCGGAGAAAACTGCCGGCGCGGACAGTTTGCGAAAACAGGGATACTCGGCGCCATCGGGACCCACACCGGGGATGACCGCACCGGTGCGGTCGATGACCACCATGGAATTGCACACGACGTTTTCCGGGCTCAGTTCCACCATGCCAAACACCACATTGATCTTGAGCTCACTGGCCAGTGCAGAAAAGAACTGGGTGCTGGGCCCGCCGACCGCCTCCGCCCAGTTTTTGGCCTCGGGGTCAAAGGGTCCCGAAGCAAAATAGGGAGTGGTACACAGTTCAGGCAGAATGACCAGATCCGGCGAATCTGCAGCCGCCTGCCGCACCAAATCCCCCAGCATCGCCAGGTTCTGGGCAATATCTGGCCCACATCCCCCCGATTGAATGACCGATACCTTCATATTGTGTCTCCTGTGGATGCAATGCGACGCGTTAAGCAGATCGTACACAGTCACCGATCACGCGCGGAGTTACATAAACGAAACAATGAGGAATTACAACAATTTGGTCAGTCCACTAGTCACCACGGTGCTAAATCTTGTATACAACTCCACATGCCAGCAGAGCGGAGAACCGGATGTCTGTAACGACGCAAGAAGCAGCAGCCCGAAAGGCGCAAAAGAGTGGCGTGACCGCTCGGCGTATCCAGGCGTACTCAATCCTGGTCGCCTGGGCCGTGGTCATCTTGATCTTCACCCTGCTGCTGCCGGACACCTTCCTCAGCGTGCAGAACTTCACCGCGATTGCCAACTCAAAGACCGCGACGGTTCTACTCACCCTGGGCCTGATTTTTGCCCTGGCCGCCGGTGAGTTCGACCTGTCCATCGGCGCTTCGCTGTCCCTCGGTGCCGCTGTGCCTGCCTGGCTGTATTCCGTGCACGGGATACCCGTGGTTGCCGGTGTCGGAATCGCACTCGTGGCCGCCGTGCTGTTTGGCTTCCTCAATGGGTTCTTATCGGTGCGCTATGCCATTCCATCGCTGGTGGTCACCCTAGGTACCGGTACCGCGCTCCTTGGTCTCGTCGCCGGGCTGGTCGGTAACAGCACGATCTCGGTTAAGGGCGACTGGTGGAATGAGTTCGTCAGTCACAAAACGTTTGGGCTTTACACCTCCTTTTGGTTCGTCCTGGTGGTGGCCTTCATCGTCTGGTACGTACTGCAACACACCCCTGTAGGCCGCCACCTGTACTTCGTGGGACAAGGCCGTGAAGTTGCGCGACTGGCCGGCATTCGAGTCAACAGCTATCGCTACTCGTCACTGGTTATTTCAGCTACCCTCGGTGCCCTCGCCGGAGCGGTACTGCTGGGCAACACCGGTGCTGTGCAGGCCCGCGTGGGGCAAGCGTTTATCCTGGCAGCCTTCGCCGCGGCGTTCTTGGGTAGCACCGCAATCGTGCCGGGGCGCTTCAACGCTTGGGGCACTGTCGTGGCGGTGTACTTCATCGAAACCGGAATCACCGGTCTACAGCTCCTAGGCTTCCAGGCCTGGGTGTCCGATGTCTTTTATGGCACGGCCTTGGTGGTGGGCGTACTTGTTGCCACCCTGGCCACTCGTTTACGGTCGCGCCTTTCGGCTCGATCGACCTCAGAGGAAAGGAAATAAGAATGAAGAAGCGCAGTATGCGGCGCTCCCTCGGGCCGATCGCAGCCCTCGGGGCAGCCGCGCTCGTGCTTGCCGCCTGTGGCGGCAGCGACAGTGGAGATAGCACCACCTCTGCTGCACCATCGCCGACGGAAACCTCGGCGGCTCCCACCGAGACACCCGACAACGGTGTTGCTGAGGCCTTGGCTCGCTATGAGGCAGCCAAGGCACCGATTACCTTTACCTACCCGGGTGAAGCATTTGATGCGGGCGCCGCTGCAGTGGGCAAGACCGTGGCGCTCATCTCCGTTGATGACCGCATCCCGGTACTTGCACAGTGGGGCGACACCATCGAGGGTGGCTTTGACGCCTACGGTGTTGGCGTTACCCGTTCATCGGCTGACTTCGATATTGAAGCCATCCCCGGCCTGTTCAGCCAGGCAGTTTCAGCAGGTGTCGATCTCATCGTCACCAACGCAATTCCCGACGCGCTGATCCCGTTCGGCGAAATTGGTGACATCCCGGTGATGACCACCAACCAGACTGCCAAGCCCGGTGTGGCACCGGCAGCCGGCGTTATCACTGACGTCTCCTTCGACTACACGATCCCGGCTCGCCTCATGGCTAACTGGTACATCGTGAACTCCGATGGCGGCGCCAATGGCGAAGCACTCTCCTACGGATCTGAAGGCCAGGCTTCAAGCCCGGTCATGATCGACGCCATCAAGGCTGAGATCGCTGAACTGTGCCCGGAGTGCGTCGTTGAGTACAAGGATGCCCAGTTGGGCACCTGGCAGGATGGCGTTTTGGCCAGCGAGACGCGTAATGCGCTGACAGCAAACCAGAACCTGAAGTACCTGCTGCCGATCTACGACGGCATGACCATCGCCGGCACCGACCCCGGCATCACCGATGCCGGTAGCGATGCCACGCAGTCCAGCTTCAATGCCACCCCGGTGGTTATGCAGGGCATCGGATCTACCTCGGTGCTTATGGACGTGGGTTGCCCCAACGATTGGTTCAGCTACGCAACCGTGGATGCCAGCATGCGCATCTGGGCTGGCGCACCCCTCATCGATGACTACGCAATTACCTGCCGCGTCTTCGATACCACGAACATCGGCGAGATTGATCCGTCCACGGAGAACTCCGAGAACTGGTACGGCATCAACTTCCTCACCGAGTTCCAGTCCTACTGGGGCGCACCTGCCTGATCAGACGCCACGTCTGACGGGTAGAACTCGCTAATGAAATAGCAAGACGGTTCTCAGGAAGGGAACGTGGTGACCGAAACAGTCCTCGAATTACAGGGACTCTCCAAGACCTTTGGGGCAACACGTGCTTTGGCGAACGTTGATTTTGACGTTCGAGCAGGCGAAGTACACGGGCTTGTGGGCCGAAATGGCTCGGGTAAGTCCACCCTGATCAAGGTACTGAGCGGTTACCACGTTCCCGACCCGGGCGGACGTTTAATTATCGGCGGTGAAGTTGTGCCGCTGCCCGTCACCGGACGCGCAGCGGCCGAACACGGCCTTGTTTTTGTTCACCAAGACCTCGGCCTCGTCGGCGCCTACAGCGTGCTAGAAAACATTCGGCTGAATTCCTGGGCATCCTCTGGGCTACAGCCAATTCACTGGAAAACCGAGCGCGCCTCCGTCGCCGAAGAATTGGCACGTTTCGGCCTGTTTGCCGACCCCGCAACACCCATCGACTCACTCTCCCAAGTGGATCGAGCGATCGTGGCCATTGTGCGCGCCATGCACCACCTTGGCGTCACCGGTGATGGCACCGGCGACAGCACCGGCAAGGTGCTCGTCCTGGACGAGCCCACCGCATACCTCCCCACCGACTCAGTTACGCGACTCTTTGACGCGGTTCGGGCAGTTGCCGCTACCGGTGCAGGCGTGGTGTTCGTGAGTCATCGCACTGACGAGGTCTTGAACATCACCGACCGCATCACCGTGCTCCGCGACGGCGAACTGGTTGAAACTGTTGTCACCGACGACACCAACGAAGACGCACTCGTTGCTCTCATTCTGGGCCGCGCGCTTGATTCTTTTTATCCCGATCCCATCCATACCGAACCTGGTGAACGCGTGCTCACGGTGGAGGGTCTGACCGGCGGTCTCGTGAAAAACCTCGATCTTGAGGTAGACCGCGGCGAAATCATCGGCCTGACCGGCCTGATGGGTGCCGGCCACGATGAAGTTCCCTACTACATTTTCGGGGCCAAAGACGCCCGCGCAGGACACATTACGGTCAATGGGCAAGAGCTTCCGATCGCAAAGTCCACGCCCACCGATGCGATCGCCGCCGGTGTCGCGCTTCTCCCGGCCGACCGTCTCAATCTGTCCGGGTCTGCGGCTGCTTCCGTGGAAGACAATGTGGCGCTGCCGGTGTTGAAAAAATACTTCTCACGTGGACGTCTACAGCTGGCTGCGGTGCGCTCACAGGTGGGTGGTCTCATGACCTCCTTCGATGTTCGACCCGCCATGCCCAACCTTGAATTCAGCGCGCTATCTGGCGGAAACCAGCAAAAAGCGCTGCTCGCAAAGTGGCTGCAAATGGAGCCCTCACTACTACTGCTGCACGAACCTACCCAGGGTGTCGATGTGGGCAGTAAAGCAGATATTTTCGTTCGCATCACCGAGGCTGCCGAGGCGGGCACCGCCGTAGTTATCGCCAGTGCCGAACACGAAGACTTGGCTAACCTCTGCACTCGCGTTCTCGTCTTCGACAACGGACGGGTGGTGGGTGAACTCGCCGCCAATGAACTCACCGAGGAGCGCATTTTGGCGCTGTGCTACCGCGGTGGACGCGATAGCAATGCACCAGCGCAGATGGAGCGCAAGTTTCGATGGCGCCCCCATCGTGTGGGTTACGACAACTAGCCTGGCTTCACCGCTGTGACTTCAAGTCGCACGTAATCTACGCAACGATCCCCCATCAAGCCCGCAACCTGCATGCGCTCAATCTCAGAAAGTTTGTGCAACACAACACTTCTGAGGTAGTCGGCATACACTTCATCATTGTCGAAGTAGGCCGGTTCTTCGCGCAATTCCACCGACACAGGCACCAAGCCTGCTGCCCGCAGTTGACCCAGGGTGTCTTCCACACCCGCGTAATTCCACTCCGGCAGCGACGAACTTGCTCCGACCGCATCCACCACTTCGAGCAGGCGCACCAGGTTACCCTCCCCACCGGCATCGACTCGCACAACTCCGCCGGGCTTGAGCGCAGCGGCCACGTTGTGCCACACCCGATCGTGGCTGGGCAGCCAGTGAAACGCAGCCACCGACATCACTGCGTCAGCGCAGGCAGCATCCACCGGCCACGGCTCGCTGAGGTCAGCAGCAAGAATCTTAGCTCGTTCTTCGTGAGCGAATCGGGAGGTGAAGGCTGCCTGCATCGACGGTGAAGCATCCAAGCCAATGATGCGACCCCGGGGCAAATTCCAGAGCGCATACTCAGCATCACGGCCGGTACCGCAACCGGCGTCAATGACCGTTTCGTCTCCACGAAAGTCGAATCCGGCGACCACCCGGGCGCCCCAGCCCTCGTGCGGGAGTGGGAGGGAATCGTATTTTGCCGGTTGCCAGTGAACGTTCATGCAGACACCACCAGGGTTGATTCATCGTCGGTGGCCGCGACTACGGTACCGATTCGAACGAAGGAGTCAGGAATCTCATCGGGGGCAACCGCTGCCAGGAGGCCACCGGAGGTTTGTGGGTCAAGGAGGATAGCGAGGTCATCGTCGCTGGACTGCCCGGTCAAAGATTTGCGCACGTACTCTAGGTTTGTTTCGTGTGCTCCAGTGCGCACACCGGTGCTGGCTAGCAGGCGCGCACCGGGTGCGACGGGAACCCTGGACGCGTCAATCCTCATGGCAATTCCACCCGCGCGTGTCATCTCTTTCAAGTGCCCGAGAAGGCCGTAACCGGAAACATCGGTCACCGCTGAAGGGGCCCGCCGCATCGCGTGCAGATCGGTAGCCGCTGCCTGCACTGTTTCCCGCATGATGGCGATCGCAGACTCAAACGAACCCGACTGGTGCGCCGAAACGGCTAGCCCGGTTCCCAGTGGCTTGCTCAGCACGAGGGCATCACCCGGTTGCGCACCGGTAGCCGCCCATACGCGATCGGGATGAACAAGACCGGTCACGCTCAGGCTGAAAACACCTGCGGCGCTGTGCACAGTGTGGCCACCAACAACAGCCCCACCGCAGTCAGCAACGACCTGGGCTGCCGACCGCATGATCGCACCGAGATAGGCCGGGTCGGTATCACGTGGAAAGGCCAAGAAACACAGGGCAGTTTGCACCTGTGCGCCCATCGCGTACACATCGGCAACAGCATTTGCAGCTGCGACGGCACCGTAATCTGACGGGTCCTCAAAGGGTGGTGGAAAACCATCAACGGTCGTCACCAGAGCAACATCGTCACAGATGCGCTGCACGGCCGCATCGTCAGCTTCGCGCAGCCCGATCAGTTCATTCGCGGGGCGCTGACCAACCCGAGCATGGCGAACCACATGGGCCACCAAACTCGGGTCGGCCTTCGCCGCACAGCCACCGCATTCACGGGGCGGAGTGAGCAGCATTAGGAGTCTTGGCCCCGCCACACGTTGACGGCATCTGCGGCGTCCTTGGTGTCAGCCAGGCCTAGCACGGAATTAAGTACCCGTTCTGCTGTTGCCCGAGTGGTCACCAACTCGACGTTCTCCAGGAATTTCGCCTCAATGTCGTCCTTGGACAACGGACGTTCTTCTGCACCACGGTTGATGGCCTCGCGATGGCGTAGTTCTCGACCATCGGTGGTACGCAGGATGACCTCACCGCAGAAGTGCTGCGGGAAGGTACCGGTGAGGTCAACTTCATAGCGAACACGTTCTGCCACAGCCAATGTGCCACGATCAACAAGGGCATCGGGCAGCAACTCGGCCAAACCGAAGCGATGCTTTGTGGCTGATGCGCCCACCACGAAAGGAAGCGAGAACTTCGCATCGTAATCGGACTTCGGTGTCAATTTTGCCGCCGCTGGTTCACACACCACCGGGATAATCTGTTCTGGCACTAGACACACAATCTCAGCAATATCATCGCCGGTCAGATTGTTCTCCGTCACCAACGCAATCGTGGCATCCGCAAACGCGTGGGTGAAGTGGCAGGCGGGGAAAGGCTTAATGGCTACCCGCAACAGTTCCCAATCATCACCTAAGCCACGCACAGCGCGCTCTGGATCAACCGCGTGACCATCTGGCGTGTGCGCCGCATACAAACCGAAACGACCCTCGTACACATCCGGGGGTGACTGCCAACCTGCTTGGGCGAAGTTTACCGAATTCAACGCGGTAAGGGCGGCCCAACCCGGGTGCATCCGTTTGGTCCAGGCACCGGTGTCCAGGAACTGAAGCGATCCGGCTGCCAGGCTGCCGACAATGCCCTGCGCTGCAGCAATTGTTGCCGCATCGCCACCATTGAGGCGAGCGATGGCCACAGCCGAACCAAAAGCGCCAACAAGGCCGGTCGGGTGGAATCCCTTGGCGTGGAAACCGCTATTCGCACCTGCACCCACTCGGGCTGATACCTCAACCGCCATCAGGTAGCCGAGAAGCAGATCACTGCCACTGAGATGATCGCGCTCTGCGATAACCATGGCTGCAGGCAGTGCCGACGCAGAGGCATGAATCACCCCGGACGGATGTGTGTCGTCATAGTCGAGGCCATGGACCAAGATTCCGTTGAGCAGTGCCGCCTGAGCCGTCTCTAGACGTTGAGGCATGCCGATGACTCCGGCATTACCTGGAGTGGCTGTTGCGCTAGCAGCCACGGTGGCAAACTCATCTCGGGTCGAGGCGAAGGCCAATCCGATGCAGTCCAACACGTGAAGTGCTGCACGCTCTCGAACGTTGGTGGGGACATCACTCCATTGCACATCACTTGCCCAGGTGCCGATTCGGGCGGCGATTGAATCCTGTGTCATGACGGTTCAGCCTTTCTTCTGTGATGTTGATGAGGATGTTCCCGATGTCTTGCTAGCGTCAAAGCGAAGTCCGAGCGATTCGGCAATCGTGGTGCGCTGCACCTCATCGGTGCCGCCCGGGATACGTAGGTTTCGAGCGATTTGGAACAACTTATTAATAGATGTATCGCGCATGACGCCCGCACCTCCGTGAACCTGTAACGCGCGGTCCGCAACGCGATAGAAGCTCTCATCGTTGCTTACCTTTAGGGCACAGATACGACGGATTTCATCGGTCGGCCGCGGGATCCGGTGCCAGGGGCCAGGCGTATCAATGGCGCGAGCCACTTCCAGCGACAGCGACCTTGCCTGTAACCAGTCGACATACATGTCAGCGATCATCCACTGGATGCCCTGGTTGGCGCCGAGGGGACGACCGCCAACTTCTCGGTTGGTCACGCGTTCGAGGCTCTTTTGGATGAGATACTTATTCCATCCCGAGCACATGCCGGCGCGGCGCATCCGGGTGTAATTGAAAGACATAACGGCGATATCAAATCCCTGACCAACTTCGCCTAGCACCGCACTTTGCGGCAGGACGAGGTCATCGAAGTGGATTTCGCCGGTATAGCCATCACCAAACATCGTTTGATAGAGCGAGCCAAGTCGGTAGCCGCTCTTTTGTGCTGCTCGGGCATCGAACATGAAGTAGGTGAACGCTTTTCGGCCACCGTCAACGTCGGTCATCGCCAGCACCTGGGCCACATCGGCATCAAAGTAGTTGGTGATGTAAGCCTTGGATCCGCTCAGTACCCAGTCGTCACCCTTGCGCACCGCGCGCGTCTTCATATCGAACAGGTTACTGCCCGCGCTTGACTCGGTAACTCCGTGCAAAGAGGTCTTTCGGCCCTGGACGAGTGGATCGGTGAACTCCTCACGTTGATGATCGTGGGCGAACAGCAGGCGAGGAGTGGCTCCCTCTGACCATGACAGTAGGGCTGGATTAAGCCCGACACCGTAGGAATACACCAGCTCTTCGATGTAGATCATGTCTTCACGGCTATAGCCACCGCCACCCAAGTGCGTGGGCAGGTGAGCGCTATAGATACCTGCCTCGCCTGCGGCGGCCATGATTTCTCGCCGTGCCGCAATGATTTCCGGATGTAGCCGACCGTCAGAATCAAGATACTGACGTTCATCATCTAAGCGATGTCGAAGCGCATCCTCGCGCGGCTGAACGACATTGTTGTAGAGCCCGCGAACAGTTTCGAGAACACCATGTAACCGTTCGGGTGGGGCGCTGTCTTGAGCCAAGACGTCTGCGGAAAGAGGGCCCGGTGTAGTCATGTGTCATTTCTCCTGGGGGGTGATTTCTCGTGGGGTGGTGGTTGGAACGGGATCATCATGGGTGAGACGGCCTGGGGCATGGCTGCGGTGACATGGGCTCCAGGTCGGTGGCCGATGAAGAATGGGCGCCGGGCGTTGGCGAAAATGACCGGAGCGATGTCACTTGCACGCAATTGTCCGAGTGCACCTTGACCGCAGCTAGTTTCACCGAACGTACCCACGGCATCTGGGCGAACATCTGGCCCGCACATCAGTAGTGGCGTGGGGTCACCGCTGTGCAGCATCGATGTGACTGACGGTGTCGCATGATCCCCGGTAACAATAATCGAAACGCTTTCGCTCAACTCCAACAGCGGCGAGAGGGCTGCATCGCAGGCCTCAATGACGGCAACCTTGTGAAGAGGATCCTTCCGGTGCCCTGCCTCGTCGGTGGCCTTGGTGTGCACGTGCACAAAGCCATGGGATCCACCCAGGTACTCACCGGCGGCAATCAATCGATGATCCAGCCCAGCGCTAAGATTCTCACCATCGGGCACCGTTGGCTCACCCACACCTGCCTCAGAAATGAGATCCATCGTGAGCACGCGTGAGAGACCGCGATATAGAGCGCTACTTCCGGTCATGGCTCCGGGAACACCCACGAGGTCGCCAAAGGACAGGGGTCCATCAAGATAGGACCCCCACTTTGTTGTGGGAACGCACCATTGGGTGCCATCGCCGAGTAACTCCGTGTGTACTGCGATCAGCAGGCTTTCCAACGCTCTCGCGCTGCGTTCGGCTTCTCGTTGCCGCACACCCCCTGCAGCCAGCGCAGCTGCGGTTGGCACCGGTCGCATCCATGGATGCACATGTTCAAACAGCGGATCAGAATCGGACACCTCGACGGACTGTGCACCATGAGCCACCAGCGACCACTCCCCCGCTCGCACTGGCAGGAGTTCAAACCTGATGCCATCGAAGGTTTGTTGAAACACACCGGCCATGAGCAGCGCCCCGAGCGACGCGGCTTCGTCGGCCTCTGCCAACCCGGCTCTCCCGGTGACCAGGAGTCCTAATTGCGATGCTTGACCCGATCGAAGAGCGAAATGCCACATGGGCGTGCCCCAGGGCACTGACTGACCAACGCCGGCCAACTCTAAGATCGCTCGTCCGGGAAAAGGCACGTCAGACAACCCGAACATGGCCCAGTGGGAACGCTCGCTCGAGGTCGCCCGCCCAGGACCGAAGGGAACATGCGTTCCGGTGACACCGCGACTGGTGAGTTCATCGAGTACCGGCGTATCTGCGTACTCGGCAGGTGTCTCCCCGCCCAAGACCGCGCACGGCAGATCGCCGAGGCCGTCAAGAATCACCAGCAGGGCAGGAATGGAATCGTCCACCGTCATGGCCGCACTCATGGCGCTAACACCTCGGCGACTCCCGGCGGCACCAGCTCGCGCCATTGCATGTCACCGCTGTCGATGCCGAGCGCTTCTCGGATATCGGTGGAACGCAACGGTTGTGCTACTTCGTGCGCAACTTCCTCAACCCGATAGCCGCCGGCCCGCAAGCGGTCAACCTTGGCCACTTCCCATGATGTGTACACGCGAACGAACTGCACCGCAGTGAGTGGAATGTAGTGCTCCCACACATCGGGTGTTTCTAGCGGAAACGCAACGATGTCGACACGCTTTTGCACACCTGCTCGTTCGATGGCTGCACCGATCATGCGATAACGCTGGTAATAGGTGAAGGGGTTTGCCTCAGGCAAATGTCGATGGCTTGAGTCAGGGTGTGCGCGGCGCGATTGCGGGTCGGGGTTTGTGATGCCAATAACAACCCGGTCAGCTGAAGCGAGCGCGATCTGCACCAACTCCAGGTGGGCGACGTGAAACGGCTGAAACCTCCCCGTGACCGCGGCCAGTGATGTCACTGCACCAGGGCAGCCAACTGCTTCGCCGCGGTGGCAGCGTCCACCAGGTCCGCATAACGACGCTCAACGTCTCGCATGTTGTTGGCGTGTGCGACCGGCTCTTGATCACCGCAAGCGTCTTCAACCACGATCGTGCGAAAGCCGTGGCTGAAGGAATCAATAATGGAGGCTCGTACGCAACCGGAAGTTGTGACGCCCATGATCAGCACGGTGTCGACCGCGCGATTACGCAGGATCGTCGCGAGATCCGTGCCGAAGAATGCTGAGGGGTAGCGCTTGAGTAAGTACACGTCTGATTCATTCCACAATTGCGGCACAATCTGGGCTGCATGGGAATTGGGCGCGATATCGCGCAGGCTGGGTACTTTCCAGTTGGTGAACTCATCGTCATGACTCCACGCCACCGCAGTGTGAACGATGGGAATGCCAGCAGCTCGACCGGCCTCGAGAACTTTCTCGGCGTTGACAATTGAGTCAGCGATGTGCTCGCTACGACCGGTGGAAAATTGCGGATCGCAAAATGCCTGCTGGAAGTCAACGGCAACGATCGCGGGTCGGTCGCCCCAACCCACGGGGGTCATGCCGTATCCGGCCTGTGCAAATTCATCGTCAGACATGACTGCTCCCTGATCTTGGATGGGCAGACCACACCATCGTGGTCCTATCGAGGTGATCCTATCGAGTTGTATACAACATTGAAGGCTAGTGTGCACTGTGCCACACAATTTGACCCCGGGGGTCGCAGATTCTGGAAAAGGTGTGTACAAATAGACCTGTGACCACCTTTGATCTGTACTCGTTACCCGATGAATACCGCCAACTGCGCGAGACCGTGCGAGCCCTCGCGGACAACAAAATCGCCCCCCATGCGGCAGAAGTTGACGAGCAAGCCCGCTTCCCGCAGGAAGCCCTCGATGCTCTCGTGGCCGCTGACCTACACGCAGCACATGTGCCGGCTGCCTACGGCGGGCAAGAGGCTGATGCGTTGGCCGTGTGCCTCATCATTGAAGAGGTCGCCCGCGCTTGCGCATCGTCGTCCTTGATTCCAGCGGTGAACAAACTTGGCTCAATGCCGGTTATTTTGGCCGGCTCTGAAGAACTCAAGCGCGAGCATCTTCCCGCGCTGGCCAGTGGCGAGGCCATGTACAGCTACTGCCTGTCTGAGACCGACGCCGGATCAGATGCCGGTGCCATGCGCACCACCGCCATCGCCAACGGCGACTCTTGGACCTTGAACGGCTCCAAGAAGTGGATCACTAACGCCGGGGTCAGCAAGTACTACACGGTGCTTGCAGTCACCGACCCCGACAAAGGTACCCGCGGTGGCATAACCGGATTCCTGGTGAGCACCGACGATGGAGGCGTGTCCTTTGGCGCACCCGAGCGCAAACTCGGCATCAAGGGCTCCCCCACCCGAGAGGTCTACCTGGACAATGTCGTCATCGGCGACGATCGCCGGCTCGGCGACGTAGGTGCAGGTTTCGCATTAGCCATGAACACCTTGGATCACACCCGCATCACCATCGCCGCGCAGGCACTTGGAATCGCTCAGGGCGCCCTTGATGCCGCAGCCGACTACGCCAAAATTCGCGAACAGTTCGGCAAGACGATCGCTTCATTTCAAGGGATTCAGTTCATGCTCGCCGACATGGCGATGAAGTTGGAAGCCGCACGTCAACTCACCTATGCTGCAGCAGCAGCCAGTGAACGCAATGACGCCGATCTGACTTTTTTGTCCGCCACATGTAAAGCGTTCGCCTCCGACGTCGCAATGGAAATCACAACCGATGCGGTTCAGGTGCTCGGCGGGGCCGGCTATACGCGTGACTTCCCGCTTGAGCGCATGATGCGCGATGCCAAGATCACCCAGATTTACGAAGGCACAAACCAGGTGCAGCGCATAGTGATCGCACGTCAGTTGCTCGGACGGCGCTAATCACCACCCGCGGTTCCCTGCGGGGAGCGCTAGCGGTTCTGGCCGCGGCAATTGCAGCCCAGGTCAGTGTTTCCGCACTCCAGCAGGGCCTGCCCGCTCTCGGTCCGATACTGCAAAGCACCTTCGAGTTAGACACCGCCGGCACGGGCTTACTGCTCGGAATCGGCAGCCTAGGCACCGCAGCCGCAGTACTGCTGTGGGGTCGCCTCACTGATCACACCTCCGATCGATTCGTCGCTGTCGTCGGACTCAGCCTTACCGCTGCTGCACTCATAGGCGCCGGCATTGGCGCCTCCTTCGGTTCACTCATCGGAACCGCCGTGGGCCTCATTGGTGCGGGCCTTACGGCGGCGGCGCCCACCGTGGCACTGACCAAGAGCATCGTGCGGGCCTTTGCCGATACCAATCGGATCGGATTGGCATTCGGGTTTCGTCAGGCCGCGGTGCCGCTCGGGGGTGCCACCGCGGGCCTGATCCTGCCCCTCGTCGCCCTGTCAATCTCGCTGGCCGCGGCGCTGTGGACCCTCGCAGTTCTGCTGCTGATCGCTGCCGGTCTCGTGGCCGGCACCGTGAAAAGCACCCGCGATCGCAGCCAGGCTCGACCTCCGCTCGGACCCACCCCGTGGCGACCCGTACTACCCATGTTCGCAGCCAGCGCGTTGTACACCATCACTCAAATCGGTGTCATTGCACTGCTGACGTTGTACTTGGTCACCGCGCGTGGGTGGGCACCGGAGTCAGCCGCTTTGGCTTTCGCGCTTGTCATGGTGACCACGGTCATGCTCCGAGTCGGTATCGGTTACGCCGCAGACCGGCTTCCGCTGCGACGAGTGGCCCTGTTTCGCGTCACCGGTCTCATTACCGCTGGCCTCCTCCTGACCGCGGTGGCCACAAATGCTCACCCCGTCACCGTCGTCTTCCTGCTCCTGGCTGCAGTTATGGGAATGGGTTGGAATTCCCTCGCCTTCACCCTTACCGTTTCCCTCGTGCCAGCTGACCGCATGGGCACCAGTCAGGGAGCACTCAACGCCGTCATTTTTACCTCCTGGGGCCTGGCTCCCATCGTTACTTCACGCTTGGTGGAAGCCACGTCATGGCAGGTTGCCTGGGTCTTTCTCGCCATCGCTTCTGTGCTCGGCGCCGTGATCGCACGAGCCAACCAACAACCAAGGCCGATGGCGATAACCGACGTACACTAAAGCCACGATGCCTGCCCTCCCGATCAAGACCTCACCCGGCGCCCACCGGCGACTCACTCGTGGCGCGGCCGTTCTGCTTGCCGGCGCCGTACTAGGCGTGGCCGGATGTAGCGCCGATTCTGCTACTCCCGACCCGAATGGCAGCCCTACCGGCGAACCCGCGGTGTGTGACGCTGCCTCTGTAGGCCAGGTGATCCAGGTCGATGTCAACGAAACTTACCCGGGAGCAACCTTCGTCGCCCTGGACAGTTTTGAGTGTGCCGATGGCTGGGTCTATGCCCGCGCACAGGTAGAGACCGGTGGGGTCACCGTTCCCACCTCCTTCTTCCTTCGATCTGTTCAATCCACCTGGGTCCCGGTCTCCATTAACGAAATCTGCGCGCAGTCGCCGGAAGTTTCAGGTGTGCCCGATTTGATCTACACGGCAGCATGCGGTCTCCCTGAGTAAAGATCCGCGCAGACCGAACAAATGGGAGGTCGGAGAAGGAAGGGGTCGACTCAGCGAGCACCACGAGCAGTGATACCGTCCATCTCGCACGACGCGCCGCTAGCTCAATTGGCAGAGCAGCGGACTCTTAATCCGCGGGTTCGGGGTTCAAGTCCCTGGCGGCGCACCCACACAGGCATTCACACCGGTTCCTAGTTCCGCCCGCTGAGACCGTCAGGACCAGCGAAACCTTCTCCGTCAACGAGAGCCGATCATGGCCCCGAAGAACCTGAACGGGTGACACGTAATGCAACCCCTCAATCGCCTACACCCAACTGCTGCGCGCGCGTCGATAGCGTCGTAACGGCACTTGACCTCAACAAAGTAGCGTAAGGCCATGTCGAGGGTGCTTCACATGGATCTCAACGCCGACATCGGTGAATTGCCCGACCAGGGTGTCGTTGATGGTGCCCTGATGGAATACATCTCCAGCGCGAACATAGCGTGCGGTGGCCACGTAGGCACTGCCGTGTCCATGGAGCGAGCGTGCCGACAGGCTGTTGACCACGACGTGGTCGTGGGTGCACAGGTGTCATATCTTGACCCTGAGGGATTTGGCCGGCGTCAGCTGCAGGTACCGCCAACACTGCTAGCAGCCCAGATACATCACCAATTACAAGAACTCATGGCGGCAGCCGCAAAAGCAAACACTGAGGTGGCCTATCTAAAACCACACGGTGCTTTGTATCACGCTTGTGTGGACGACGAGGCTGTCGCAGAGGTTGTCGGAGCACTCGCCGCAAACCATCACCTCTCAGTCCTGACGATGCCCGTTGGTGCGTTGCGAGCATGGTGTGAACGCCACGACGTATCTGTTTATCGGGAAGCTTTCCTCGATCGAGGTTATGGCGTATCACAGCGCCTACTCCCCCGCACACACCCTGCCGCACTCCTCGATCGCAGTCAGGTGGAACACCGCCTTAGTCTGTGGGGCAGTGAAGGTTTCACCATTGCAGATAGCCTATGCATCCACAGTGACACCCCTGACGCTGTTGCCATTGCCGGCATTGCACACCGTCACCTACTCACTGCTCAGGTGCGAGTGCAATCCTTTGCCAGGAGCGTCCGTTGATCGATCCGCGGTTCATCCCATTTGGTCGGCATGCGTTTCTCCTTACCCACACCAACCCACTCGCGGTCATGCACCACATTCAGCAGGCGAACTTGGCGGACGTGGTTGATGTGATCGCAGCGCAAGACTGCGTTCTTGTGCGCGTGACCGAGGCCTCTGCGGCCACGTCAACTCAATTGATGGGGTTGTTGGACACCGTCGACGATGCTGATTTCGACGATGTATCGCGTCACGATGAGCGAACCCAGCTAGACCTTGAGGTCGTGTATGGCGCACCCGATCTTGATGAAGTCGCCGCACGGTGTGCGATGTCAGTCGAACGTGTCATCGCGTTGCATTCCCAAGCCGCGTACCGGGTGGCTTTTTGCGGTTTCGTTCCGGGTTTTGGCTATCTCACCGGGTTACCCGCCGAACTGCACCTTCCCCGGCACGACCTGCCCAGAACACACGTGCCCGCTGGCTCAGTGGCGATCGCCGCCGGATACAGCGCAGTGTATCCACGCGAATCACCCGGGGGCTGGCACCTCATTGGGCACACGCGCGCCGTGCTCTTTGATGTCGAGAATGATCCGCCCTCGCTTATCGAACCAGGTCTAAACGTGCGTTTCACTCCGGTGCGCGAGGCGATACCACTCAGTTCAGCCCAGCACGATGCGGGCACCGAACTGGAGGCAGCCGACCGAAATGATGCGGAGGTGGTGAACCCAGGAATGCACACCATCGTGGTTGATCACGGCCGACGCGGTTGGGGCTCCATCGCGGTGGGTAGTGCGGGACCCTGGGACAGCGCGGCCTTTGCTACCGCTACGCGGCTGGTGGGTAACACCGACACCGCCGCTGGACTTGAGATCGTAGGAAGTGGTCTGCACCTGCGCGCGCAACGGAGCATGACCGTAGCGGTCACCGGCGCGCCGGGCCCCATCTGGCTGCGCTCAGGACAGTCAGAACGACTCCTAGATCTTAACGCGCCACAGCATTTGAGCCCCAGCGAAGAATTATTGCTGGGCCCGACCTACGACGGCCTGCGCCGATGGTTGGCGATTCGCGGGGGCCTAGACGTGCCCGCAACCTTGGGTTCACGCTCCACCGACACGCTCTCCGGCCTTGGCCCACCCCAACTACAGGCGGGCGATCACCTGCCGATCGGCACGTCCTACGACATGCAACCGGTGGTTGATTACCTTCCCACGAGTCTCGAGGAGGGACGCGGCGACCAGACGTTAACCGTGCCGGTGTATCCCGGCCCAGATGCGGGGCGCTTCGCTGACATCGGCGTGCTCTACCGGCAGGACTACACCGTGACGCCGCACAGCAATCGGGTCGGAATCCGGTTGCACGGGAATCCCCTTGAGGCGCCAATTGACTCCTCGCTTCGCCCGTCGTACCCGATGGTGAGCGGCGCTATTCAACTGCCACCCAACGGTCAACCGGTGGTGCTTGGCCCTGATCATCCGGTGACCGGAGGGTATCCGGTGATCGCCGTGCTGCAGGACCCAGCCGGTGCCGCACAGTGGCCACCGGGTGCCAAGATTCGTTTTCGCGAAATCTCCAGCGTTTTGCCCTGAGACCGCAACGAGCATCAACAAACGCGAGAGGATGTCACCATGACTACCACAGCACCATTTTCTGATACCCACTTCGGTCACATCATTAATGGCGAAGAGGTGGCCTCCCTCGATGGTGCAGTCATGGACGACATCAATCCCTATACACAACAACCATGGGCGCAGGTAGCTCTGGGGTCACCGGCAGACGCCGACCGTGCAGTGGCTGCGGCTCGGTTAGCTTTCGACCACGGTCCTTGGCCGCGCATGGGCTTTGAGGCTCGCCAGAAAATTTTGCATCGCCTCGCCGATCTGATGGATGAACACGCACACGAACTCGCGATGGCCGACTGCCGCGACATGGGTAAGCCGATTACCCAAGCTCTCCACGATGTGGCACGCAGTGCCTGGAACGTTCGGTTCTTTGCTGATCATGCCCGCCTCACCGCAGCCGAAACACTGCCCATGGACTCCGGCCATCACGCCTACACCCGCTATGAATCCGCAGGGGTGGTCGTGGCTATCTCGCCGTGGAACTTCCCGTTGATGCTGGGTACCTGGAAGGTCGCACCGGCGCTGGCTTGGGGTAACACCGTAGTGTTGAAGCCTGCAGAAGACACCCCGGTTTCGGCCACCATCTGGGCGCGACTGGCCCTTGCCGCCGGCATGCCACCCGGAGTGCTCAATGTGGTTCACGGATATGGGCCAGATTCGGTGGGTTCCACACTTACCGCTGACGCCCGCGTAGATCGCATCACTTTCACCGGAGAGTCCACCACCGGAAAAGCGATCAGCGCCGTTGCAGCGGCCAACCTGATTCCGGTCAGCCTTGAGCTTGGTGGCAAGGGTGCGAATATCGTTTTCGATGACGCAGATCTGGATAACGCCGTGCACTGGGCGGTGCAGGCAATCTTTAGGAATGCCGGCCAAGTGTGTTTAGCCGGCAGCCGGCTCTATGTGCAGCGCGGAATTTACGACGAATTCATGCGCCGCTATATCGTTGCCGCCCAGGCACTTCGCATCGGTGACCCAACGGATGCCACAACAGAGTTTGGTCCGCTCGCTAGTCAAACGCATTTCAGGAAGGTCAGCGGATACTTCGACACACTCGCGACTGATGGCGGTCAGCTACTGACCGGTGGTGTCGGTGAGGGCTGGTCGGTGCGCCCCAGCATTATCGTAGACGCGCCTACCGATGCGCGCGTGTGCCGCGAAGAAATCTTTGGACCTGTTGTTGTGGTTGCACCCTTTGACACCGAAGCCGAGGTGATTGCAGCGGCTAACGACACACGCTACGGACTTAATGCCATGGTTTTCACCCGAGACTTATCTCGCGCGCACCGGGTTTCGGCTCGGTTACACGCCGGTACTATCTGGGTGAATTGCTTTTTCATTCGCGACCTTCGTGCACCCTTTGGTGGAGTCGGAGAATCCGGTGTCGGACGCGAGGGCGGAATGTATAGTCGCGAATTCTTTACCGAACCCAAGGCGGTCATTATGCAGATCGATTCAGACCACACCTGATCTGACTCGACGCTAGATACAGCCAACCTCAACGGTTCCCAGGCGATCGATGCGTGCGGACACGGTGTCGCCCGGTGCCACGGCAATCGCTTCGGTCATCGAGCCGGACAGGACAACTTGACCGGCACTGAGGCCTTGACCACGCGATGCTAATTTGCGCACCAACCACGCCACGCTTGCCGCTGGGTGGCCCATAACTGCCGCACCAGCAGCGGTAGCAACGAGTTTCCCATTCTTTTCGAAAACGCAACCCACCGTCCGTAGATCGAATCCGCGCGGGTCAACACCTTGGCCACCGAGGATGAAACCGGCGCAGGATGAATTATCAGCAACCACATCGGGCAGGGTGAAGGAATAGCCAGCGAAGCGGGAATCCAGCACATCAATGGCCGGAAAGACCAGCGCCGTTGCGGCAAGCACACGTGCAGCGCTTACTCCCGATCCCTGCAGATCCTCGGCCATGAGGAAAGCCACCTCCGGCTCACACCGCGGCTGAATAAATCTGTCGCACACCAGATTGGCTCCGGTGTCGATGAGCATGTCATCGGTGAGGATCCCGTAGAGCGGCTCAGAAACATTCATCTGCTGCTGCTTCGCCGCACTGGTGAGGCCCAATTTCGCACCCACCACCACCGCTCCAGCGCTGGTGCGTGCGGCAATCACCTCATCTTGAATTTCGTAGGCCGTGGCCACATCTAGGTCGGGGTATTCATCGGTTAACGGTGTCGTGGCGGTGCGGGTAGCGGCTGCATTAATGAGTCGAGCGCTCAGTTGTTGACGATTCATCAGTCGCTCTCTCCATCATTGGGCGGCGCAATGCGCAAGGTAATGGGACCGAGGTGGTCAAAGTCAGCGCGAAACGTATCACCCGGTGTCACCGGCGTCATGGCATGCAACGCACCGGTCATGATGATGCTGCCGGCGGGAAGCGCGACACCCAAGGGAGCCAATGTGTTGGCCAACCAGGCCACCGCCGCCATCGGGTCACCCAGTGCGGCAGCTCCAGCGCCCGTCGCAACTAATTGACCGTTGCGAGTGAAGACCATGCCGATGAGGCGTGGATCCACAGCGTCAATGTCGATCACTCGCCCACTGAACGCGGTTGCTCCATTGCTCGCCAAGTCTGCAACGGTATCGGCGATCTTGATTTTCCAATCCGCGATCCGTGAGTCGACAATTTCGATGGCTGCCATCAGACCCCTCGTAGCCTGGGCGGCCAGCGCGGGCGTGCAATGGGGGCCGGTGAGTTCGTCCTTCAACACCACCGCGATCTCGGCTTCAACCCGCGGTGCGATGAAATCCGTCATCTCAATCTGTGCGCCGCTGTGGAATATTGTGGAAGCAAAGAGTGGACCGAAGTCGGGTTCATCAACCCCGAGCAGTGTCTGCATGGGTGCAGAAGTAAGCCCAAGTTTATAGCCGATGATCTGCTCGCCATCGTTGAGAAGTCGCTGTACCAGGTACTGCTGGATGGCGTAACCGTCACTGACATTCAGCGCTGCATTCGATTCGGTGAGGGGAGGAATCGGGACACGGTTAATGCGCGCCTGGTAGAGGGCATCGGCCCATTCCCGTGCTTGCGCATCAGTGATGATCGTCATGCGTTCTCTTTCACTCGTGGGAAAATCGGCATAGCGCGACTAGCCGCTGGTGCCGTGAGCCAGCTCGATCGGATCGCGCCATCCGCCCCAGTGCTTAGCCATGCGTTGGGCCTCAAGTGGACCCCACGTGTCAGCCGCATAGGGCAGCACCGGTGGCATCGCATCTAGTACCGACTGCACGATGTTCCAGGTGGCTTCCACAGCAGGCCAGCGTGGAAACAGCGTGTGATCGCCGGTCATCGCGTCGTGCAGCAGCCGCTCGTATGGCGAAGGTAGGTCACCAAGGGTGGACGGAAAATCCAGCGAAAGCATTTGTGGCTCAACCTCATCCACCCCGGGCTTCTTCACACGGAGGCCAAAAGCGATACCGGAGGGATCGCCGATGCGAATGAGGAAATCATCGTGACCTGTCACCCGCTGCAAGTTTTCACCCCAGTTGAACTGCGGCGCCTTACGAAAACGCACAACCACCTCGGTGGCCTTGACCGGAAGTTTCTTTCCGGCTCGAATCATGATGGGAACGCCGGCCCAGCGCCAGGTGTCGCAATGGAAACGCGCCGCAACGAAGGTTTCTGTTTCTGAATCCGGCGCCACCCCGTCGATATCGCGGTAGCCCTCGTACTGTCCTCGCACAACGTCATCAGCAGTGAGCGGACGAATGGACTGGAACACATCGAGGCGCCGGTTACCCACCGGGTCGGCTCCCGCGCCCGGAGGTTCCATAAGCACCAGTGCCAGCACCTGAAGCAGGTGATTTTGCACTACGTCGCGCAGCGTCCCCACATGGTCGTAAAAACTGCCACGATCCTCGACCCCGAACGGCTCCGCCATCGTGATCTGAATCATCTCAACGTACTGACGTCGCCACAGGGGTTCCAGCCATGAATTTGCGAACCGCACGAACGCAATATCTTGAACCGGTTCTTTGCCCAGGTAGTGATCAATGCGCAAAATTTGGTCTTCGTCAAGCACCTGGTGCAGCCGTTCATTGAGTTCGCGTGCCGAATCTAGGCTCGTACCGAAAGGTTTTTCGATAGCCACCCGAGAACCCTCAGCCAGTTTCGCCGCACCAAGCTGCTCCACAACAGGACCAAATAAGGCCGGGGGAATTTCCAAATAGAACAGCGGATGGGACGACGCAGACAGGTGGGCGGCGAGTCGCTCGTACAGCCCCGCATCGGTGAAATTTCCACCCACATAGGTCATGCGCTCCACAAGATGCGTCAATGCCTGTTCATCAACCTCGTGCCCACGCGCAGATTCGGCCGCATACACCGAATCGCGAGTGAGTTGCCAGAGTTCGTCATCGGTCAGGTCAGGTGCTGCGACGCCGACCACGGGCACCGTCAGCAAGCCACGGCGCTGCAGTTGATACAGCGAGGGCAGGGTCATTTTATGCGCAAGGTCACCGGTGATACCGAAGATAACCAGGCAGTCAGAGTGAATCGCATCGCTCATGTGAAATCCCTTTGCCGGTGAAGTGGTGCCGGACAGCTTTAGCGCGAACGACGTCGACGGCGCCAGCGGCCCATGACCACCACGGCAACCACCGCGCCGGCTGCGATGGCCACGCGCTCTGGACGTACGCCGCCGTACTCGTCGAGGAAGAAAGCCGAGACCTTTGACTTTGCTCGGTCAACCAAAGCCGTCGGGGTCGTCTGCTCGCGCAACTGCCCGAGGGACGCCACGAGATCAGCTCGGGCGACTTCCACCTCTGCCTGGAGTTGCTCTGGGGATTGTTTGTTGCCCTGCTCGGTCACGAACGTCACCTTACCGGCCCCAGCACGGTGACTGCGAGTCCCCGGCTAATCAGCGTCTGGCTTTATTGCGAAGATTTTGCATTAACAAAGATTCGGTCCTAAGATCGCGACGTGAATCTATTCAAAACCTCATCCCTGGCCGCTCTCACCATGGCCGGTGCATTCACCCTGGCTGCTTGCGGTTCATCCGCAGACAGTGCCGACAGCACGCCGGGCACCGACGGCTCCACCAAACTCATCGTGGCGACCACTGTGTCGCCGCTGACCTCCATCACTTCTGCCGTAGCCGGAGACCTCGTCACGATCGAGGGCATCGTGCCCGAGGGCACTAACTCGCACACCTTCGAACCTGCCCCGCAGGTGGCCGAACTGCTCAGTACAGCCGACGTCATCTTCGTTAACGGATTGAAGTTGGAAGACCCCACCATTGACCTCGCCGAGGCGAATCTGAAGCCTGGGGCCGAGATCGTGGAAATTGGCACCCTGGTGTTGCCCGAGTCGGACTACCTCTATGACTTCTCCTTCCCCGAAGAAGAGGGCAAGCCCAACCCGCACCTGTGGACTGACCCCAGCTATGCGATTGAGTACGCCGACGTCATCCGCGAGGTCCTCAGCGAGCGACTGCCCGAGGATGCGCCCGCATTTCAGGCCAACTTCGACGCTTTCGCCACCGAGGTTGCCAAGCTTGACGAAGCGGTGCGAGCCGATCAACCAAGCGTGCCCGAGGACAACTTAAAACTGGTCACCTACCACGATGCCTATGCCTACTTCGCCCAGAACTACGGCTGGACCGTGGTCGGCGCGATTCAGCCAGACAGCTTTGATGACCCCAGCCCCGCTGAGGTGGCCCGTCTCGTGGAGCAGATCAAGGCAGAGGGTGTGCCGGTGATCTTTGGTTCCGAGGTATTCCCCTCTGCCGTCCTTGAGGCCATCGGCAATGAAGCCGGGGTCCGATACGAAGATTCACTGCGCGACGATGACCTGCCCGGCGTTCCTGGAGAAGCACAGCATTCACTGCTAGAACTGCTGCGCTACAACTACTCCACCATGATTACCGGGCTCGGTGGAAATGCCACAGCACTGGACGCGATCGTCTTTGAGGTTCCGGCCGATAATGCCATCTACCCTCAGTGACTCAACCGCTAGGGTGGCGCATGTGAGTTCGCCGCTAATCTCGCTGCGTTCAGTGGATGCGGGCTACCGCAACTCCACTGTGCTGCACGACGTCACCCTGTCGGTATCCCGCGATTCCTTCACCGGCATCGTGGGGCCATCTGGAGCGGGCAAGACAACTCTTTTACGCCTTCTGCTGGGCAGCATGAAGCCCCAACGGGGGGTCATTGATCGTGCCGCTCGCCTGCCGGTGTCCTACGTGCCACAGTTGGAAACCGTTGATTGGAACTTTCCAGCCACGGTGTCTGAATGTGTCCTGATGTCTCGCGCTGCTCGCCGTGTGCCGTGGGCCAGCCGCGCTGAACGTGGCGAGGTTGCCGCTGTCCTTGACCGCTTGGGCATCGGCGATCTGGGCGAAAGACACATCCGTGAACTTTCCGGTGGGCAACAGCAACGCATGTTCTTGGCCAGGGCACTTATTCGCAAACCACAGTTACTGCTGCTCGATGAACCCACCAGCGGAGTCGATATTTCTACCCGGCATGCCGTGCTGCATTTACTCGCCGATTTGCACGCCGATGGCATGGGCATCGTGCTCACCACCCACGACCTCAATGGAATTGCGGCTCACCTACCCCACCTGGTGTGTGTGAACAAGCACATCGTGGCGGAAGGGACACCAGAAGAGGTCATCACTCCCGATGTGCTCGAAGAAACCTTCGGCGCTCAGATGGAAGTTCTGCAACACCTCGGCATGCTCGTCGTGGTTGATCCTGGCGGCCCGCGCCGAATGGTGAGCTGACATGGACACTCTGCTGGACCCACTCTCCTACGCGTTCTTTCAAAAGGGCTTAATCGTCGCAACGATCTCTGGTGCCCTCCTTGGCTTCATCGGCGTGTACATCGTGCTCCGCGGCATGAGCTATATCGGCCATGGTCTCTCGCATGCGATCTTCGGCGGGTATGCCGCGATGCAACTATTCGCCGCGCAACTTTATGTACTCGGTGCTGGCCTTTGGGGGGTGGCTTCTGCCCTGGCCATCACCAACGTGGCTCGGCGGTCTCGCCTAGGTGCCGATGCGGCCATCGGCGTGGTAACCACCGCTTCATTCGCCCTCGGTGTCGCACTTTTCGCACGCTTTGGTTCCAGCGGCCCAGCCTTTGACAATGCCCTCTTTGGCAGCATCCTGGGCATTACCAACGCCCAGATTTTTTGGCTACTCGTGGTCACCGCCTTCACCGGAATCGTGGTGTTCACCCGCTACCGAGCACTGATGTTTACCACCTTCGATCCAGAGGTGGCCAACGTGTCCGGCGTGCGCACAGGTCGAACCGAAGCTTTGCTCATGGTCATGCTGTCGCTGGCTATTTTGGTGACCCTCACCGTAATCGGTGTCACTTTGGTTGCGGCGATGCTGGTGATTCCAGCTGTGATCGCTCGAATGCTTACCGACTCTTTCGCCAAAATGCTCGTGCTGTCCACGGTGGTGGGTAGTTTCGCCGGACTCGTGGGCATGTATGCCAGTTACTTCGCCGAGGTGCCTTCCGGGGCCATGATTGTGCTGGTGGGCGCGGTCATCTTCATCATCGTTCTGGCGGCCACCGGGGCACGCGGGCTTCGCCGCTCGGCCGGTCTTGATTCACACACTGAGACCCCTGCTCGACAAGGTGTTCGGTGAATACCCGACTCACCGTTGGTGCTGGCGGAATTTGAAGTTCGCGACCACCTCACCTTTACAAGGCCAGCGGTCATGTCGCCCGCCTGAGTCGCGAGTTGGGCCTGGGTGAGCACCCACTAAGGTAAACGCGCACGCGGGTGTGGCGGAATTGGCAGACGCGCAGGATTTAGGATCCTGTGTCCTATGGACGTGAGGGTTCAAGTCCCTCCACCCGCACAACAAACGCGATGGATACCTCGTGATCGCCGCACCTAAAAGCAAGAGGACCCAGGGATTTCTCCCTGAGTCCTCTTCGTGGTAGCGGGGGCAGGATTTGAACCTGCGACCTCTGGGTTATGAGCCCAGCGAGCTACCGAGCTGCTCCACCCCGCGTCGTTGTGGTGCGTTGCAACTATACGCCCGCGAACAAATAGGGCACACAGCGCCCCAGAACACCTCGGTCATGCGTCAGTCGGAGCCGTATTCAAATGCGGCGCGATCCAGCATTTCCTCACCATCAATCAGATCTGCATTCACCTCGAGAGGGGCGCTGGCGATGGCGGCCGCGCCACCGGGCTCAAGCTGGCCCACCAATTCGATCTGGCCACTGAGCAACACGCCCTGGGCGGCGTACATTTCTAGTCGCGTGCGGGTGTCGGCGATATCGAGGTTGCGCATGGTCAATTGCCCGATGCGATCGGTGGGGCCAAATGCGGCGTCCTCGGTGCGTTCCATCGACAATTTGTCCGGGTGGTAGCTCAACGATGGGCCTCGGGTATCCATCAGCGAATAGTCATCACCCCGACGCAGGCGCAAGGTGACCTGTCCAGACACGGCCGATGCCACCCAGCGCTGCAGTGACTCACGCAGCATAAGCGCTTGCGGGTCAAGCCAACGACCTTCATAAAGCAGGCGGCCGAGCCGGCGTCCCTCAGCGTGATAGTTCGCCACCGTATCTTCATTGTGGATGGCGCTTAAGAGTCGTTCATAGGCGATAAACAGCAGGGCCATGCCGGGGGCTTCGTAGATGCCGCGGCTTTTGGCCTCAATGATGCGATTCTCAATTTGATCCGCCATCCCCAGACCATGGCGACCACCGATCGTGTTTGCCATGTCGACCAGCGCGACAGAGTCGGCGAAGACTTCATCGTTGATGGACACCGGCAGGCCCTGCTCGAACCGAATGGTCACGTCTTCGGTGGTAATGGGCACTTCGGGATCCCAAAACCGCACGCCCATGATGGGCTGCACAATTTCGATGGAGACATTCAAATGCTCCAGTGTCTTGGCCTCATGCGTGGCGCCCCAAATATTGGCGTCGGTGGAATAGGCCTTCTCGACGCTGTCGCGGTAGGGCAGACCCTGGGCGGTCATCCACTCCGACATCTCTTTTCTGCCACCAAGTTCCTCAACGAAGTCAGCATCCAGCCAGGGTTTATAGATGCGCAGTTGCGGATTGGCCAGGAGCCCGTATCGATAGAATCGCTCGATGTCGTTGCCCTTATATGTTGAACCGTCGCCCCAGATGCTGACGCCGTCTTCGAGCATTGCTCGCACGAGCAGGGTGCCGGTGACAGCCCGGCCAAGGGGGGTGGTGTTGAAGTACTGCCTGCCACCACTACGAATATGAAAAGCGCCACAGGCCAAAGCTGCTAGGCCTTCATCGACCAGAGCGGCTCTGCAGTCCACCAGCCTGGACTCCTCAGCCCCGTACTGCATCGCCCGGCCGGGCACGGAAGCGATGTCTGGCTCGTCGTACTGGCCGATATCAGCGGTGTAGGTGTAGGGAATCGCACCCTTACTGCGCATCCAGGCCACGGCAACGGAGGTATCCAACCCACCGGAAAACGCCAGTCCTACTCGCTCCCCGACCGGCAACGACGACAGCACCTTAGACATGGCGGGAGCCTATCCGTCGGGGGCTGGCCCGCCTTCATCAGCGCCGACCAGCGAAGCCAGTTTCCGATGCTTGGCGGCCACGAACAGGGCGATCACGCCGAGCGCAGCGGCGAAAAAGAGCGCATAGGCCGAGGCGAAAACTTGCATAAATGCGCCAAGCCCGGCCCCGATGGCGTAGCCAATAGGCGTCGACACCGCCACCGCAGCAGCACGCCGCTTGTGTTCCACAGCCATCTGAACCGTATTGAACAGAGATCCATTGATTGCCACGGTCTGGACCGCAACACCCAGCACGCGGGTGAGTACAACGGCTTGAATTCCCTGGCTGATGGCCAGCACCGAGATCACGCCGTAGCGGACCTCAAAGTCGACGTTGAACAAAATGAGGGTTGCCGCGACGGTCAGTAAAACGGCTTCAATGATCAACGCGTCTCGCCGTACCCGAGTTGACTCTCGGCCGCGGTTGATCTGCACTCGACTGATCCAGGCCACAGCCACCAGAGCCGCGGTAAAACTCACCAGGCTCACCGCACTCGGCAGTACCGTTGATGAACTGTTACCGTCGCTGGCCCCGACAGCAATCACCACGAGATTACCCGTCTGGTTGGCCACAAAAACCTTGTACCGCAGGAACGCCACGACATCAATTGCCCCGCTGGCTGTGGCCAGCAGCATGACCAAAACGATTCCAGTGGCAGCGAAATCACGCCGATAACGATCCAGTTCGCTACGGGTCACCGTCCCGACGCTATCTACTCACCCGACCGAAGTCAGACTGCAGTACCGGTAAGTCACATCCTCGGGTTACCGTGTGGACATGATTACGGGGGAAGAAAACCAAAGAATCACCCGACGCTGGTGGCTTATCGGCTTCGTTGCGCTCAGCCTCAGCGCCTGCGGGGGTGCCACCGGGGTCACATCCAACGACGACGAGCCGCTCACACCAGCCAATACCGCCACCAACGGCTTCGGTACTAACCGCGCACCGCAGGGTGCGGTACTCACCGGCCAGGTTGTCCGCGTTGTTGACGGCGACACGGTGCGCGTTCTTGTTGATGGTGCCACCGAGGACATCAGCGTGCGACTGATCGGCATTGACACCCCCGAAACTGTGGCCCCGGGCAAACCGGTGGAATGTTTCGGCCCCGAAGCCACCGCTTTCGCCGAGCAACAACTCAGCGGCCAGCGCGTCCTTATCGAACTTGACGTATCCCAGGGTGAGACCGATCGCTTCGATCGCACACTGGGCTATGTGTGGACCAAACAAGACGGCGCACTGCGCCTATTCAACCTCGACGCCGTAGCCGAAGGCTTTGCCATCGAGTACACGTACGACGATGACTACACCTGGCAGCAAGAGTTCCAGCAAGCCCAAACCGACGCCGCACGTGACGGCCTCGGCCTGTGGAGCGCCTGCTAACTACAGTGCCGTGCCGCTCAAATCAGGCAGGTTCGCCCGATGTCCCATTAATGCGTGCTTCTGCTGCGGCCGCCCTACGCAATGCCGCCTCCAGGTCGGCCTGAGCTTCCCCGAAGCCAGCGAAGTCACCGCGGGCCAAAGCCGCGTCTCCTCGAGTGATGGCTGCCTGCGCATCGGTTAACGCCTGAGACAACTCAATGAACGGATCATCATCGGGATTGGGCTGGGGCGTGGGATCAGGATCTGGGTTTGGGTCAGGATCTGGGCTGGGGTCTGGATCTGGAATGGGATCTGGCGTGGGGTTGGGGTTGGTGGAGAAAACCTCCGCCAAGCCAGCAGCCAGGGTGTCGGCGAGAGCCACATTGGATCCGTAACCCACCAACACCTTGCGCAGCAGCGGGAAACCGTCTTGGGCGGCCCGCAAGAAGACCGGCTCGACGTATAGAAGGCCATCATTGAACGGCAGCGACAACAGATTTCCTAGGTCAACCTCAGACCCGCCGCGACGCAGGAGCGAAAGCTGCGATGCGATCGCCGGATCAGATTCAAAGATGTTTTGCACCTGCGTAGGTCCAGGAATTGTTGTATTGGAGGGTAATTGGAGCACACGTATCTTGCCGTAGTCAGGTCCAGGCGCTGAATCAGCCGACATAAAAGCAGCCAAAGTGGGGCGCCGCTGCGGTGCGAAGGTGGTCGTGAGCGAGAACGCAGGAGCTTGCGTACCCGGCATCTGCAGGGTCAGGTAATAGGGCGGCTGGAACTGCTGAATCGCCTGGGTGGGATCGAAGGGGACGATCCAAAAATCGGTTCCGTTGTAGAACGTGGCCGGATCCGTCACGTGGTAGCGCGTCATGATCGTGCGCTGCACCTTGAACAGATCCTGCGGGTAACGCACATGCTGTTGTACCTCTTCGGGCATTTCCGACAGGTCCTTCACCACACCAGGGAAAGCTTTGCGCCAGGTTTGCAGGATGGGGTCCTGGTCGTCCCAGGCGTAAAGCGTCACGGTGCCCTCGTAGGCATCAATCGTGGCCTTCACGGAGTTGCGCATGTAGTTCAAATCATCACGCGGGCCCAGGGTGGCCGAGCCAGCTCGCGCGGTGATTGAGTCGCTGGTGACCTGAGAAAGGGGGACCCGCGAAGCATTGGGGTACTCGTTTGAGGTGGTGAATCCATCTACAAGCCACACGATGCGACCGTCGATCACCGCCGGATAAGGATCTTGATCCAGTGTCAACCAGGGTGCGATTTTTTGCACGCGGGTCAACGGTTCGCGGTCCCACAGCACGCGGGATTCTTCGTTAATCAAATCCGTGAGCAAGATATTGGTGTCTTGAAACTTTGTGGCAAACACGATGCGCTGGAACAGGCTTCCGATAGGCGAACCACCGTCGCCGGTATAGGTGTTGTTCACCTGACCCGTGGGGCTGGCGTCATCGGGGAAGTCCAATTCCACCGGAGCCGCGCCTTCAGGTGCACCCACGATGGAGAAGTTTGGTGACAGCTCACCGAAGTAGATGCGTGGTTGCTCAACCCCGAGGATGCCACGCGGGGGGATATCAAACTCGAAGAAATCAGGGTTACCGTTGCTCTCCGCGGTGTTGTCATAGGCGGCGACAAAACCAAAACCGTGTGTGTAAACGGCGTGGTTATTTGCCCAGTTTTGCTGATCAACAGGAATGGAATTGACATCAATTTCGCGCAGTGCAACCACGGCTCCACGTTGACCTTCATCCAGGTTGTAACGATCAACATCCAACCGGTCGGTGAAGGAATAGTAGGAGCGAATCTGCTGCAGTTGGTTGAAGGTCGTCGAAACCAAGGCCGGGTCCAGTAGGCGAATATTGTCTAGCGTGCCCGCATTGGCGCTGATGACGGCTTCCGTCGGCGGTGACACAGTGCCAGGGTATTCCTGCACCTGTGCATCCGCGATATCAAACGCATCTCGAGTGGCAGCAATGTTGTTGGCAATAAAGGGTTGCTCGCGAACAAGTTCACTGGGGCGCACCTGGAATTGCTGCACAATCGCTGGGTACACGCCACCGATGATTACCGATGTCAGCACGAGCATGCCGAGGCCGATTGCCGGCAGAATCCAATTGCGAATAAAAATATTTGCCACGAATATACCGGCCACAAGAACAGCGACGAAGGTCAAAATGGTCAGCGATGGCAGGACAGCATTAGCGTCGACATAGGTGAGACCGGTGAAGCCTTGAACGAGCGGCTCGCTTTTGATGGAGAGTCCGAATCGGTCGAGCCAGTAGGCCACGGCCTTAAAGAGCAAGAAGATGGCAACGAGGCTGGACAGGTGCACCTGCGCCGCCACGCTGGCCCGGTCTCCCTTGGGGAGTAAACGCAGCCCGCCGTAAAGGTAGTGAATGCCAGCAGCGATCAGGATCGACAGCAAAATGATGACGAAAGCGAAACCGAGAACAAAGCGCAGGAACGGATAGGTGAAGACGAAAAAGCCCACATCGAGACCGAACTGCGGGTCGGTGATGCCAAAGTCAGAAGCATTACGCCAGCGCAGGAAGGTCTCCCACTCAGAACCCGCCGACAAACCGGCCAGCAGACCCAGAACCAGGGGCACCACGATCAGGATCGGGATGCGGAACGGGTGAATCGCCATGCGATAGCGCTCAAGGCTGGCCTGCTCGGGAGTCAACGTGGTGACGGTGGGTCGGAAGCGGTAGGCCAACCACATGGTGGCACCGGTGACGAACGCCATGGTGAGCCCGAAGGTGGCGAAAAGCATCAGTCGAGTCCACAGGGTGGTGGTGTACACCGTGGTTTGGTCGACGGAGTCAAACCACAGCCAGTCGGTATAGAACCCGGTGAAGATCACGAAACCGATAACGATGGCCGCCAAAATGATGATGGTGGGCAGCAGCACGCGTCCGCGACGAGGGGCAGTGGGGGCAGTTCCCGTGGGCGTGGCAGTAGTCACCCGATCAACCTACGTCACCTCAAGGCCGCAGAGCCTTGCGCCCCCTTCGTGCGTGGCCTAAGCCGTGGGGCAACCCGCGGTGGGTTCACCGTTGCGCCATTGCGCCAAGGCTGTGAGTGCCTGGTCAACGCTGGCGACGGGCACCACGGTGAGGCCGTCGGGCACTGCTCCCTGGCTTTCTTCGCAGTGCTGTTCGGGCATGAGGAACAACTCCGCACCCGCATCGCGCGCACCGGCCAACTTCTGTCGGATTCCACCGATGGGCCCCACCTGTCCCTGCGGGTCAATGGTGCCCGTGCCGGCCACGAACCGACCATCGGTGAGGGACTCCGGGGTCAATTTATCGATAATCGCCAGCGTGAACATCAGACCCGCGCTGGGTCCGCCCACGTCCTTCAGCGTGAAATCAATGCCAAACTCCGCCGAGTACAGTAGGCCAACAGCAATCCCAACATAGGGCTGACCGGGTTCCTGGGGATTCTCCGCACTGGTCACCTCGATGCTTTCCGGCTCGCCGTCTCTGATGACGTCAAAAATGAGAACGGACCCGATCGGTTCAGCCCGCACCGCGTCACCCACATCGGCCGGTCCAGCAACGGGCTGACCATCGACCGCTGTGATTTCTTCGCCTGCAGTCAAGGCTCCCTCGGCCGGAGAGTCGGCGACGATCGCCGTGATGACCGGTGTGGCAATGACGGGTCGGTCCAATACAGCCATCGCGGCAGCAATGGCGAACGACTGTGAGGTGGAAAAAAGTGCAGCATTGCGTTGGGTTACCTCGTCACCGGTGATGTCATCGGGGTAGAGCAGCTCCCGAGGTAGCACCGCTCGGCTAGTGCTCATCCACGCACCGAGTGCTTCAAAGACCGAAATACGACTGCGTGGCTCACCAGCTTCACGAACGGTGGTCATGTCGAGATGACCATCGGTGGCGAAGGTCTCGGTATCGGTGATGACCACGAGCGGCACCCCGTCTACGTCGCCGATCGTGTTGAACGTTGGCCCCGGAGACACGATGAGGAAGGGCACCGGCAGCAGTGCGGCGAGCAGAGCGAGGAGTGCAGCAACAAGACCGGCGACGATGGCGTTGCGGCCTCGGATAGACATGCGACGTCGGCCCGGGGGTGCGGTGCTTTCCGGTAGCGCGTCGGTGGCGTCAGTCACGCTGTGCGGTCATCGGTTGGCAGCGGTCGTGAGCGCGACGTGGTGGCCTGTCGCCGTGACCGGGCGCCGGACCGAGGCCGAGATGTCGTACCGGTCGGAGCATTTCGTGGCATCGGCTTTTGCATCGCCGCGCGGAAGCGCTCCTGGTCGGACATGGAGGAGTTCATATCGACGCTGCGGGCTGGCCGGCCACGCCACGCGGCCCAGGCCAGGGCGAGAAGGGTCGCGCCCAGTGGAATGAGCCACCACAGCAGTGCTGACACGCCACGCTCCTTCGCCAGGATCTAGCAAGTCTTCGACTAAGACTTCGCCGTGCATTGGATGCCTATCGGCCCCCTGCCAACGAGCAGGCCCCGCGGGCACTTCACAGGATACGCCCGCTCACGCCAGACCACACATCACGGCCACCTACCACGGCTGCCTGGTCACGATCCCCAAGCGGGTCTACCGTGGAGGTATGAGCAACCCCTTCGACATGAATGCCCTCGGCGCAATGCTGTCTCAACTCGGTGCGATGCTCCAGTCCGGCGGCGGCGATCAGGGACCGGTGAACTGGGAACTCGCGCAACGCACAGCGCGCGAAGGTTTGGCAGCGCAGGGCGACCCAGGGGTGAGCAAGGACGAACGGGTAGCGATCCTGGCCGCCATTCAACTCGCCGAAACATGGCTGGACTCGGTCACGACATTTCCCAGTGAGTCCGTCGAAGGCCAAGCTTGGAGTCGTTCGGCCTGGTTGGAACACACCGCTCCCGCCTGGAAAACAATCGTTACCCCGATCGCTGAGCATGTGCAGTCAGTGACCAGCGCAGGTCCACTCGGGGCATCGGGCACCGCAGATATTGACCTGAACAGCATCGAGTTACCCCCGGCCTTGCGCGATGCTTTTCCCGGCGGCATCCCTGCAGAGGCGGCTGCCATGCTCGGCCCGCTGCTCAACATGGCCCAGCAAATGGGTGCCTCAATGTTTGGTATGCAACTCGGTCAGGGCCTTGCCGCGCTATCAACGCAGGTTCTCGGTTCTGCCGATGTGGGGGTCCCGCTCACCACCGATCATCGCCCCACTCTCGTGCCGGCCAATGTTGCTGCTTTCACCGAGGGTTTGGGTATCGATGCTGACGAAGTGCGGCTGTACCTGGCACTGCGTGAAGCAGCCCATCAACGTCTCTTCACCCACGTGCCCTGGCTTCGGTCGCGGCTAGAGGCTGCAATTGATGCCTACGCCCGTGGCATTCATGTGGACACCGACCGGTTGCACACCTTGATGCAAGAAATTGACCCGGCAGCCCTACAGGACCCCAATCAACTTGCCGACATGCTCGGCGCTGATGCCTTCACCCCCGCGGACACACCTGAGCAGCAGGCTGCGCTGGCGCGCTTAGAAACGCTGCTGGCTCTCATCGAAGGTTGGGTGGACGACGTCGTGAGTCAGGCGGCGCTCAATCGATTGCCAGCCGGAGATCGGCTCCGGGAAACCATGCGTCGCCGCCGGGCTGCCGGTGGCCCCGCCGAACGAACGTTTGCATCCCTGGTTGGTCTGGAACTGCGCCCACGGGCGCTGCGTGAGGCTGCGGCATTTTGGGCACTGCTGCGCCAAGATCGCAGCATGGACGGTGTTGACGCTTTATGGTCGCATCCGGACCTGCTGCCCACCCACGACGATCTCGACGATCCCATGGCCTTTCTCGTGCGTTCAGCCGAGCAACCTGAGGACTTCAGCTGACCGTGACGACCGCCACCGGTGCGGCGATATCTGTTCTGGCCCAGTGGGAACCACCATCAAAAAGGCAGGCGGCACTGCGCGATGAGTTCGTCAACTATTTGGGCTCCGCTCACCTGACTGCCAACGCGAACGCGAGCGATCCACTGCACCGAGATTGCACGCCGGCTCATCTCACGGCGAGCGCACTCATCGTGGCTCCGACGAGTGGGCGTGTACTACTCACGTTGCACGCCGTGGTCGGTCGTTGGTTGCAAACCGGTGGCCACATCGAATCCGCTGATGCGACCATTTCCGCAGCCGCGCTACGCGAGGCGCGTGAAGAAAGTGGCCTGGGTGACTTAGCACTGCTTAGCCAACCGCTCCTGCTGGATCGACACGACGTGTCCTGCCGTGACTCTGCGGGTCAACGCCGCACGGTGGCCCACCTTGACGTGCAGTGGTGCGCGATCGCTACCGGCAGCACCGCGGCGTCCATCAGTGCGGAGTCCCTAGATCTGCGCTGGTGGGACATGGATGCCATCCCGACCGCAGATGCCTCGGTGGTGGCCTTGGTGGCAGCGGCTCGTCGCGCCCTCAGCGTGGGCACAGCAGAATTCATGGGCTAATGGCCACATTTTTTTCATCCACACCCGTGTACGCACTGTTTTCTCACGTCAGCCATGGCAGATCTTTCGCATGCAGGCTGGTATCCACAGCACTATCCACCAGCCATCCACCGGTTCCGGCCAACTCATGCACACGTTGTCCGCAGGTTGTCCCCAGTCCGCAGGAATGGATGCTTCCGCAACCATTGACGACTGGGCACACACACCCCTAGCGTGATGCTCGCCCTCGGGATAACGGATGGTTGTGCACCAGGGGAAGGTGCATGAACATTGTGAGCCCCGAGGGTTTCTTCTTTGCTTTTTCGCTCAGCGGCCGGTAAACCGCGGCGTGCGCCGTTCACGTGCAGCACTGAGCCCTTCGCTCACATCCTGGGTGGCCAGGGTTACCGACTGCACCACTCCCTCCCACCTCAGGGCTGCCGCCAGGTCTGCCGGCGCGCCCTCAGCCAAAGCGAGTCGGGTGAACTCCGCCGCAACCGGCGCGGTCGCTGCGATCACATGCGCGGTGGCCAACGCCCGCTGCAGCAATTCATCGTCCACGACGACCTCGGTCACCATCCCTAGCAGGGACATCTGCTCCGCATCGATGCGTCGTCCGGTGAGGAGTAATTCCCGGGCGGCACTGAGTCCGACGACGGCCGGGAGTAGATAGGTGATGCCCATGCCGGGGTGCAGCCCGAGGGCGGTGAAGGGCACCGAAAAGCTGCCCGACTCGGCGGCGAGGCGGATATCGCAGGCCAGGGCAAGCGCGGCGCCCGCCCCTACCGCAGCGCCATTGATCGCGGCAATAGTGGGCACGCCGATATCTCTGATCGCCAGCCACGTTTGGTAGAAGGGCATCATGCGGTGCCGTAATTGGGCGACTGAGGCGCCAGGTTCGGCTCCGAGCCAGCCCAGATCTCCCCCCGCGCAGAAGGCGCGACCGGTGCCGGTGAGCACCACGCAGCGCAGGTCCGTTCGCCCCCGCAGGTGGTCCATGGCGGATCGCCAAGCCTCAGTCATCTCCACCGACATCGCGTTGCGGCGCTGGGGATCGTTGAGGTTCACCAGCACTACCCCGCCCCCATGGTCGTGCAACTGAACGATTCCATCGGGACCAAATCCCACTATTTGGTGCAAATCAGACATGACACGCCTCTCATTGACTGCCGCGGTGCCCCCATCAACCCCAAGCCTGGCCTAAGGTGTCAGCGGGTTGCCAACAGCGACCTGCCGGGTGTTCACCCGGACCCCGGCGTGTGCAGGCATTCCCGCCTGCACACAGGTACACAAGGAGGACCCTATGGCTGAGTCATACACGGGCGAAGCGTACTGCGTGAAGTGCAAAGAAAAGCGCGAGTTCACCGGCCACGTCGAAGAGACCAACGGACGACGCTTCGCTAAGGGCATCTGCCCTGTGTGCGGCACCAAGGTGACCCGCATTCTGGGTAAGGCCTGATCTAGACCCCATCTGCTCTGTCCGGGCGCGTAATCTCACCCCATGGCAGAGCACAGCCCCGCAGTAGGTTCTGGTCAGATCCGTAGCGATCAGGCACTCACCCCTGCAGAGCGCACTTTATTGAACGGCGTCGACACCACCGCGGTGATCGGCGCCGTTCAACATTTGGTGGCAATTCCTTCCATCGGGGGCAGCGAAGCTGAGATAGATATTCAACGCCACATTGCTCAGGCCTGGGCCGATGACGGACTCAACGTCACCACCTGGGACATCGACATCAACGAGGTATCGGCCCGCGAAGATTTTCCGGGCATGGAGGTTGACCGCACCGGCGGTCTCGGCGTCATAGCTCGCTGGCCGGGAGGTGGCACTGGCCCGGTGTTGATGCTGCTCGGTCACACCGACGTCGTCCCACCGGGGGACACCCACGCCTGGAGTTCACCTGCTTTCACGCCCGTTCTCAAAGACGGCCGCATCCACGGACGCGGTACGGCTGACATGAAGGCCGGTCTCGTAGCTGCCTGGATGGCGGTGCGCTCCCTGCGCGCACAGGGCATCACCTTGCAGGGTGAGGTGATACTGGCGGCGGTGAGCGGCGAGGAAGACGGGGGTTTGGGCACATATTCGCTGCTGGCACAGGGCATTACTGCCGACGCCTGCATCATTCCCGAACCCACAGACCTTGATGTCGTGCCAGCCAATGGAGGTGCGCTCACGTTCCGCCTCATCGTTCACGGCGCCGCCACACACGCCTCCCGGCGCACCGAAGGTGTCAGCGCAATCGAAAAGTTCGCCCTAGCCCTAACCGCACTTGGCGAGCTTGAGGCGCAACGCAATGCCACCGTCGACCCGCTCATGCAGCGTTGGTCGCTGGCATACCCACTGTCGATCGGCACCGTGCATGCTGGCGACTGGGCATCCACGGTGCCCGACCTTTGCATTGCCGAGGGTCGACTCGGCGTTGCCCTGGATGAAACCTCTGAACAGGCACGCACAGCTTTGGAAAGGGCCGTGCAGGAATTATGCGATGGCGATCCCTGGCTGCGCGATCACCCCATCGAGGTGCAGTGGTGGGGTGGGCAATTCGCACCAGGCCGCACCGATCCAGAACACCCACTCGTGGCACTCATGCTCACATCACACGCGCGTCGCACGGGTGAAACTGCGCAGGTCTATGGCGGTCCCTACGGGTCCGACCTACGCCTGCTGGTCGGGGCCGGCATACCCACATTGCAGTACGGGCCCGGCGACAGTCGCGTGGCGCATGCCCCCGACGAATGGGTACTCACCGACGACGTTGTCACGTGCACCGAGGTGCTCATGCTCGCAATTATGGAGTTCTGCGGCGTAGCTGTGGACGACGCCGAGCAGGTGCAGTCCTAACCCTGCCACAGTGGCGCTGTGAGCACACAGACGCCAACTTTGCCCGGTACCAACGCTTTTGATCATCTTCCGCGCCGACCCTGGCTGCGTCGAGACGTGCCACTGCTGTGGCGAACAGACACCTGTTTGCAGGTTGGCCTCGACCCGCAACGTCGGGTGATGCTCGAAGTGGATCGACCCCTCATCGAATGGGCCAGAACGCTCACCGGCGCTCGCACCCTCGAGGTCGCGATTGCTGAGGCGCAACAACAGGGCCTCGCGGTCGACGAGGCCCTTCACCTACTGCAGTTGCTCATCAGCGCCGGCGCATTGGACGATGCGGCTCGGATTCCGCGGTGCGTCAGTGACCTGAGCACCGACGAACGCGACACCGCCACCAGGCACCAAGCGTGCGCACGTCAGACCTACGTCGACGAGCGAGCGTACGCGGCCGTTGATGCCCGAGCCGAAGCGGTCATTGTGGTCCTAGGTCGCCAACCTCTGGCTGAAAAGATCATTAATACGCTGCGCGCCAGCGGTTTTCGCCATGTGTTCACCACAGATCCGGAACCATCAGGCAATCGAAAACACCGGGGTCGCAACACCGAACCTGCGCTACGAATCTTGGCCGACGCCTGGCATCCAGACGCTATCGGGGTAAGCACGGTCAGCGATGGTCGACACGAATCTGCTGTGCTGCCCGTGGCTGTGTGGGGTCGACATGGGCATGTCGGGCCACTTGTCCTACCCGGACAGAGTTCTTGTTTGCGCTGTTGGACGCTGCACCGATGCGACGAGGATCCAGCGTGGCCGCGACTCAGCGTTCAGCTCACCCATCAAAAACCCGATGTGGATGCGATAGATGCGGCGCTCTTGCAGGCGGTGAGTGCACATGTGGCCATGCTGGCCAGCGCTTTCGTTGAGGCACAAGCCGTGGGCGACAGTGGGGTGAGGTTTAGCGGGGTAACCCAAGGGATCGAACTTCCCGGTGGCGCGGTAACCACACGCGCGCATGAGGTGCATCCGCTCTGCGGATGCTCATGGCGCAATTAGTAGCCGAAACCAACCTCAATGGCGGGCAGGGCGATATCGACACATTCGGGACAAATCAACTCAGCACCGGTACTGCGGCGGGTGAATCCCCAGGTTGCGCGCTGCGAATTTGGGGCAGTGATGCCGCAGTCGGCACAGCGAACCGATGCCTGCGCAGAACTAGGTTTGTGAAGGAAATCTGTGGCGTGTGTCACACGTTCCATGATGGCCATGTCTCAACAATATCGCACGATTGTCACAAAAGACACCCCTGTCATTCATAATTCTCTCGGAAAAGCACCGGGAGATCTGTTCATGAACGAGTGCTCGACTCGATGAGGGCCAAAATATCCTTCCCATAGCGCGTCAACTTGGCATTACCGATGCCGCTAATGGCGAGAAGTTCTGCCGACGTACTCGGCCGCGCCTCGGCGAGGGCTTCCACGGTGGCATCGGTGAGAATCTGGTAGGCCGGAATCTCCCTGGCCTTGGACTCCTGCAGGCGCCACCCCTTAATCGCCTCGACCAATCGCTCATCGGCGGTTGAGGGACAGCGCCGACAACGGCCACGAGCGCGTTCCGCGGGGGTCACCAGGGCCGTGGTGCAGGTGCGGCAGTTGGCCGGTGGCCGTCGGCCACCTGATCGCCCAGCACGCCCACCCGCACCAGGTGCCGCTGTTCCCGACCGAGGGGCTCCGCCAGCGGTAACGGCGGATGCGGGCAACGCCTCGGCAACGAACCGGCTCACCGCACGGGTACGGGCACCCGCGGTCCGGGCCTGCGCCCAGCTCAGCACCAAATCGTCCTGCGCCCTCGTGACGGCCACGTAGAAGAGGCGACGTTCCTCGTTGAGTTGCTCCCGTGCAGTATCGGCCGCATCGGCGGACCAGGAACTCAGCGGCAGCACCCCCTCAGCCAGGCCAGCCACCACCACCAAACGCCACTGCAATCCCTTGGCAGCATGAATTGTGGCCAGGGTGACCGCATCGGCCTGGGGAGCATGCTGGGCTTGTGCACGCCGATCAAGTTCACTGACCAAGCCGGTGAGGCTGGCAGATTCTGCGACGCTTCCAGCATCCATAGATTCTGCGACGCTTCCAGCATCCATAGATTCTGC
>JABAYF010000016.1:65744-165955 GCA_018609125.1 Candidatus Nanopelagicales bacterium | reverse complement strand
ATCACACTGACACACACAACCCCCGACAACAGCTATTTCCATTGCCCCACAATCGCTTAGCCGTGATAGGACTTGTTCGCGGAGATGGTCCTGGAACTAGTGCACAGCGGTGGCCAGCAGTGTTGCTGTCGGGTTTCGCGACACCTTTCGTGGCATAGTGGCGAGGTGTTAGGAAGATGGAACATCATGACCCCCGGCCATACAGCGGCCCTGGCAACAGCGGTCCTTCTCGCAACCGCACTCACCGTCACGACGGTTCCGGCTCACGCCGCCAGTCCAGCCCCCGCGGGGCGCTTGGTCATCGGCGATTCGGTCACGGGCATGAACCCACAGGCCCTGAAATCGCGCGGCTTCAAAGTCAACTACGCCGTGAGTCGCCAATTTTCCGCTCTGCCCGGAATCTTAAAAAGCTATGGGAGCCGGCTGCCACGCAATGTTGTGGTGCACCTGGGCACCAACGGCACCATCACCTTGAATGATTGCAAGCGAGCTGTTCGCATCGCGCGCAGCACCCGCACGGTCTTCTTCGTTACCGTTCGTGTTCCCGCCTCATGGGAATCCAGCAACAACGCCACTCTGCGCCGATGTGACCGGTCGTTTAAGGGCCCTCGTGTGCGCATGATCGACTGGCACCGATTGTCTGATAACCGCAATGATTGGTTCTACCGCGATGGCTACCACCCCGTGGAGTCCACCGGGGGTGTGGCATATGCCAGACTCATTGACCGTGCCGTAGACCGGCATCGACGTTGAACCAGGTCGACTATTTTGGCCATCGTTGACCCTGTCAGAAGTGGGCCAAATCAGTCGCATGAGAGCGTGACCGTTGAGAACGTGTGAGGATAAGACGCACCACCACGCCATAGGGCAGGAGAGCAAGACATGACCGGCACGGCACCTGGCAACGCCACCTCGATGTTTCGCGACACCGCCGTGCTGTCCGTATCCATTGCTGAGGCACCCATCGTGGTCACCTCAGCAGAATTCGATGAAGCCCTCGCCTCCACCTATGAGCGGCTAGAACTGCGGCCGGGCCTACTCGAAGGCCTCGCCGGCATCAAGGAACGACGTTGGTGGCCAGAAGATGTCAGTTTTGCTGATGCCGCGGTCATGGCCGGTGCCAAGGCCCTCGCCGATGCCGGCATTGATGCCAATCAGGTGGGCCTACTGATCGACACCTCCGTATGTCGAACCAATCTGGAACCCTCGGCTGCCGTTGATGTGCACCACCAATTATCGCTGCCAACCTCAGCACTTAATTTCGACCTGTCCAATGCCTGCCTCGGGTTCGTCAACGGCATGCAGCTAGCCGGGCTCATGATCGACTCCGGTCAAATTGATTACGCGTTGATCGTCGATGGTGAAGGTAGCCGCGAGCCACAGCAGCGCACCATTGAACGGCTGTCTGCCCCGGATGCCACCGCGCAGGATGTGTTCGATAATTTCGCCACGCTTACTCTTGGTTCCGGGGGTGCGGCCATGGTGCTCGGACGGGCCAGTGATCACACCTCGGGTCATCGCTTCGTCGGGGGAGCCGCCCGTGCTGCCACCCAGCATCATCGTTTATGCGTGGGAGATTTGACCGAGATGAAGACTGATTCCCACGCTCTCCTAGAGGCCGGCCTGCAACTGGCTGTTGACCTGTGGACAGAAGTAGCCGGCACCTTTGATTGGAACGACCTTGACCTGTACGTCATGCATCAGGTGTCCAATGTGCACACGGCAGCGGTCACCGCAGCTCTCGGCTTGGATTCTGACCGCACACCGCTGACCTTTCCCATGTACGGCAATATCGGCCCGGCCTCCATTCCTTTCACCCTGGCCAAACAGCGCGACGAACTGCGCGCCGGTGACCGCGTGGCATGCCTTGGCATTGGTTCGGGTCTGAACGCCATGGTCATCGAAATTACCTGGTAGTCGGTGTCTGATTCATCAGCTGGCAACGCCTCATTGCCCCCGGATGGACTCCCGGGTCTGGACCCAGCATGGTCTGAACTGGTCATGGTTGATGGCCAGGAATGGCACGTACTGCACCGCCCTGCTGCCGGTGTGGCTTCCCTCACGGTTTTAGCCGTCCATGGCAATCCGACCTGGGCATACCTGTGGCGCGAACTGTTGGCCCATGCGCCGGCAGACTGGCGCGTAATCGCGGTAGACCAACTAGGGATGGGCTATTCACAGCGGACCACCCCCCGACGACTGGCAGATCGGGTCACCGATCTGGGCCGCCTCACCGAGGTCATGGGCGTGAGCGGCCCCGTGATGACCGTCGCGCACGACTGGGGTGGCCCTGTGTCGCTGGGGTGGTTGCTTGCTCACAAGGAACAGGTGAGTGCCGCTGTTTTGTTCAACACCGCGGTACATCAGCCAGCACAAGCGGCAGCGCCACGACTCATTAAGGCCGCACGATGGCGGCCGATTCACGATCTCGTGACAAGGAAGACACCGACATTCGTGAACGGAACCACCACCCTTTCTCGGCTGGCCGCCGACCCACTTGCCGATGATGTGCGCGATGCGTATCGGGCGCCATATCTGAGCGCGGATCGTCGTGGGGCAGTGGCAGATTTCGTGGCTGATATTCCGTTGAACCCAGACCATCCCAGTGCCGCCACCCTTGACCAAATCGCGGCGGATATCTGCGATCTTGATATCCCGGTGTTCTTGTCCTGGGGAGTCGATGATCCGGTCTTTTCCGATGTCTACCTTCGCGATCTTCTGCAACGACTTCCGCGTGCCGACGTACACCGCTACGAAAAGGCGGGCCATCTGGTCACCGAGGATGCGCCCACGGCTATCAGCGATGCGATCGCGTGGATGCAACTGCAGGGTTTACCGGGAGCAGATCAGGCGCAGTTGCGTACCGATCCAGTAGCCACCGGGCAGTACATGTCGGTGAATCCTGGCCGCAGCGACGATGTCGCGCTGGCCGATATGGGTTCTGGGCGTCAGGCCACCTGGGGTCAACTCACCGAGCGCGTCGAGGTGCTCGCGGCTGGGCTGGTGGCGCGCGGTGTACGTCCTGGTGAGCGCGTCGCCATGTTGATCACTCCCGGCCCCGATCTTGTTGCCGCGGTTTACGCCTGTTGGCGACTGGGCGCGGTAGTGGTAGTTGCTGATTCCGGGTTGGGTATTTCTGGCATGCGTCGAGCGTTGCGCGGTTCACATGTGCGCCACGTCATCGGTATCGCTGCCGGTATCGGTTTAGCCAGAACACTGTCGGTGCCGGGCCTGCGCATTCTCGCTGGTGAGATGACCACGGAACTTCGCCGCGGCTTACGCGTGGATGCCACCCTGGCTGAAGTGGCCGATGCTGGGCGAGCAGTGATTTCGGCTGGTGTCGACACACCAACCCCGGTCTCCACCGACGCTGCCCTCATCGCCTTCACGTCTGGTTCAACCGGACCGGCTAAGGGTGTTTTGTATTCCCATCACCGCTTGCGAGAACTGTGCTCGGTGCTCACACGTACCTATGATCTGCAACCAGGGCGTGACGCCTTGGTGGCCGCTTTTGCTCCCTGGGCGGTCTTAGGCCCGGCTCTTGGCGCCGCATCGGCGATTCCTGCAATGGATATCACCGACCCCAGCACTCTCACGATGGAAGCATTTAGCGCTGCTGCAGAACAGGTTCAAGGAACGATCGCCTGGACATCACCCACCGGACTTCGCGCAATCATCGACACTGCCGCGCACACATCAGCTCGCCCGCGGCACCTTCGTCAACTTTTGGTCGCCGGTGCTCCGGTCCCGGTGGCCACTTTGGAACAGGCCGCACAAGCGCTGCCCAACACCGCAATTGCTACCCCCTATGGCATGACCGAGGCGTTACCACTAACGCATGTGGATCTCGATCAATTGCGCAACGCTCCTGCTGAATCTGGCGTCCTGGTGGGTCGGCCCCTTGACGGTGTCACCATCGGTATCGCGCCGTTTACCAGCGCCGGCGACACATCTGATCCGGTCTCCACACCTGGAGTCAGCGGCGAGGTCATCGTCAAGGCAAATTGGGTGATGTCTGGTTATGACCGGCGATGGGCTCAACAATGGCGAAGCCGCACCGCAGACGACTCGCATCGCACCGGCGATGTCGGACATCTTGATGCCGACGGTCGGCTGTGGATCGAAGGCCGGTTGGCACACGTGATCACCACAGCACAGGGGCCGGTTACCCCAGTCGCGATCGAGCACGTTGCGGCTGAGGTAGCGGGCACGGCCCTCGCCGGTTGTGTCGGCGTTGGCCCACGCGGTGGCCAGGTGATCGTCATCGCCTTGCCCGGTAGCCCGCGCGGCATGCGTGTGGCCGATGTTGATCTGACGATGAAAATTCGCCAGGCCGTCTACGACACAACCGGTCACGATGTTGCGGCGGTGATTCAGATCCCCGAACTGCCCGTTGACGTACGACACCGGTCCAAGATAAATCGGGGCCGCATCGCGGCCGAGGCGGCTGTGTTTTTAGCCGGCTCCGCCAATGGCGGTCGGTCTTCATGAAGGTGCTGGTTACCGGGGCATCCGGTGTGGTGGGGGGAGCTGCTGCCCAGGCGTTGATCGCCAACGGTCACCAGGTCACCACTCTCCAGCGTGGTTCGCTGCCCGATCATTTGCTTTCCCTGGGCATCAGCGCTCATGTCGGCAGCATCACCGATCGCCATAGTGTGCTCTCGGCGATGCAGGGTGTTGACGCTGTCGTTCATGCTGCGGCTCGGGTGGAGGTCACCGGCCCCTGGCAAGAATTTCAGACCGCAAACGTCGTTGGCACCCAAACAGTCTTTGCCTGTGCGCAAGAAGCAGGAGCAACGCGGTTTGTGTACGTCTCCAGCCCATCCGTGGCCCACGCTGGACGGGCGCTGGTGGGTGGTGTGGCAACCCCGGCAGATCCAGAACATGCACGCAGTCACTACGCCCGCAGCAAAGCAGTTGCCGAAAGTTGGTTGCTTGACCAATCGACACCGGCAATGGCCGTTACCGCGATACGCCCACACCTGGTGTGGGGCCCGTGCGATTCGCAGTTGACCGCTCGCATCGTCCAGCGAGCACGTGCGGGTCGACTGGTCATCATTGGTTCGGGCGCCGCACTCATCGACACGACCTACATTGACAACGCGGGCACCGCCCTAGCCGCCGCGGTGGACCGATGTGCAGACCCGCTGGTCAATGGCAGCGCATTTATCGTTTCGAACGGACAACCGCGCACGGTAAAAGAAATGTTGACAAGGCTGGCACGTGCGGGGCAGGCGCCAGCCCCCACCCGCCATGTTCCCTACCGGGTCGCGGTTACGGGCGCCAGAGGCGTGAGCGCAGCTTGGGAGCGGTTGAACCGTGAGGGAGAGCCGCCAATCACCCCATTCGTGGCCGAACAGTTAGCCACCGCGCACTGGTTTGACATCAGACCCACCATGGCGGCTTTGGCCTGGCAACCAACGGTGACCCTGGAACGGGGCTTTGAACTACTCAGTCACTGGTTCGCCCAGGTCGGATCCAATACGGGTGGGGGACCAGACACCATCGGGTCGGCCGGTTTAGCCTGAAGGCGTGATGCGAGTCGCCAAGATCGCCGCATTTGGTGTGATCACAGGAGGGCTGTCGGCCTTTTCCCACGCCGTGGCTACAAATACGACCAGGGGGGCCGCCTCAGGTGGCTGGGTCGGGCAGGCCTTGCTGGAGTGACTCCCTGACGCGTGATCACCGCTCACGTTGTGACAGGCTGAGTCCATGGCACATGCATCGGGCGAATTGCCCGTCCACCTCAATAATCATCACCTCAATACGTTGTCGGTGATCTTCGCCCACCCCGTCAGCCACAATATTCGTTGGCACGACGCGCTGTCCTTGATGGAAGCGGTTGGTGAGGTTGAAGAACGTCACGACGGTCGTTTCAAAGTGACCATCGGGGCCGAAACTGAGGTTCTTGATCGCCCCCGCGATAAGGACCTCGGCACCGAGATGGTGGTCGATCTTCGGCGCATGCTGGCTAACGCCGGCTTTGATCCCAAGCCCAAGGGGGAGGAAATCTGATGGCTGATGACATCACCAACGCCATCAACCTCACCGACCGGGTCGCCATCGCTGCCATCGACTTTCGCTCCACCAGAATCTACGCGATCGATTCACCAGATCATTCCGATCCCGAGCACGTGCGCGCAGACGATCCCAAGGGCCGCTACCACAATGTGTACCACCGCCACGGGAACCCAAACGGCACTTACGAAGACGATAGCGATGTTTACTGGCGCGCGATCGCTGAAGCATTGCGACCCGCGGGTGCGATTCTTCTCCTTGGACACGGTAAGGGGAAATCCAATGCCAGTCACCACTTCGTTGCCTATGTCGAAAAGCATGAACCCGCGCTCGCGGCTAAGGTCATCGCCGATGTCCGCGCGGACATTGACGATCTCACCGATGAGCAGCTGCTGAGGGTCGGTCAGCACTATGTGGGCATTGATCCTCTGCGCGACCACGGCGACTCTCGCCGAGGAGCCTGACAGATCCGTCGCTAATTCACCGGCAGCCCCGTTGTGTTCACCCCACGTGTGCGGTGGGGCTGTCGTTTGCGGCCATGTCCTTCTTGGTCATGTTGACCAGGGTGATCCACACAATTCCGGCAAACGCAAGAATTGCTGCGCCCCAGATAAATCCGGTTGAGAAACCAGCGACCAAGGCATCTGGTGTGGGCCCAGGAAGTTGATTGTCGATGACGAACGCTGCGGTGGTAGACGCGGCCACGGTGTTGAGGAAAGCAACGCCGATGGAGCCACCAATCTGCTGGCTGGTGTTCAAGACCGCGGATGCCACACCGGCATCGTGGTGGCCCACCGCGAAGAGCGCGGTCGCCGACAGTGGCACAAAGATCAGGCCCATGCCGAGGCTGAGAATGACCATTGCGGGCAGGATGTCGCCAACATAGGAACTGCCCGGGGTCAGGCGAATTAGCAGGCTCATACCCACGACAGCGAGGATAAAGCCGGTACCGGTGATGTAACGGGGGCCAAAGCGGGGGAGTAGTTGGCTGGAGATGCCGGCACTGACGATGATGCCGGCGGAGAAGGGCAGGAAGAGCAGCCCGGACTGCAAGGGGCTGTACCCCAAAACGCCCTGGAAATAGAAACTGAGGAACAAGAACATCGCAAACAGCCCCACGCCAACGAAGAACGATGCGAGATAGGCGCCGCCACGATTACGGTTCAGCAAGATCTTCACCGGCAGTAGTGGGTGTGACGTGCGTGTTTCAATGAACATGAACAGGGCGAGGAGCACTATGCCAACGCCCATGAAAGTCAGGGTTGAGGTGCCACCCCAGCCGTTGCTTTCGGCCTGGGTGATGCCGTACACCAACGAAACCAACCCGAGGGTGACGGTGATCGCACCAGGAATGTCGTACTTGGTCTCGCCGGTGGCGCGTGATTCGCGCACGAAGGGGACGGCCAGCACCAGGGCCACCAGGGCGATGGGCACGTTGACCAGCAGTGTCCAGTGCCAGGATGCAAATTCGGTGAGGATGCCTCCCATGACCAAACCGATCGCGGCGCCACCGCCGGCAAGGGCGCCATAGACCGCAAATGCTCGGGCGCGCTCCTTGGACTCGGTGAAGGTGACGCTAATCAAAGACAGTGCGGCCGGAGCCAAGATCGCGGCAAATAAGCCCTGCAAGCCACGAGCGGTGTAAAGCATCCAGGCGCTGGTCGACAACCCGCCGAGCGCGGAGGCAAAGGCGAAACCGATGAGACCAACGATGAACATGCGCTTACGCCCGGCGTAGTCAGCAATGCGACCGCCGAGAAGGAGTAACCCGCCGAATGCCAGCGTGTAGGCGGTGACGACCCACTGCCGATCCGCATCTGAAATGCCCAGATCCAGTTGAATGGACGGCAGTGCAATGTTGACAATGGATGCGTCCAAAACCACCATCAACTGAGCGATAGCAATAACAATCAAGGCTTTCCAACGCCGGGGATCAGGAACAGTGGCGATCTGGGGAACCTGGTTGGACGTCATGTAAGCCTTTCAGCTTTGGGGGAGTGCCACGATGGCGTGCCCCCGGCAGGATTCGAACCTGCGCACATGGCTTCGGAGGCCAATGCTCTATCCCCTGAGCTACGGGGGCTAGGGATTTGGCACTTTAGCAGTGCGGCTAGGTTGCACTCCGGGCGCGTATTTACCCAGCTGCTAGGAAGAAAACCACCGCGGCGGTCCGGCAACCAGGGCCGTGAGGAAGGCGCCAAATGCCGCGCCCACGCCGGTACTGAAGGTGCCCAACAGGAAGGGCACGAAGAGGCCAACGACAAGCCCGATGACACCAAAAACAACGGCGGCAACGACCGCAAAACCTACGCGACCTCCGCTTGAGGACGCCAGGTTTGCATCCTTGCTGGGCGCCGGGGGTGACCCGGTCTCTTTTTTCGCGGGGGTCGAGGCTGAACCCGTGGCGGAGTCAATCTCGGCCAGCAGGCGCTCAATATCCTCACTCATGAGTCCATCTTGCCCATGGATCGGTGTGATTCACAACCGCGGGCATGCGAAAGGCCCCGACGCTTTCGCATCGGGGCCTTTCAAAGACTGGGAAAAAACGTCAGATCATGCGGACGTTGTCAGCCTGCGGACCCTTGGGGCCCTGAACGATGTCAAACTCAACGGCCTGGTTCTCGTCTAGCGAGCGGTAGCCGTCGGCCTGAATTGCGGTGAAGTGCACGAAAACATCGGCACCTCCGTCAGCCTGAGCAATGAAGCCGAAGCCTTTTTCTGCGTTGAACCACTTCACAGTTCCCTGTGCCATGCGATGTAACTCCTTGCGATGAATCCACTTAAGGGGATTGCGTCGGACGCCGGACTTGCTGCCCGGCGGGCTGGTGGTGCGTGCCGACGTCCCGGCTTGTCCCCAGAAGGAAGACCCTCCAGAAGCCACAGCAACCCATTGCCGTCAAGCGACGGGTCACTGCACGAACGGTGGTTTTAGTGCAGCACAGCCAGTACGACCGTAGCACGCTTGGGCCGGTCATGTTGGTGGGGGCAACCCCATACGCTCAATACATCCGCTCACCGGTCGGTGACCTGCCCCCCACTACGCTGATGTGTCGTGACCCCTGAACTTCTCGGCCAAACCGTGCGCGACGTGGTGGTGGCTGCGGTGGCCGCTGGCGAACTGTCCTTGGCAGTCCCCGATGAGGTGGTCATTGAGCGCCCTCGAGTCCGCGATCATGGCGACTATTCCACCCCCATTGCGCTGAGCCTGGCCAAGACCGCGGGCGTTTCCCCACGTCAGGTAGCTGAAGTGTTGGCCCGACGCTTGATGCAGGAACCAGGTATCGATGCCGTAGACGTGGCCGGACCAGGATTTTTGAACTTCAGACTCTCCGCGGCCACCCAGGGTGAACTTGCCGGAGTGATCGTGGCCTTGGGCGCGCACTATGGCGGTGGTGACGCACTCAGTGGCCGGTCAATCAACGTTGAATTCATTTCAGCAAATCCCACCGGTCCCCTTCATCTGGGCCATACGCGCTGGGCAGCGGTCGGCGATGCCTTGGCGCGCGTGCTTGAAGCTAACGGTGCCCATGTTGCCCGGGAGTTCTACATCAACGACCGCGGTGTGCAGATGGAACGCTTCGCGGCCTCGGTCATGGCAGCCGCGCACGGCCAGCCGGTGCCAGAAGACGGCTATCACGGGGGGTACATCGTTGACCTGGCCGCTCAGATCCTCAGCGAGAACCCACATATTGTTGATTTGCCCGAGGCTGAGCAACTCGTTGAGTTTCGTGAACTCGCTTATGCGCTTCAACTTGATCAGCAGCACCGGGTGCTGGAATTGTTCCGCACGCATTTCGACGTGTGGTCCTCCGAACGTGGCCTACACGAGTCTGGCGCCGTTCCAAAAGCGATGAGTCGCCTTCGCGAGCAAGGCCACATCTATGAAAGTGACGGTGCCGTGTGGTTGCGAACCTCGACCTTTGGCGACGATAAGGATCGCGTGCTGATCAAGGCAGATGGTGAACTGACCTACTTTGCCTCAGACACCGCCTACTACCTAGACAAGCGCACCCGCGGCTTTGATACGGCGATCTACCTCCTAGGCGCTGACCACCACGGTTATGTGAACCGACTCCGAGCGGTGGCTGCCTGTGCCGGCGATAACCCTGATGTCAATGTGGAAATCCTGATCGGCCAATTGGTGAAGATGATGAAGGCCGGGGCCGAGGTCCGACTGAGTAAGCGGGCGGGCAACATCATCAGTTTGGAAGACCTTGTCGATGAGGTCGGCGTTGACGCTGCTCGCTACTCCCTCATTAGGTATCCGGTTGAATCTCCACTGGTGCTCGATCTCGACGTACTTATGCAACGCACCAATGACAATCCGGTGTACTACGTCCAATACGCTCACGCCCGGATTTGCTCGGTGCTGCGTAAAGCTGCCGATCATGGCGTGGATTGGGCTCAGGCAACCTACGACCCGGGCGTGTTGATGCACGAACGTGAAGGTGAACTCCTCCGCTCCCTCGCGCAGTTCCCAGCGGTCGTGGCCACCGCAGCGCAACTGCGCCAACCCCATCGGGTGCCTCGCTATCTTGAGGATCTCGCCACCGCTTATCACCGTTTCTACGACGCCTGCCGAGTGCTACCCCGGGCCGACGAAGACTTCACTGACGAGCAGCTAGCGCGATTGTGGATGTGTGCTGCTACCCGCCAGGTGTTGGCCAATGGTCTGGACCTGTGCGGCGTGAGCGCCCCGGAGCGAATGTAGGGGTTGATGTGGGGATCAAGGCCCACAAATATCCGGTCTAGGCGGGGCCGACTACCCTCAACCTATGCGCGCTCACCCCGCCGGCCCCCGGCATGGCGATGTGGTGGTCTCTCACGTCCTACCGCAGCGGCCGGTGTCTACGTCTGGCGATCTTGACCCAGGAATCTGGCCGACCAATGCTGCTCGGTCCGCTGAGGGGGAACTCACGATCGCGGGTAAATCCGTCAGCGACCTTGCTGAGGAGTTTCACACACCCTTATATGTGGTCGACGAGAGTGATTTTCGCCAACGTGCGGCCCGATTCAAGGCGGCCTACGACACAGCCGAGATGCCCGCCGACGTCTACTACGCGGCGAAAGCTTTTCTCGCCACCGCTATCGCGAGGTGGGTGAGCGAAGAAGGCCTCGGTATAGATGTGAGTACCGGGGGCGAATTACTCGTTGCGCTTCGAGCCGGTGTCGACCCGAGTCGGATCCTCTTCCACGGAAACAACAAGTCGGTAGCCGAAATCAATCACGCCGTTGAGGTGGGCGTGGGTCGAATCGTTGTTGATTCCGTCACCGAGATCGACCGCGTAGCAGCCGCGGCGGCACATTTCGGTCGGCAGGTAGATGTGCTTGTTCGGGTCACCGTTGGGGTGGAAGCGCACACCCACGAATTCATCGCAACAGCACATGAAGATCAAAAGTTTGGCTTATCGCTGGCCGATGGAAAGGCAACGGATGCAGTTGATCGCGTCATTGCTGCACCAACATTGAACATGATGGGTTTGCATTCCCACATTGGTTCGCAGATCTTCGATGCCGCCGGATTCGAAGTAGCTGCTGCGCGTGTGGTCGCCCTGGCTGCTGATATCCGACAACGCCACGGCATCGTTGTTCAGGAGTTAAATCTCGGTGGCGGAATGGGTATCGCGTACACCACGGCCGATGATCCCCTTGATGTTGACCACATGGCCGCTGCATTGCGAGAGATCGTTCAGCAAGCCTGCGCGCGAGTTGAACTACCGCTTCCACGCCTCGCTTTTGAACCCGGCCGCGCGATCGTTGGGCCTGCAGGCATCACGGTGTACGAGGTAGGCACGGTTAAGCCCGTGTCATTAGGGCATGACCAGCAGCGCATGTACGTCTCTGTTGATGGGGGCATGAGCGATAATATTCGAACCGCACTCTACGACGCGGACTACACGGTGATCCTTGCAAATCGTGTTTCCACTGCTGAACCGATGATGAGTCGAGTGGTGGGAAAGCACTGCGAGAGTGGAGATATTGTGGTGCGCGATGCGTGGCTGCCCGGCGACATCGCCCCTGGAGATTTGCTTGCAGTGGCGGCTACGGGTGCGTATTGCCGTTCCATGGCATCGCAGTACAACTATATCCCGCGGCCCGGTGTGGTCGGCGTAAACCAAGGCAGCGCATCGGTTATTTTGCGCCGCGAAACCGAGGACGACTTATTGTTGTTAGACCCGGGGGCCGTAAGCCGCGACCATACGGCCGCTGGGTCATCGGCCACAACTGAGCCGCACCACCCATCCGCGTCTAGGAGTGTGCATGTCTAACCAACCCGACGAGATCACGGTTGCCCTGCTCGGCGGTGGCACGGTGGGCCAGCAGGTGGTTCAGCAACTCACAGCACACGCAGGCGACTTCGCTGCCCGCGTCGGCGTCCCTCTGCGTCTCACTGGCGTTGCGGTGCGCGACACCTCTTTGCAACGCACTGGTATCGATGATTCGTTGCTGACCGCTGATGCCCAGGCACTCGCGGCCAGCGGTGCAGATCTCGTGATTGAAGTCATGGGTGGCATCGAACCGGCGAGAACACTGATTCTTGCCGCGATGCGTGCGGGATCAAGCGTGATCACGGCGAACAAGGCTCTGGTTGCAGCTGATGGCGCGACGCTTTATGCAACTGCGGAAGAGTGCGGCGTCGATCTTTATTTCGAGGCTGCTGTGGCCGGCGCTATACCGTTGATTCGCCCCTTGCGAGAGTCACTTGCCGGTGACCGGGTCAGCAAAGTGATGGGCATCGTCAACGGAACGACGAATTTTATCCTTTCTCAAATGGATGAATCAGGTGCTGACTATGCCGTTGCCCTAGCCCAAGCCCAGCAATTGGGTTATGCCGAAGCCGATCCCACTGCAGATGTGGGCGGTCATGACGCTGCGGCCAAGGCAGCAATTTTGGCTGAGTTGGCATTTCACACACGGGTCACCATGGACCAGGTATCGTGTGAGGGAATCGAAGAGGTCACCGCGGCAGATGTTGATGCGGCGCGCGAGATGGGGTTTGTGATCAAACTCCTCGCTGTCGCGGAGCGTGCGACGGGCGCGTCCGGCGAAGAAGGTGTCATCGTGCGGGTTCACCCAACGATGGTTCCCCGCGAACATCCACTGGCCAGCGTTCGCGACGCATTCAACGCGGTCTTTATCGAGGCCGATGCGGCTGGGGAAATCATGCTCTATGGCCGAGGGGCTGGCGGCCAACCCACTGCCAGTGCGGTTCTCGGCGACGTCATTGCCGCGGCGCGCAATCGATTTGCGGGTAGTCGAGGCCCTGGCGAATCGATTTATGCGAAATTGCCAGTGCTGCCTAGTTCGCTGGCGCTCACGCGCTACTACGTCAACATGGAGGTCTCGGACAAGCCCGGCGTGCTGGCCGCGATCGCTCAAGCCTTCGCCGATCACGGCGTGAGCATTCAGGTGGTGAGGCAAGATGGGCATGGTGATGAGGCTGGGTTGATCGTGCGGTCGCACCTGGCTGAAGCAGGAGCCCTGCAGCAGACTGTTGAGTACCTCAGAGGGCAAGATTTCGTGAAAAGCATTCTTGGCGTCATGCGTGTCGAAGGCGAGGCGGGACAGTGACTATTGAGGTGACGCGCACCGGGACGCGCCAGTGGCGGGGGCTGATCGAGGAATACCGCGACCGACTTCCTGTTGATGAACACACCCCGGTTGTGTCGTTGCGCGAAGGCGGTACGCCGCTGGTCTATGCCTGCACCCTGTCAGAGATGACCGGTTGTGCGGTCTGGCTGAAGTATGACGGCGCTAACCCCACCGGATCTTTCAAGGACCGTGGCATGACGATGGCGATCTCCAAGGCAGCTCAAGAAGGGGCGCGCGCCGTCATCTGCGCGTCCACGGGCAACACATCGGCGAGCGCTGCGGCGTACGCAGTGAAAGCTGGCATGGTGTGTGCCGTGCTCGTGCCCGAGGGAAAAATCGCCATGGGCAAACTCGCTCAAGCGATAGTCCACGGAGCTGCACTTCTTCAGGTTCAGGGCAACTTCGACGACTGCCTCACCCTGGCTCGTGATCTGGCCGATCGCTACCCGGTGTCCCTGGTCAATAGCGTCAATCCTGATCGCATCGAGGGCCAGAAGACCGCCAGTTTCGAGATCGTCGATCTACTCGGCGATGCTCCCGATATTCATTGTTTGCCGGTGGGAAATGCGGGCAACATCACCGCGTATTGGCAGGGTTACACCGAGTATGCCCAGGATCAATTGGCAACCCGGCGTCCACGCATGTGGGGTTTCCAGGCGGCCGGGTCTGCACCCATCGTGACCGGGCATCCCATCTTGGCGCCAGAGACCATCGCGACGGCGATTCGCATCGGTAATCCGGCTTCCTGGCAGCAGGCCGAGGCCGCGCGCGATGAGTCCGGGGGCACAATCGATGCGGTCACTGATGAGCAAATTTTGTCTGCCTATCATCTCCTAGCGGGGAAGGAGGGCTTGTTTTGTGAGCCGGCCAGTGCTGCGAGCGTTGCTGGTTTGTTGCAGGCACATGCGCAAGGCCGGGTGGACCCTGGTCAAACGATCGTGTGCACCCTCACCGGCAACGGGTTGAAGGATCCGCAGTGGGCGCTAAAGGATGCACCAGAACCCGTCGTTGTGCCCATTGATGCCGATTCGGCAGCGGCACGGTTGGGCCTACGCGAGTGAGTGAACTGCTGAGGCGCACGGTGGTCGAAGTTCTCGTCCCTGCAACCAGCGCCAATCTTGGGCCCGGCTTCGACACGATGGGCCTCGCACTTGGTCAACATGACCAACTCATGGCAGTCATTACCGATGACCCCGGAGTGCGCGTTGACATCGAAGGCGAAGGAGCCGGCCAACTTCCCACCGATGACACGCACCTGGTGGTACAGGCAATTGCGGCTGGTCTCGCCGAAAATGGTATCGAGCTTCCCGGCCTTTTACTCAAGTGCCGCAACACTATTCCGCAGGGGCGCGGTTTGGGCTCATCGGCCGCAGCGATCATTGCGGGCTTACTCATCGCCCGTGGACTCATTGACGATGGCGACGACCGACTCAACGATGATGCGGTTCTCAACATCGCCAGCGGCATGGAGGGCCACCCCGACAATGTGGCGGCTGCTCTGCTCGGCGGCTTCACGCTGGCTTGGCTGGAGGATACCGAGACCCATGCGGCTGCGCGTGCCATCCGCCGAGATGTGCATTCACGCATCGTTCCGATCGTGGCGGTGCCGTCAACACCGCTGGTAACTGCCGAAGCCAGAAGTATTCTGTCCGACGCGGTCAGCCGCGATGCAGCGGTGTTTAACCTTGCTCGTGCCGGCGCGCTCGCTCATGCCCTGTGCGATCAACCGGATCTACTTTTCGTTGCAACAGAAGATCGTCTGCACCAGGATGCCCGTGCGCAGGCTTACCCGAACTCGCATCGAGTGCTCAGGGATTTACGCGGCCAGGGATTGGCATCCACCATCTCCGGCGCCGGACCCTCAGTCCTCACACTGGTTGCCGCACAAGAAGTATCGTCGGAGTCGCTACCCGACGCGATAGGCACGGCCGTGAGCGTTATTGCAAAAGCGTGCGGCGATGGATGGATGGTCGATGCAGTCATGGTTGAAGCCCAAGGTGCAAGAATGCAGCGGCGTTCTCTGGGTGCTGCCTCGACGTGATCGACCCTGGCCAGACCCCAAGCCGCTGTCGCTACCACGAACTGTTACTCTGGGTGCAGGTTAAATGTGGGGCACCCGGTAACGAAAATCGTACTGACGTAGTCCCCAAAACCTAAAGCGCTCGCGGCCCTCGACTTGTTGCTCGAGTTTGATACTGAAAGACCTTCGAACTCATACCAACATTTCGGTTATTTAACGACCGCAGCACGCAATCACCTCCCGCAGTTCCTGCTGTATGCAGATCGCGGGAAAATACCCACTCAAAGGAAAAAATTGTGACCGAAACAACAACACCTGCCACTCGCGGCGGCTCAGGTCTGTCCGCGATGCTGCTCCCAGAACTCAAGCAGCTTGCCTCCTCACTTGGTATTGGCAGCGTCAGCGGTATGCGCAAGGGCGACCTCGTCGCAGCCATCGCTGCAAAACAGTCGGGGGGCGCTGTTGAGGATAGATCCTCAATACGACCCAAGGCCGCACCCTCAGTTGAGCCTGTGGTTGAAGATGGCGCAAAAGCGCCGAGGCGCTCAACTCTAGAAACCGGTGCACCCAAGAACGCTGAAATCGACAGCGCCCCGGCCACCGAAACGCAGCCCAGGAACGCGCGCGGCTCCGGTGAGCGCAATGGCCGTCGACCCGCCGATGATGATCGACGCCAGGGTGGAGCGCAGCGCACGGAGAAGCGCTCGGATAATCGCTCGGAGAACCGCTCGGACAACAACTCAGATAGCCGCGCAGACGACGATGGCGATGGCAACTCGCGCCGCCGCCGCCGCCGTGGCCGGGATCGCTTCCGTGATCGCCGTGATCGCCCCGATCGTCCTCGCGCTGGCGCAATGGCGGAGGTCGACTTAGAAATCGCAGAAGACGACGTGCTCGTGCCCGTTGCCGGAATCCTCGACATCATGGACAGTTACGCATTCGTACGTACCGGCGGGTACCTGCCTAGCCCCAACGACGTTTACGTCTCGCTGTCGATGGTGAAGCGACAGGGACTGCGCAAGGGTGACGCAATTACCGGTGCAGTTCGTCAGGCTCGCGACGGTGAGCGTCGCGAAAAATTCAATCCACTCGTGCGCATTGATTCGGTCAACGGGGCTGAGCCAGATGCTGCCCGAAATCGCACCGAGTTTTCCAAACTCACCCCGCTTTATCCCCAGGATCGGCTGCGGTTGGAAACCGATGGAGCCAACCTGGTCACGCGAGTAATCGATCTCGTTGCCCCCATCGGTAAGGGTCAGCGTGGTCTGATCGTGTCACCGCCAAAGGCCGGTAAAACTATGGTGCTGCAGGCGATTGCAAATGCCATCACCGTGAACAATCCCGAATGTCATCTCATGGTCGTGCTTGTTGACGAACGACCTGAAGAGGTGACTGACATGCAACGATCGGTCAAGGGAGAAGTCATTGCCTCCACCTTCGACCGGCCAGCCGAAGATCACACAATCATTGCCGAACTTGCGATCGAGCGAGCGAAGCGACTCGTCGAACTTGGCCACGACGTGGTGGTACTGCTGGACTCCATGACCCGACTGGGTCGTGCATACAACCTTGCAGCGCCCGCATCAGGTCGAATCTTGTCCGGTGGCGTGGACTCCACCGCCCTGTACCCGCCGAAACGATTCTTCGGCGCTGCCCGAAATATCGAAAACGGTGGATCTCTCACCATCTTGGCTACGGCGTTGGTCGAAACCGGTTCTCGTATGGACGAGGTGATTTTCGAGGAGTTCAAGGGCACCGGAAACATGGAATTGAAGCTAGACCGGCGACTCGCGGACAAGCGGGTCTTCCCCGCGGTCGATGTGGATGCCTCAGGCACCCGAAAGGAGGAACTTCTCCTCGGCGCCGAAGAACTCAAGATCGTCTGGAACCTTCGCCGCGTCTTACACGCCCTTGATCAGCAACAGTCCATTGAGTTGCTACTCAATAAACTGCGCGAAACAAAGAGCAACTATGAGTTCCTTTCTCAGGTGCAAAAGACCACGCCCGCAGTGTCCGGCGGCGCCAGCGACGACTAGGGCAGTTTCAGCGTTCGGACCCGTCCGGGCTGACCGAGCTAGCACCTGAGGCAGTACGCTATCCCTGCTCCGGTTCACGTTGGGCAATACAGGGCGCTTGAGCACAGGTTCAAGCACACCGGCCACCTCGGTCAAGAACCATCGACCCGGAGCACGACACCGATAGGGAGTATCAATATGAAGCCGGGCATTCACCCCGAATATGTGGTCACTGAGGTCACCTGCACCTGCGGGTCCACGTTCACCACTCGAAGCACTGCAACCAACGGCAGCATCCATGCCGATGTGTGTTCGCAGTGCCACCCGTTTTATACCGGTAAGCAGAAAATTCTTGACTCCGGCGGTCGCGTCGCGAAGTTCCAAAAGCGTTTCGGCAAAAGTTCTTCCGCCGCCGCTGACGCCGAGTAAGAACCCTTCGTGTTTGAAGTCTGCGACGAATTAGTTGTTGAATACCACCAGGCACAAGAGCGCCTTGTGGATCCATCGCTGCACGCAGACCCCAATGAGGCACGACGTGTTGCTCGTCGCCATGCAGAACTCAAGCCGATCGTTGCGACCTATCAGCGGTGGCTTCAGTTAGGCGATGATGTTTCCGCTGCACAAGAGCTTGCCGAGGTTGATGCCGCATTCGCCGAAGAAGCCATTTCGCTGACAGCCGACCGAGAACTTGCTGCGGAGGCCTTGCATTCCCTACTCGTTCCGCGTGATCCTCTCGATGACAAGGATGTCATTGTAGAGATCAAGGCCGGGGAGGGTGGCGAAGAGTCGGCGCTATTTGCCGGTGACCTCTTGCGAATGTATCTACGCTACGCGGAAAGCCGGGGCTGGCGCACACAACTACTCGAGGCCGAAGAGTCAGATTTGGGCGGATATCGAGACATAGCCGTGGCGGTGAAAGCACGTGGCAATCCAGAACCTGGCGATGCACCGTATGCGCGCTTGAAGTTTGAAGGCGGTGTCCATCGGGTCCAGCGAGTGCCGGTGACAGAGTCCCAGGGGCGAATTCATACCTCTGCAGCGGGTGTCCTTGTGCTCCCGGAGGCAGAGGACGTCGATGTCACCGTCGACCCGGCCGATCTACGCATCGATGTGTATCGCTCGTCTGGGCCGGGCGGCCAAAGCGTGAACACGACTGACTCTGCCGTGCGCATCACTCATTTGCCCACCGGTGTTGTTGTGTCGTGCCAAAACGAGAAGAGCCAACTGCAAAACCGTGATCAGGCCATGCGGATTCTTCGGGCTCGATTGCTAGCACTAGCGATGGAGGAGCAAGCCCAGACTGCATCCGATACCAGGCGGGCGCAGGTGCGTACGGTTGACCGGAGTGAACGGATTCGCACCTACAACTTTCCGGAAAACCGCATCAGTGATCACCGGGTGGGCTACAAGGCGCACAACTTAGATCAGGTGCTCCAGGGTGATCTAGATCCCATTATTGAAGCGTGTCGCCGAGCGGATGCAATGAACTCCGTTTCCAACTCGGGCGATTCATAATGTACGAACGGGGCGAACGCACTCCGGGGTTGTCGCAACGAATCGTGGATGGCTGGGTTTCGCTGCGTGACGTGCTTGCCGATGGCGAGCGCAGACTTGCCACTGCCGGAGTGCCAAGCCCCCGCACTGATGCGGCAATCTTGGCATCCCATGTCATCAACGTGCCGCGCACCCGAATGCTTCTCCAGGACGAAATATCGCGAGATCAGCGCACGCAGTTCGAGATTTTACTTTCCCGCCGCATCGCCCGAGTCCCGATCCAACATCTGCTAGGAACAGCAAGTTTTCGCCATATCGAGGTGGCTGTGGGGCCTGGAGTTTTTGTTCCTCGACCCGAGACCGAACTGGTGGCCGAAGCGGCCATCGCTGCGCTTATGGACGCTCCGGTCGAGCAGCGAATGGCGGTAGAGTTGTGCGCGGGCAGTGCCGCGATGGCGATCTCAATTGCCACCGAAGTTCCCGGTGTCACGATGTTCGCCGTTGAGGTAGACCCTGCTGCGTTGGAATGGACACGGCGCAACGTGGACATTCATCAACCTGCACTGGTCGACAACAACAGCGTCGTTGAGGTGGTTGCGGCGGATGCGCGAACATGCGCCGCCCCCGGGGGAGTGTTGGCCGATCTCAAGGGTCGCGTCAGTGTGGTGGCAGTAAACCCGCCCTATATCCCCGAGGATGCCCAACCCCGCGAGCCCGAGGTGCGCGACCACGAACCTCGCATCGCGCTTTTCGGTGGAGACGATGGATTAGACGTGATCCGGGGCGTCGTCATGAGCGCAGCGCACCTCTTGCGAGAAGGCGGCTTGGTTGTGATCGAACATGCGGATACGCAGGGAGAGGCTGGCCGTTCTGGCAGTGTTCCGGCGCTTCTTCGAGATGGTGAAACCACCGGCTTGTGGGTTGAGGTCACCGATCATCTCGACCTCACCCGGCGACCCCGCTTCACTACCGCTCGTCGATCTGGCAGCCACACTTATTCTGGCTGATTACTCAAAACTTCGAACCCGGGAGACAACGTGTCCATCGTGATTGATTGCGGCACATCCGGCGGTGCCGAGCGAGATCGAGGACTCACTGCTGCGACCGCTGCCATCAGACGTGGTGACCTGGTGGTGTTTCCCACGGAAACGTCGTACGCGGTTGCTGCCGATGCGTTTACCCCCGGTGCGCTCCAGCGATTACGCGACGTGAAGGGGCGCGGCAGCGACATGGCTCTGCCCGTTTTGGTGGCCTCATCTCGCATGGCCCAGGGCATCGTTACATCGCTGACAGATGAAGCGAAGACCGCAATGGATGCTTTTTGGCCGGGCCCACTCACATTAGTGGCTCTTCAGCAATCAACCCTGTCTTGGTATGTGGTGGGCGAATCCGTTTCGGTGCGCATGCCTATCCACCCACTGGCTCTGGCGCTTATTTCTCGTTCTGGCCCCGTTGTAGCGGTCACGGCGAACATGGCCGGTGCCCCGGCAGCCAGCACCTGTGAGCAGGCCCGCAGCCAACTTGGGGATTCCGTTGCGGTCTATCTAGACGCCGGGCCGCGGGCAGCTGGCCAAGCCAGCAACGTGATTGATGTCACGGTCTCACCGCCGGCCCTGCTGCGTGCGGGCCCCTTTTCCGTAGCCGCTTTGCGTGCGGTGATACCCCATCTGGATGTTGCCGAGCCCGATCTGCCCGACGATCTCTCGCCATCGGCGTAGACTCATCCTTGCGTTGGCTCTACGGTTGGCGCAAAATCGATGTGTAGCCAGGAGGCACCCATGTATGACCACGACCTCACTGACGTTGCCTTTTGGGGACCCGATTTTGGTCAACTTGCGGCCGAGGATCCCCAAATCGCAGACATCATTTTGAGTGAACTAGACCGAGCGCGTAGCGGGTTGCAATTGATCGCCAGCGAAAACTTCACCTCACCGGCCGTGTTAGCCGCACTCGGATCCACGCTGTCGAACAAGTACGCGGAGGGCTACCCGGGGCGTCGCTACTACGGCGGCTGCGCCGAGGTGGACCGTGCTGAAATTATCGGCATCGACCGGGCAAAAGAACTTTTCGGCGCTGAACACGCCAACCTGCAACCCCATAGCGGGGCCAGCGCCAACATTGCTGCATACGGGGCCTTCGTAAAGCCAGGTGAAACAGTTCTGGCGATGAGCTTGCCTCACGGTGGTCACCTCACGCACGGGTCCAAGGTCAATTTTTCGGGCAAGTGGTTTGACATTGCTTCCTACGGAGTTCGACCCGATACCGAACTGATCGACTACGACGAGGTTCGAACACTCGCGCTCAATCATCGGCCTCGCATGATTATCGCCGGTGCTACGGCTTACCCACGACTCATCGACTTCGCGGCCTTCCGTCAGATCGCCGACGAAGTAGGCGCCATCCTCATGGTCGATGCGGCACACTTCATCGGTCTCGTTGCGGGCCAGGCCATTCCAAGCCCAGTTCCCTACGCCGATGTGGTGACCTTCACGACTCACAAGGTGCTTCGTGGCCCGCGCGGTGGCATGATTTTGTGTAAGCAAGAACATGCCGCAGCCATTGATAAAGCGGTGTTTCCGATGATGCAGGGTGGCCCGCTCATGCATGCCGTGGCCGCCAAAGCGGTTGCGCTGAAAGAAGCGGCGACGGCTGAGTTTCAAGATTACGCGGCCACGGTCGTCCGAAATGCGCAGGCCTTGAGCGCAGCCTTGAACGAACGCGGTATGCGTCCGGTGAGCGGTGGCACGGATACGCACCTTGCCCTGCTAGATCTCCGATCCCTTGATGTGACCGGAGCCGAGGCCGAAGTGAGCTGTGATGCGGCACGAATCACATTGAATAAGAACGCAATTCCCTATGATCCGCAACCACCAGCGATTGCTTCGGGAATTCGAGTGGGCACTCCGTCCATCACCACTCAGGGTATGCGTGAAGAACAAATGCCACAGGTTGCCGAACTCATTTATCGCGCGGTGGTTGACCCGGGCGCCACGGCGCAGGTTGCCGAGGGTGTGAGCGATCTTGTCGCGGCCTTCCCGGCCTATGCCGAGACGAAGGCCACGGTCTAGGGCTTTTCGCCCACAGCAGGATCATGCGCGAATATCTCCTTTGCCTTATGGCCGCTGCGGCGGTCACGTACTTAACGGCGCCATTAGCGCGAGTGTTTGCGCGACGCTGGGGGGCCATGGCAGCGGTACGCGATCGAGATGTGCACGACACGCCAACCCCCCGGCTAGGCGGCCTGGCGATGTGCGCCGGCTTGCTGGCCGGGTTACTGCTGGCTAGCAAGCTTCCGCTGATGAGTGCGGTATTTGAAGATGGCGCAGGGGTACCGCTCGCGCTGCTCAGCGGCGTAGCGATCATTGTTGCCCTGGGCCTGATCGATGATCGCTGGGGCTTGGCAGCGCCAACGAAGCTAGCGGGGCAGGTGCTGGCCGCTTCGGTGATGGCGCTGCAGGGCATCACCGTCATTTGGCTACCCATCGGCGGCACCTTGGTACTCGACCCGGTAACGAGTGTGTTGCTCACGGTGCTGGTGGTGTTGGTGTGTATCAACGCCATCAACATGGTCGATGGGCTCGATGGGTTGGCGGCCGGCATTGTCGCGGTGGCCGCGATTGCGTTCTTTGCCTACTCGTACCTGCTGTCCGTTGAGGTGGGCTTCGAACGTGCCACGATGGCCACCTTGGTGTCTGCGCTGCTGGCCGGTATGTGTCTGGGGTTCCTGCCCCACAATCTGTTCCCGGCTCGAGTGTTCATGGGCGATACCGGCTCGATGATGCTTGGGCTGCTGTTGGCCGCGGGCATCATCACTCTTTCTGGCCAGGTAGATCCCAGCGCTATCGAGGGCGGAACATTGCTGCCGGCGCTGCTGCCGATTCTGCTACCCGTTGCAGTGATGGCCGTTCCACTCCTCGACCTCGGTCTTGCTGTCCTTCGGCGTACTCGCCGGGGACGGTCGCCCTTTGCTCCGGATAAGCAGCACATGCATCACCGACTGCTCGAGGTTGGTCATTCGCAGCGGCGCGCGGTGGCGTTGATGTATGGCCTGACCGCTGTGATCGCCGGCACGGCAGTGGCACTGGCTTTCGTCCCGGTGGTGTACGGCGTGCTGATTCTGGTGGTGGGATTGGCCGGACTCACCTACGCTGCCATGCGTCCCCGCATTGCTCGTGCGCGCGTCGCTAGCAATGCCACCACCCGCACGGGAACGGACCCCTAGCAAAGCCGATCTCGGCATGTCGGTAGCCTGCATAGAAGTGCTTCGGTCGCGCATCTTTGCGGTGACCGACCCAATAATTGCGTCCGCTGCCAAGGAGACCTCAGATGGCCTCGATCGACGCCCGCGTCCTGCGGAGCGCCATACCTGCCAGCGTGGCCGTGGGTGCGGCTGGCACGGTGATCGGTCTATTGGTGGCTGGGGCATCCGGCGTGTGGGCTGGCCTCATAGGTACCGCAATCGTGATCGCATTTTTTAGTGTGGGGCAGGGTGTCTTGGGTTACGTCCTGCGGAATAACCCGCAGATTGCACTCTCCGTGGCCCTGCTGATTTATCTCACCAAGGTCGGTGTGCTGTTCATTCTCCTCATCATTTTTCAAGGAACCACGTTCTTTAACAACCAGGTGTTCGCCGGAACAATCGTGGCCTGTACGTTGACCTGGACTTTCGTGGAAGTGTTTGTCTTCGCCCGCAGCAAGGTATTGACCATCGAACCGGGGAGTGGACCCAACCAATGATTCGCAAGCCTGAATCACTCGTTCCGGCCATCAAGGTTGATAGAACCGCCCCGGCCGATGAGCAAAACCCCGGCTGGGACACGGCAAATTCTGCCTGGATCATTGTGAGTCATCTCCTGACCGGCATCGCCCTGTACGCCGGAATCGGTTGGCTGCTTTCGCTGTGGCTACCTAATCGCCCCCTCCTGATCGCCGGCGGAGCGCTTATCGGTATGTTTCTCGCGATATTTCTCATTTACCGTCGACTTGAGGCCATGCCTGAGGGGCCGTCGATACTTCGCAAGGGAGCGGCAGTGACCCACGCTGGTCAACAGACAGGCCAGGAGGTACGCCGTGGCCGCTGATTCCGCCCTGTCGACGGTCGTCGCTGCCGGCAGCCTGGACTGTAAGTTCGAAAATGCTGCGAACCCCTGCGGGTTCCCGGCTCCGGACACCGGAATCTTCTTCTTTGACGATTTGGCGTCTGTTGAGATTTTGGGCATGACTTTTGGGTTCAATAAGGTCACCATTCTGGTAATCCTCGGCGTGGTGATCGTGCTCGCGTTCTTCCTCTGGGCTTTTCGTCGACCCAAGGTGGTGCCGCGCGGATCCCAAAACGTGGGTGAGATGGGTTACTTGTTTGTGCGCGATGGGATCGCCCGAGAGGTGATTGGTAAAGACGGCGACAAGTTTGTGCCGTTCCTTTTCTCATTCTTTTTCCTCGTCTGGATCTTAAATTTCATGGGTGTGATGCCCTTCGTGAACTTCCCCGCCACCAGTGTGTTCGCCATTCCGGTGGCATTTGCCCTCATCGTGTACCTGACCTGGCTGCCGTTGGGCATTTATCGGCAGGGTTTTGTCGGTTTCTTCAAGGGCATGCTCTTTCCGCCCGGGGTACCCAAACCCATGTTGATTTTGCTCGGCCCGATCGAGTTCTTGTCTAACATCATCGTGCGGCCATTTACGCACGCGGTTCGACTCTTCGCCAACATGTTCGCCGGCCACCTACTCCTCGCCACGTTTAGCCTCGCGTCGTTCTACCTGCTCACGTTCACCGTCGTCGGAGTGCTCGGATCTGTTGCGTCGGTGGCCGTCGCGGTAGCGATAACCGGATTCGAGTTGCTGATCCAAGCACTGCAGGCCTACATCTTCACCCTGCTCACCGCTGTTTATATCGGTGGTGCACTGCACGCAGAACACTAATTTTTCATTTTTCCCAACACCCTGGGTGCGCGGAGAAATGAAGCACGACGGAACCGATGCAAATCGGTACTGATAAGTACATAACCGCACTACGCACCCCGTCCGGCGGAGCAGACCGTCGGCACATCTACACGAAGGAAGACAAGGACATGGAGCTCCTCGCCACGATCTACGGTTCGATCGGCTCAGTCGGTTTCGGTCTCGCCGCGATCGGCCCCGGCATCGGCATCGGCATCATCTTCGGTCAGGGCGTACAAGCCATTGCCCGTCAGCCCGAGGCCTACGGTGTCATTCGCCAAAACATGCTGCTCGGCTTCGCACTTGCTGAAGCGCTGGCACTGATCGGTTTCGTTGCGCCATTCGTCTTCGGCGCCGGAATGCCCGCGTAACTGGCTCGTCACTTTTCATTCCACCGCATAATTTATCGCGTCTGAGACCGGAGGGACCATGTCGACGTTGTCGCAGGGCCTATTGATTGCCGCTGGGGAGAACGAACCAATGCCCAGCGTCTTGGCGGTGCCCATTGACGAACTCATCGTCGGAATCTTCGGATTCCTCGTTGTATTCGGGGTGTTGGCCAAGGTGGCACTGCCGCGCATCAAGGCAGCTCTAGAAGAGCGAACCAACGCCATTGAGGGTGGCATTGAGCGCGCTGAGGCCGCTCAGGCCGATGCCGAGAAGGCCCGCGATGAGTACCGTGCTGCTTTGGCGCAGGCTCGGGAAGAGGCAGCTGCCATCCGAACCCAGGCTCAGTCTGATCGAACAGCCATCGTGGATGAGGCTCGAACCGAGGCACGTGCTGCGGCGGCGACTGTCACTGCAGCAGCCGAGGCACAGTTAGCTGCCGAGCGTGCACAGGCCACGGCTGCCCTGACGCGTCAGGTGGGCGATATGGCACTGACACTGGCAACGAAAATCGTGGGACAGGGACTGGCCGATGACGCTCGGGTGCGCGCCACGGTCGATGATTTCCTTGATTCCCTCGAGCAGTCCGCGCGGGAGGCGAAGGCCTGATGCTCGGAGCGAGCAGGCAATCACTGGCTACCTTGACCGCGGTTGTTGCAGACCGTGCGGCGGAGGGAGTCGACGCAGGGTTGGCCGGCCAACTGTATGCGGTTGCCGATCTTCTCGGTCGGGACAAACCGCTGCGATCTGCACTGGCAGATTCTGGCACTACGGCGCCGGCGCGCCGGGCCCTGATTGATTCGCTGCTCACCAACCGGATCTCCCCTCCCGCACTGGATCTCGCGACCCAGGCAGTAGCCCTTCGTTGGTCTGATGCAGCCGACCTAGTGACAGCGATTGAGTCATTAGCGGCCCAGGCTGCCTTTGCGCGCGCCGATGCTGGTGCCACTTTGGATGCAACGGAGGAGGAACTCTTCCGGTTCTCTCGAGCGGTAGATGCGTCCTCGGAACTGCAGATGGCGCTCACCGACCCCTCGGTGGTGACGGCGCAGAAGGCAGCCATTGTGGAGACTCTCCTTGCAGATCGAACAACCGACACCACCCGCGAGGTACTGGCGTTCACGGTAAGCCACCTACACGGGCGCCGGCTGGATTCAGCGATTGAGGCTTTGATGGGTCTGGCTGCGGCCCAACGTCAGCGCATGGTTGCTGAGGTTCGGGTGGCAGCGCCGCTCCAGCCAGAGCAGCATCAGCGCTTGTCTGCGGTGCTCAGCGAAATCAGCGGTCATGAGGTTCGGCTCAACGTCGCGATCGACCCCACCGTCCTCGGCGGGGTCCACGTGGCGCTGGGAGATGAGATTATTGACGGAACGGTTGCGGCGCGGCTCGATCAAGCGCGTCGCGTTGTTTTGGGTACGGCATAACGTTTCATACGGCACAGATGTAATCACCGCTCCACGACAAAGTTCATTGGCTACCAGTGCTGACCGACCGGGTCAGCCCGACGAAAGAGAGCAGGCACCATGACGGAGCTAACGATCCGCCCGGAGGAAATCCGGAATGCGATCGAGCGAAACGTCGAGGCGTACTCGCCGACCACGGCCCGCGAAGAAGTGGGCCGTGTCACGCAGGCCGGCGACGGAATTGCCCGCGTTGAAGGCCTGCACTCGGCGATGACCAACGAGTTGCTTGAGTTCGAAGGCGGCCTGTTGGGCCTAGCCCTCAACCTCGACATCCACGAGATCGGCGTGGTGCTGCTCGGTGATGGCTCAGCCATTGAAGAGGGCCAGCCGGTGCGTCGAACGGGTGAGGTGTTGTCGGTACCGGTCGGTGATGCTTATTTGAGTCGCGTGGTTGACCCGTTGGGTATGCCCATTGACGGCAAGGGCCCCATCGAAGCCGAAACGCGCCGTGCCCTAGAACTGCAGGCACCCACCGTTGTGCAACGCCAGCCGGTGAAAGAACCGCTGGCCACCGGTATCAAGGCCATCGACGCCATGACCGCCATCGGTCGCGGCCAACGCCAGCTCATCATCGGTGACCGCCAGACTGGCAAGACTGCGGTCTGCATCGACACGATCATTAACCAGCGAGCCAACTGGGAATCGGGTGACCCGGACAAGCAGGTGCGCTGCATCTATGTAGCCATCGGGCAGAAGGGTTCGACCATCGCTGCAGTTCGCGGCGCCTTGGAAGAAAACGGCGCGATGGAGTACACGACCATTGTTGCCGCCCCCGCATCCGACCCGGCCGGCTTTAAGTACCTGGCGCCCTACACGGGTTCAGCGATCGGTCAGCACTGGATGTACAACGGCAAGCATGTCCTCATTGTGTTTGATGACCTGAGCAAGCAAGCTGAGGCGTACCGCGCCGTGTCCCTGCTGCTGCGACGCCCGCCGGGTCGCGAGGCATACCCCGGTGACGTGTTCTATTTGCACTCACGCCTCCTGGAGCGTTGCGCAAAACTGTCTGAGGAGCTCGGCGGTGGGTCAATGACCGGACTGCCGATCATTGAAACCAAGGCCAACGACGTCTCGGCGTTCATTCCTACCAACGTCATCTCCATTACCGATGGCCAGTGCTTCCTGGAGTCTGACCTGTTCAACTCCGGTGTTCGCCCCGCCATCAACGTCGGCATCTCGGTGTCTCGCGTGGGTGGCTCAGCCCAGCCCAAGGCGATGCGCAAGGTAGCCGGCCCGCTTCGCCTGAACCTGGCCCAGTTCCGTGAGCTAGAGGCTTTCGCCGCCTTCGGTTCAGACCTGGATTCAGCATCGAAGGCGCAGCTCGCCCGCGGTACACGCCTCGTTGAGTTGCTGAAGCAGCCCCAGTACGCACCGCAGCCGATGGAGCGAGAGGTTGTGTCGGTGTGGGCGGGCACCACGGGTCGCCTCGATGAAGTTCCGGTGGAAGACATTCGTCGCTTTGACGCGGAGTTCTCCGACTTCATCAGCCGCGATAAGCCGGCGATCTTTGACACTATCCGGACCACCACTGATCTCAACGACGACACGGTGTCGGAGTTGGATGCGGCCATGAAGACCTTCAAGCGGCAGTTCACCACAAGCAGTGGTGACATGCTCGTGAAGGATGAACCGGTGGCGGCGCTGGATGAAGAAGAGATTGATCCGACCCAGATCACCGTCAAAAAGCGCGCCTAGTTTTAGGTGCTTGAGCAAATGAGGGAGGGCTGACATGGGCGCACAACTGCGCGTGTACCGACGACGAATTCGTTCGGTGCAGGCGACCAAGAAGATCACCAAGGCGATGGAACTCATCGCTTCATCACGAATCATCAAGGCCCAGGGGCGCTTGAATGCCTCCATGCCCTACCTCACCCAGCTATTGGACGCCATCTCCGCAGCCGCCTCGCATGCCACGGATGTGTCAAAGCATCCGCTGACATCCGCGGCGCACAGTCAGGTCCGGGCCGCAGTGCTCGTGGTCACGGCAGATCGAGGTCTGGCCGGTGCCTATTCATCGAACGCCATCAAGGAGGCCGAGGGGCTCACTCGCACCCTCAATGACAAGGGCCTAGAGGTCGTTCCCTACGTTGTGGGCCGCAAGGGGGTGGGGTTTTACAAGTTTCGTGGTCGGGCCATGGGTGGGGAGTACATCGGGTTCTCTGATCAACCCACCTATGACGATGCCCGCAGAATCGGCGCCGATCTATTGCAGCGCTTTCTCGAACCCACCGAATCTGGCGGCGTTGATGAGATTCACGTCGTCTACACCCAGTTCAAGAACATGGCTCAGCAGGAGTCACGGGTCCGGCGTATTTTGCCGTTGGAGGTCGTCGACGAGGTTGTGGACACGTCGAACGAGGACACCACGCCGTTCCCACTGTATGAGTTTGAACCCGGTCCTGAGGCTGTGCTCGACGCGCTCCTGCCGCGCTATGTCGATCACGCCGTGTACAACGCACTGCTCATGTCGGCCGCTAGTGAACATGCGGCACGGCGTCGGGCGATGAAGTCGGCAACGGACAACGCCGAAGAACTCATCCGTACGCTGACCCGGCAAGCCAATCAAGCACGCCAGGCTGAAATTACCCAGGAGATTAGCGAGATCGTCGGCGGCGCAGACGCGCTGTCTTCGGCCTAGCCACCTTCTGCGGTCAACGCACATTCACGACGAACTGTTACGCACCATTCTTTGCGATAAAGGAGAACCACACCATGACTGCCACGACCGACATCTCGGCCGAGCAAGACTCCAAGACTCCGGCTGTGGGGCGCGTTGCTCGCGTCACCGGCCCGGTGGTTGACGTGGAGTTCCCCGCGGAGGGCATGCCGGAGCTGTTCAATGCGTTGACAACCCACGTCAGTTTCGATGAGGGCGAAGAGGGCGGTGGCAGTTTCATGCTGACCCTTGAGGTTGCCCAGCACATCGGCGACAACATGGTGCGCGCTATCTCGATGCAGCCCACCGACGGCCTTGTGCGTGGAGCACCGGTGCAGGACACGGGTTCCCCCATCATGGTGCCGGTTGGCGATGTCACGAAAGGCCACGTGTGGAACACCCTCGGTGTACCTCTCGACGTGCCCGAGGCAAGTCTGGACATCAAGGAGAGGTGGAGCATTCACCGCCAGGCACCGGCCTTTGATCAGTTGGAAGCAAAGACTGAGGTCTTCGATACCGGCATCAAGGTGATTGACCTGCTCACCCCCTACGTCAAGGGCGGCAAAATTGGTCTGTTCGGTGGCGCCGGTGTGGGCAAGACCGTACTGATCCAGGAAATGATTTACCGCGTTGCGGAAAACTTTGGCGGTGTCTCGGTGTTCGCCGGAGTGGGGGAGCGTACCCGTGAGGGTAACGACCTGTTCCTGGAGATGACCGAGTCTGGCGTGATCGAAAAGACCGCCCTGGTCTTTGGGCAGATGGATGAGCCCCCCGGCACCCGCCTTCGCGTTGCCTTGACCGCGCTCACGATGGCGGAGTACTTCCGCGATGTGCAAAAGCAGGACGTGCTGTTGTTCATCGACAACATTTTCCGTTTCACCCAGGCCGGCTCTGAGGTGTCGACCCTGCTTGGCCGGATGCCTTCTGCGGTGGGTTACCAGCCCACACTGGCTGACGAAATGGGCCAGCTCCAGGAGCGCATCACCTCCACGCGCGGGCACTCCATCACATCGCTGCAGGCCATCTATGTTCCCGCCGATGACCTCACCGACCCAGCACCGGCCACGACGTTCGCCCACCTTGACGCCACCACGGTGCTCTCCCGACCGATTTCAGAAATCGGCATCTATCCCGCGGTCGATCCTCTGGACTCAACGTCACGCATTTTGGATCCGCGCTACATTGGCGAGGAGCACTACCGGGTGGCCGCACGCGTCAAGGAAATCTTGCAGCGCTCCAAGGACCTCCAAGACATCATCGCCATCCTCGGCATTGATGAGTTGTCTGAAGAGGACAAGATCATCGTGGGTCGCGCTCGACGCATCCAGCGGTTCCTGAGCCAGAACATGTTCGTTGCCGAGGCGTTCACCGGTCAGCCCGGCTCGTTCGTGCCGATTAACGAGACCATCTCCTCCTTCGACGCGCTGTGCAAGGGCGAGTATGACCACATACCCGAGGCTGCCTTCTTCATGTGCGGTGGTATCGAAGATGTCGAGCGCAAGGCCGCCGAATTGGCCAAGGAGTCCTGAACTGTGGCTGAACTCACCGTGGCCGTCGTGTCGGCCGAGCGTGCGATTTGGGAGGGCCCGGCCAAGTCGGTGGTCGCCAAGACCCCCGAGGGCGAAATCGGCATTCTGCCCGGCCATGAGCCGGTGCTGGCGCTACTCGTTGAGGCACCGTTGAAGATCGAGTCCCCAGATGGCACTAAAACCCTGGTGGCCGTGCACGGTGGCTTCTTCTCGGTGGATTCCAACCGGGTCAACGTGATCGCGGAAGCCGCGGAAATGGCGGCGGACATTGATGTTGAGCGGGCAAAGGCAGCCCTGGATCGGGCCACCAAGGCCGGTGCAGAGGATGCGGCCGAGGCTGGAGCTGCCAAGCGTGCGGAAACTCGTCTCAACGTTGCGATGGGACCCAACCGCTAGCTAGTCGGTCGACGACGCCCCGGGCTGCCACAGCACGTCACCGCTGGCTCCATTCGCGCTGCGCGCGAGAATAAACAACAGATCTGACAAACGGTTCAGGTAGGCCGCTGTCAGCGGATTAATGCTGTCGCCGTGCTCAGCGATGGCCTCCCAGGTCGTGCGTTCTGCTCGTCGCGCAACCGTGCGGGCGACGTGCAGCAAGGCTGCCCCAGCGCTACCGCCGGGCAGGATGAAGGACCGCAGCGCTGGCAGATCCTCATTGTAGGCGTCGCAAGCCTTTTCCAGTCTGGTGATGTAGTCGGCGGTGATGCGCAGTGGCGGATATTTGGGATCGGGTGTGATGGGTGTGCATAGGTCTGCGCCCACATCGAATAGGTCATTTTGTACACCGGTCAGCAACCCGTGTACGGCCCCGGTCAAATCACCCAGGGCCAGCGCCACTCCGATCGAACTGTTGGCCTCGTCCACGTCGGCATAGGCGCGCAATCGAGCATCGGTTTTCAACGTCCGCGACATGTCACCAAGCGCCGTGGTGCCGTCGTCGCCGGTGCGGGTATAGATGCGTGTGAGGTTGACCATGGTGACGACCCTAGGCCCCTACGCCTAGCATGGCCCGGTGGAGTCCTGGGAAATCGTCGGCGGTGCCCGCTTGGTGGGCGAGGTACGCCTCACCGGGGCGAAGAATAGCGTGCTCAAGCTCATGGCTGCCGCGCTGTTAGCGCCTGGTCGTACCGTCTTGACCGAGGTGCCCGATATTTTGGATGTCGACATCATGGGTCAGTTACTCACCCGACTCGGCGCGCAGGTGGTGCATGATCGGCCAGCTGGCGCGGTAGCCATTGATGTCCCGGATCAACTTGATCACCGTGCCGACTATGACCTCGTTCGACGGATGCGGGCATCGATTAGCGTCCTGGGTCCGCTGCTCGCCAGGTGCGGTGAAGCAGATATCGCACTCCCCGGTGGTGACAATATCGGTTCTCGCGGACTCGACATGCACATCGCCGGACTCGAACGAATGGGTGCGCAGGTGTCAGTTCAGCACGGCTACCTGCAGGCGGTAGCCCGGCAACTGCGCGGCAGCACAATCTGGCTGGACTTCCCCAGCGTCGGTGCCACAGAGTCACTTCTGATGGCCGCGGTCACCGCCGAGGGGCGAACCGTGATTGATAACGCCGCTCGCGAACCAGAGATTGTTGATATCGCCAACATGATGGTGCAGATGGGGGCGCAGATTTCTGGCATCGGCACATCAACTCTCACGGTAGAGGGGGTGGATGTGCTGCAGCCGGTCCATCACGTGACCGTGTCTGATCGCATCGTCGCCGGCACCTGGGCGGTGGCTGCAGCTATTACCCAGGGTGAAATCACGGTCATCAACGCTTTCGCTGAACATCTAGAAATTGCGCTAGACAAGTTGGCCACGGCGGGGGCTCACGTTGACGTGCACGCTGACTCTTTCACCGTGAGCATGGATACTCGGCCGAAATCGGTGGATATCGTGACCCTGCCATATCCGGGCTTTCCCACCGACCTGCAGCCACAGTTCATTGCCCTCAACGCCATATCCCTGGGCGCATCGCTAGTGACGGAGAACCTCTTCGAGGCTCGTTTTCGCTTCGTGCACGAATTGGCCCGGCTCGGCGCCGACGTGCAGACCGAAGGCCACCACGCGCTCGTGCGAGGTCAACCTGGATTGAGCGGGGCACCGGTGGAAGCCACTGATATTCGTGCGGGGGCGGGTCTCGTACTCGCAGGGCTCGTTGCCGACGGTGTCACGACCATCCACGAGGTACATCACATCGACAGAGGCTATGCGGGCATGGTGGAAGACCTGCAGCGGCTCGGAGCCACCATCGAGCGGATCCGCCATTCCGACTGAGCCTTGCTTGAGTCAGGGCATGCGTTGGACAAGCCCGCGAGCCCGTTGTTCATCCTGTGGCCACACCATGATGCGGGGGCCATCGAGGGTCTGGGTGAGGGTGGCCTTGATGCCCTCATCCTCCAGGCTACGGCGCCACATTTCCCCCTGGATGTAACTTCCTGGGCTGGCGATGGGCACCAGCATTCCGTATTCCTGAGGCTGGCCCTGCTGAGCTGGAGCGGCGATAAGTGAACCCCCACGCTTGAAAGTCCAGCGCAGCATCAGCACCAGGATGCCCAGACCGGCGAAAGCGATGAGGGGTCCCACCACATAGGAATAGGAATTGCCGGTCATGGAAGAAGTGTGACGCATGAATCACGGTTGTGCTCTTCGTCTAGATTTCGTCTTTAGGGGCCCGTGTCCAAGGTAATCTAGAGATATGAGTAAGCCCAAGGACCGGCCCTGGCTGATGCGCACCTACGCCGGTCACTCCTCCCCGGCGGAATCCAATGCGCTCTATCGTCGCAACTTGGACAAGGGTCAGACGGGGCTTTCAGTTGCTTTCGATCTGCCCACCCAGACCGGTTATGACCCTGACGACCCGATGGCCAATGGCGAGGTAGGCAAAGTGGGCGTTCCGATCGCCCACGCCGGTGATATGCGTCGCCTCTTCGAAGGGATCCCCCTCGGGGAAATGAATACCTCGATGACCATTAACGCCCCGGCTATGTGGTTGCTGGCGCTGTATGTCGTCGCTGCGGAGGAGCAGGGGGTGGATGTTCACACGCTGCAGGGCACCACCCAAAACGACATCATTAAGGAATACCTGTCCCGGGGGACCTATATTTTTCCGCCTGGGCCATCCATGCGACTCATTTCAGACATGGTGTCCTACACCGTTACTGAGATTCCATCGTGGAATCCGATCAACATCTGCAGTTACCACCTACAAGAAGCCGGCGCAACGCCGGTGCAGGAAATCGCCTACTCCCTCAGCACCGCCATCGCCGTGCTCGATGCGGTCCGCGATTCTGGGCAGGTGCCACCGGCGGAGTTCGGTGCTGTCGTGGAGCGCATGTCCTTCTTCGTCAACGCCGGTGTTCGCTTTGTGGAGGAGATGTGCAAGATGCGCGCCTTCGTGGAGTTATGGGAGGAAATAACCCGCGATCGGTACGGGGTTGTTGACGAAAGGCAGCGCCGGTTTCGCTACGGCGTGCAGGTAAATTCCCTGGGCTTGTCAGAAACCCAACCGGAAAACAACGTGCAGCGCATCGTCTTGGAGTTGCTCGCGGTCACACTTTCTAAAGACGCCCGGGCGCGCGCTATTCAACTGCCAGCCTGGAACGAAGCGCTCGGCCTGCCCCGCCCGTGGGATCAGCAATGGTCGCTTCGCATCCAGCAGGTTCTGGCCTATGAAACTGACCTGTTGGAATATGACGATATTTTCACCGGCTCCACCGTGGTCGAGGCTGAGGTGGCCCGCATGGTTGACCAAGCGCGCACGGAAATGGCCATCGTGGAAGACATGGGCGGTGCCGTCGCCGCTGTCGACAATGGCTACATGAAGGGCCAAATGGTGGCCTCGCACTCACAACGGCGCGCTGACATTGAGTCTGGCGACCATGTGATCGTCGGGGTCAACAAGTTCACCACGACCGAGCCCAACCCGCTACTGGCTGACATTGACACGGCTATTCAGTCGGTGGCTCCGGAGGTGGAGGCCGCGGCGACGGCATCGCTGATGGACTGGCGAATGAGTCGCGATGATGACGCGGTGACGGCTGCCTTGGTCGAGTTGAGTCGCGCTGCTGATGGGCAAGAAAATCTGATGGTCCCCACGTTGCAGTGCGCTCGCGTGGGCGTGACCACCGGCGAGTGGTCATCGGCGCTTCGGGCAGTTTTCGGTGAGTACCGAGCCCCCACCGGACTCAGTGGGGTGGTCGGCGTGCAGTCGGGCAGCAGCGACCTCACACAGGTACGCGAACTCGTGCAGGCCACCGGTGCAGAACTTGGGGTGCGGCTGCGTTTTCTGGTGGGCAAGCCGGGTCTTGATGGTCACTCCAATGGAGCTGAGCAAATCGCGGTGCGCGCTCGTGATGCTGGCTTCGAAGTGGTGTACCAGGGGATTCGACTCACTCCGGCGCAAATCGTGGCGGCTGCCGTCGAAGAAGATGTGGACGTTGTGGGTCTATCGATTCTTTCCGGTTCCCATCGTGCCCTCGTTCCTGCGGTCGTCGCCGGACTGCAAGCGGCCGGCATGACAGAAACCGTGGTGGTGGTGGGCGGCATCATTCCAGAGACAGATGCACAGTTTTTTCGAGCCAACGGCGTAGCCGAGGTGTTTACCCCGCGTGACTACGACGCCACCGACATTATGCGCCGCGTCATTGAAGCGGTGCGACGTACTCGTGGGTTGTCAGCGGCCGTTGCTGTTTAGTTTGTCCCCCGGGGGCTCCACCGGAAAAACACAACCGCCGCGATAGCGCCGCCGATGCACCATGCGCTGAGTACCAGGGCAACCAAAGGCAGTTGAAAAGAGCCGGAAACTTCCAGGGCCGCTGCTGATTCGGGTAGAAACACACTGCGCATTCCCTGCGCAAGCCATTTTAGTGGGAACACCGACGCCAGGTTTTGCATCCAGGTGGGCAGATCGCTGAAGATAAAGAAGACGCCGGAAATAAACTGCAGGACAAGCACAACCGGTGCCACAACTGCCGAGGCTCCCTTTCCCTGTCGTGGAACGACAGAGTAGGCGATACCGAGTAGCGTGCACGCGATGAGGCCGAGAGCACTGAGCCAGGCGAACGTGACCCACGCGGAAAGCTCCGTTGGAATCGCGAGTCCGTAGAACACTCGCCCAACGGTGATGAGCACAATGATCTGAGCGACGTAGGCGACCACAACGGTGCCGACCTTGCCCATGAAGTAACTCGATTTCGGCATCGGTGTGCCACGCAGCCTCTTTAGCGTTCCATCTTCGCGTTCGATGGGTATCGAGATCGCGAGATTTTGAAATGAGGTGTAAAGAATTCCCGAGGCGATCATGCCTGCCACAAAATATTGGGCGAAACTTACATCGGTCCCGCCAAGGTCTTGACCACCGAAGACGGAACCGAAAACGATAAGGAGCAGTACCGGCAGGGCGAAGTTGAAGACGGCTGATTCGCGATCACGAAAGAATTGGCGCAGTTCCAGGCTGATTCGCCCTCGGCCAATCCTCCACGCGGTTGGCATTGGTGTGCTCACGATGTCGAGCTCTGGGCTTGGTCAATGAGGGCAAGGTAGCGATCTTCCAGAGTGGAACGACGAATGACCAGTTCGGGAATTTCCCCACCGAGCACGGCGGCCAATTCCCCGACGAAGCTCGTGGGGCTGGTGGTGAACTCTCGGTGCATTCGGCCGTCCTGTCGCCAAGAAACTTCTACTGAGTCGTCCTCGCCGACGCCAATCTGGTCCGGGGTGTCCAGGGCAATCACCCGGCCCGCAGCGATAACTGCGACCCGGTCGGCGAGGGCCTCGGCTTCGTCAAGGTAGTGGGTGGTCAACATGATCGTGGTGCCGCCAGCCTTAATCTGTTGCAGCAGCACCCAGAACTCTCGGCGAGCTTGTGGATCGAAGCCGGTGGTGGGTTCATCAAGAAACAGTAACTGCGGCGCTCCGATGAGTCCGAGGGCAACGTCTACTCTGCGTCGTTGACCGCCGGAAAGGGTACTGATGCGAGCCGCGGCCTTATCGGTGAGTCCCACGGAAGCGATGGTGGTATCCACATCGGCCGGTGCAGGGTAGTAGGTGGCGAAGTGCGCTACCGCTTCGTGTGTGGTGATATCACCGAGATCGCGCGCACTCTGTAAAACAATACCCAGTTGTGCCCGCCATGAACGACCACCGTGTGCGGGATCGACGCCGAGAACGCTAACCTCGCCGCTATCGCGGGATCTATAGCCCTCAAGGATTTCCACCGTCGTGGTTTTACCCGCGCCGTTGGGCCCGAGGATGGCGAAGCATTCACCGGTAGTGATTGTCAGGCTGACATCATCGACCGCGACAACATCGCCGTAGGTCTTGCGCAGGTTCGCCACACTTACTGCTACTGACATGACCTAACATTAACAGGCCTAGGCTGTCGGCATGCGCATCGTGGTGGCTCGTTGCATTGTTGACTACCAGGGCAAACTCAGTGCACATCTGCCTGAGGCACGCCGGCTTTTGATGATGAAGGCCGATGGTTCGGTGCTCGTTCATGCCGATGGTGGGTCGTATAAGCCGCTGAACTGGATGAGTCCGCCGTGCTGGTTGACCGAGGAGCCACCTGTCGACCAGGAGTCGGGGGAGTTAACCAGTGAGGCGATGATCTGGGTGGTGACGAACAAGGCTGGCGAGACACTGCGCATCACCGTCCTTGACATCGAACACGACAGTTCCCACGAGTTGGGAACCGACCCCGGTCTGGTCAAGGACGGGGTGGAGGCGCACCTGCAGGAGTTGCTGTCGCAACGACTTGATGCGCTAGGGCAAGGGTGGTCGCTCGTGCGCCGCGAATATCCCACCGCGATTGGTCCGGTTGACATTTTGGCGCGAGATGGTCGGGGACAGGCCGTGGCCATCGAAATCAAAAGGCGCGGTGAGATTGATGGTGTCGAACAACTCACTCGCTATCTGGAATTACTCAACCGAGATTCCACGATTGCGCCTGTGCGCGGAATTTTTGCCGCCCAAGCCATCAAACCGCAGGCCCGAGTCCTAGCCACCGACCGAGGTATCGACTGTGTCGTATTGGACTATGACGAGTTGCGTGGCATGGATGACGTAAGTGCCCGGCTGTTTTAAAGCATGGCACCACGAAGCATCGACTAATCCTTGATCGTGTGTTCCCGGCCAAGCCCGCCATGGCGCCAGCGCATCGCGGCCATGACGAGTTTCCCAGCCCACGGGGGACGTTCAAACGAGGTGAGTGAGATGGGCAGGGCAAAACGCTGGTCAACGGTGGCTTTGGCCCGGCTGAAAGCACGTAGTCCATCAGCTCCATGAATGCGGCCCGCTCCGGATTCGCCAACTCCGCCCCAGGGAAGTTCGGGAACACCCGCGTACATCACCCAGGAGTTGATGCTGACCATGCCAACGCGAAGGTTGCGAGCGGCTGCTCGCACGCGGGAGGGAGTACGCCCAAATACTGATGCGGCGAGTCCGTAGCCGGTGGCATTTGCCCGATCGACTCCTTCTTCGAGGTCTCGCACAGTATTGATGACGATCGTGGGGCCGAAGGTCTCCTCCTGCACAGCGGTGGAGTCCTCAGGGACATCCACCAGCACGATCGGGGTGACGACACGGCCGCGCAGGGATGATGGCCCACCCAGCACGGCGGTACCGCCTCGGGCAAGAGCATCGTTGAGATGAGCACTCACCACGTCAGCCTGGGTGGGCAGCGTCATGGGGCCGTAAGAGGCTGCGCCGTGGGTACCGGTTTCGAGTCGGCTGGCGCGTTCGGTAATTAACTCAATGAGTTCGTCTCGGATGAGGTGATGTGCGTACACCCGCTCAATCCCGACGCACGTTTGGCCGGCATTGGAAAGTGCGCCGAAAACGATCGCGTCAGCCGCGGTGATTAGATCAGCATCTTCGTCAACCAATGCTGCATCTTTGCCGCCGCATTCCAGCACCACCGGAGTGAGGGACTCAGCGCATGCGCGCAACACGTGCCGTCCGGTGGCTGCAGAACCGGTGAAGGAGACAACGTTTGCACCGGACACGCACAGGGCCGCCCCGACATCGCCAGGCCCGCACACCATCGTCACCAACTGCTGAGACGTGACAACGGAGTTGATTGCGTTAACCAGCCAGGCTCCCGTCGCTGTGGTCCACTCGGATGGTTTAAAGACCACCGCGTTACCGGCAGCGAGGGCATAGATGATCGAACCCATCGGGGTGAACACCGGATAGTTCCATGGTCCAATGACGGCCACAACGCCTACGGGCTGATACGCCAAGGTGGCTCGCTGATTGATGGTCAGCAGACCTGTACTCACCCTGCGTTCACCCAGGACTGACTCAGCCCTATTGGCTGCCCAGTGCACATGTTCGATTGTCAATGCGATCTCGAGTCGGGCATCGTCTAGCGGCTTTCCCATCTCCGCATGGACAAGAGCAGCAAGTTCTTCACCGTGGCGGGCCAGGTGTCTTTTGATTCCCATGAGGTAGCTCCGCCGGGCACGCCAACCAAGATCTGCCCACCACTGTCCAGCAATCCGCGCACCGTCAACGGCAGCGTGTACCTCCGGGGCGGAAGTGATCGCGAAGGTGTCGATCAGGTCGCCAGACAGTGGGGAGCGGGACTCAACGACAGATGATTGCGTGGCCATCTTTGGACACTACTCCGGTCTCGGGCGTCACGCTGGGTCATGGGAGACTGAGCGCGATTTATCCGGCCAAGGGCTGGTACACGTTTCCTGGGAGGATGCTCGTGGCAGCTGGTCAGATCCAAACCGTAGGGGTTGTAGGGCTTGGCACCATGGGGGCTGGCATCGCTGAGGTGTTCGCCCGTAATGGTTTTTCGGTGATCGCCGTTGAGGCAAGCCAGCCGGCCCTTGAACGTGGCCAGGCTACGTTGCGCCATTCCACCGATCGTGCCGTCAAGCGCGGCAAACTCACAGCCGCTGACCAGACGGCCCTGTGGGACCGAATCAATTTTTCTACCGAACTGAGCGCCCTCGCTACGGCCGACCTTGTCATTGAAGCGATCCCGGAGCGCCTTGAACTCAAGCGCGATCTTTTCGCCACCCTGGATTCCCTTACTCCAGAACATACGATCTTGGCCACCAATACCTCATCACTGTCGGTCACCGAGATCTCAGTGGCCACCTCGCGCCCCGACCGGGTGGTGGGTTTGCACTTCTTCAATCCAGCGCCAGTGCAAAAGTTCGTTGAGATCGTGCGCACGGTGGTGAGTGCACCCGAGGTAATCGACAGTGTCACTGATGTAGCGCAACGCCTTGGCAAAGAGCCGGTGGTGGTCGGCGATCGCGCCGGTTTCATCGCTAACGCTTTGCTCTTCGGCTACCTCAACCATGCGGTGTCCATGTACGACTCACGCTACGCAGCACGCGAAGACATTGATGAGGCCATGAAATTGGGCTGTGGGTATCCCATGGGCCCGCTCGCGCTGCTTGATCTAATCGGCCTGGACACGGCGTATGAAATTTTGGACACGATGTACAAGCAGGGCCGTGATCGACTGCATGCGCCGCACCCACTGCTGAAGCAGATGGTCACCGCAGGCCTGCTCGGCCGTAAAACCGGACGCGGTTTCTATACCTATGCAGAGGCTCATTCGCCGGCGGTTATTGATGATGCTGAAACCGCGCTGGCCAGATCAGATTTTGGGACTGGGCGCCCTGTTGAGGCGGTCGGTGTTGTGGGGTCAGGCACCATGGCAACGGGCATCGCCGAAGTCTTCGCAAAGTCGGGGTTCCAGGTACTCCTCGTGGCCCGATCAACGGACAAGGCAACGGCTGCACTCGGTGCGATCACCAAGTCAATGGAAAAGGCTGTACAGCGCGGCAAGTTGGAGTCGCCCGATCGAGACGCAGCTCTTGCGCGCCTGTCGACGAGTGCCAGCCTGGAAGACTTGCGCTCGGCTGATCTGATCGTGGAGGCGATCGCGGAGAACCTCGATCTGAAGATCGCCCTCTTTGAAAATCTTGATGAGATTGCTCGACCCGGCGCTGTATTGGCAACGACCACCTCAAGTTTGCCGGTCGTGGAGATGGCCGTATCAACCTCTCGGCCCGGCGACGTGGTGGGACTGCACTTCTTTAACCCGGCACCGCAGATGAAACTTGTAGAAGTAGTGCGCACCGTGTGCACCTCTGACGAGGTCGCCGCAACAGCACTCGATGTGGTCAACCGGTTGGCCAAGCATCCGGTGGTGTGTGGCGACCGGGCCGGTTTCATCGTCAACGCCCTGCTCTTCCCCTATCTCAACGACTCGGTGCGGATGCTGGAGGCAAACTACGCCGCCGTTGACGATATTGATCTGGCAATGAAAAAGGGTTGTGGCTATCCCATGGGGCCCTTTGAATTGCTCGATGTCGTGGGGCTAGATGTGTCGTTGACCATTCAGCAGACGCTGTATCGGGAGTTTCGCGAACGTGGTTTCGCTCCGGCCCCCCGCCTTGAGCATCTCGTCACTGCCGGTTATGTGGGAAAGAAGAGCGGCCGAGGGTTTCGCACCTACGCCTAAGTTGGCCGGGTACACAGGAGGTGAGATGGGACGCCGTCGTCCAGCGCGACCTAAGAGCAACGGCACCCCCGGGCCTCGTCTGAATGAGACCGTCGAGGAGCACCCGGATGGGGATTATGTGGTGCGCCGGCTCACCGGGTCCTCTTCTACCAAGCCCTATCGCTGTCCTGGCTGCGATCATTTGATTCAACCGGCTACTCCCCACGTGGTCACATGGCCGGTAGATCGAGGGGCTGACGATCGCCGGCACTGGCACACGGTGTGCTGGCAGGCCCGAGACCGCCGCCGACCGCGCCGATAGCTGCACACCTTTGATGAACAGCCACCGCGACGGGATAAGCACATGAGTGAACTGATTCGTGCGGGGAGCGTATTGCCCGCGCACCGTGAAGCCCTAACGCTGATCACCGCTGATGGACTGCGCCTTGTGGCTGAACTCTCCCGCCCGCTGCATCGGGAACCAGTGGCCACCATCATCTGCGTGCACCCCCTGCCTACCCACGGCGGAATGATGGATAGCCATGTGCTGCGCAAGGCGGCATGGCGGCTCCCCGCACAGGCCGATATCGCCGTGTTGCGATTCAATACGCGCGGAACAACATCAGCCTCGGGGACGAGTGAAGGAGAGTATGACCGATCCACGGCTGAGGGCCTGGATCTTCAGTCCGCCATTGCTTATGCACAGCAGCATCATCTGGTGCACCCGTGGCTTCTTGGCTGGTCCTTTGGAACCGATGTGATTCTTCGCCATGCCAGTGATGCAGCCGTTGCCGGTGTGATCCTGCTATCCCCGCCGCTGCGCTTCACCACGCCCACGGAACTGTCTCGGTGGCGTTCGGTTGACACCCCCGTGACCGCGCTCGTGCCTGAATTTGACGACTATCTACCACCGACGGCTGCGGTAGCGGCCTTCGCTGGGCTCCCGGCCGTGGAAATCGTTGGGATTCCCGGAGCCAAACACTTATGGGTGGGGGAGCGATATGTTCAGCGGGTACTCAACGAGATCGTGTCGCGCGTCAACCCGGTGGCGGCCCCACTGGCTACCGAGTGGACGCAGGCCGATGTCATTGCCCAGGGACCAATGCAGATGTGGAGCGACCTATGAATTTCTCGTTAGCCGGCAAGCGCACGCTCGTGACCGGCGCGTCACGCGGGATCGGGCGGGCTATCGCGCTGGCCTTTGCCGATTCAGGAGCTGATGTTGCTGTAATGGCCCGCAACGAGGAATTGCTCAATGAGGTGGCTGATGAGATTCAACGTCGTGGACGCAAGGCGGTCGTCTGTGTTGCTGATGCACTCGATGAGGATGCCCTGCGGGCGGGGATCGAGCACGGTATTGCCGGTTTGGGTGGGCTAGACACCCTGGTCAATAACGCCGGTGGCAATTCTTTTTCCATTCCGGTCGCGACGATGCGTATGAGTGGATGGGAAAAGACGCTGCGACTCAACCTGCATTCGGTGGTGCAGGCAACGCAGGCCGCGCTACCTGCCATCATGGAATCCCGAGGCAGCATCATCAATGTTTCATCCGTCGTTGCACTGCGTGGTGCCCCCACGATGTCGCATTACGGAGCGGCAAAAGCGGCGCTCGTGTCCTTCACGCAGAGTCTTGCATTGGAAACAGCATGGGCTGGGGTGCGGGTAAATGCGCTGCTGCCCGGTTGGATTGATACAGACCTCACGGACTTCTTGCGAGTGAGTGAAGAAGCTGAGGCTGGCACCCTGTCTCGTGTGCCAATGCAGCGCTGGGGTACGCCCGACGAGATCGCTGGCCCCGCAGTCTTTTTGGCTTCTTCAGCCGCACAGTTCATGACTGGCCAGTCGATGGTTGTTGATGGTGGTTTGTCAGCGATGCCTTGACCAACCGGTCGGCCTAAAGGCCAGCGGCTGCCATGATTTCGCGCACGAAAGCTTTGGTGCCCTCCCAGGTGGGGTGTACACCATCAGAGACGAAGAAGTCCGATCGACCAGCAGATACTGATGCCCAGTCGGCGATGACGGCGTTGGGGTAGTCGGGTACTACCACCGCGATCATCTCGTTGTTCGGGGCGGTCCAACGCCGGGGCACATTAACGTTGATCACCACGACGCGTTCGCGATCGCTGAGGGTGTCGAGCATGGTCCGCAGTTGGTCTTCGGTGATGATTCCGTTGGTGCCGGTATGGATGACCACGGTCGGGGCCAGGAGGTCGGCGGCAGCAAGTGCTTCGACTCGCTCCAAAACCCCCGAAGCTTGCCGGCTGACTTCAGCATCGACCGAGGATTTTTTGATCTTGTCCTGCAAGTGTGGGGCCACCCCAAGCATGACTGAATCACCGATGGCGGTGAGGATGCCGTTGGCATTGCTCGCTGGACCGCTCGGTTTCGGCGCCGGGGTCGGGGCTGACTCACCGGTGACGGTCGGTGTCGGAGTCGGTGCGGGGGCGGGGGTAGGGCGGGGGCTTGCGTCGATGAGAATGCTGGTGGGTCCGCCGTTGGCAATGCCGATGGCCGCGGCTACGTCTGGCGCGAGTTGTTCGTTAGCGGTCGGCGCGGTGGCAAGTCCGGCGCCCACGAGCGCGACGGCGGCGAAAGATACGCCCGTGCCGACGAGGACGCGTTGCGCGAGGTGGGCTTTGTCTTCGTCGTCGGAGTTGCGCCAGTCGGTGAAGAACTTCTTGATTGCACCTCGACGGATCGGCATTTCCACATAGCGGTAGGACAACTCGGCCAACCCGAAGGTGAGACCGAAACGCAGGATGAGATTGGGGATGCCATCAAGTCCGATGTCCAGATCGGGTCGGGTCACCATAAACACTGGCCAGTGCCACAGGTAAAGCCCGTAGGAGCGTTGGCCGATGTAGCGCCAGGGTTGCGTGCCCAGTAGGCGCCCGAAGGGTGTTCCCGGATGGCTTGCGGTGGCAACCAGGAGACAGACCAGTGCAGCGAAGGCTAGGAATCCGCCGCGGTACAGGAAGCTACTGAACTCCCCGACCTGCCAGAAGACCCAGATGATGGCGACCAAGGACGCAAAGCCCAGCCCCATAATCAGTGCCTGGGCACCGGGTGTGAGTCGGGTGGATAGACGTCCTGGGCGCCACACCGTGGCCAAGGCTGCACCGAGCAGCAGGCCCATGATGTGCGTATCGGTGCCGAAGTAGGCGCGGCTGGGGTCGGCAAGCTCGGGGAATCCGTTGGAGATAGACAGCACGGCCATCCACACCGTGGAGGCGACCGCGCCGATCAGCGCTGTGTACAGCACCGCGCGGCGTTTACCAAACTTCAACAGGGCCAGGGTGATCAGCGGCCAGATCAAATAGAACTGTTCTTCGATGGCCAGTGACCACAGGTGTTTCAGCAGGGGCGGTCGCCCGATGAATTCAAAATAGGACTGGTCGGCCGCGATGTACCACCAGTTGTTGACATAGAACAGTGATGCGATTGCGTCGGCGCGAAATGCGGGTGCAGCATCGCGGTAAACGAAGGCGGCCAGCGCACCAACAACGGCGAGCATGAGTAGGAGGGCGGGGAGTAACCGGCGGGCTCGGCGGATATAGAAACGCTTGAAGTTAATGCGGCCGCCTCGGTCGAACTCCTCCAGGAGGAGGGAGGTGATCAAGAACCCGGACAGCACAAAGAAGACATCGACACCGAGAAAACCACCCGGCATCCAGGGCAGGTCAGCGTGATAAAACATGACGCCCAAAACGGCCAGAGCGCGAATGGCATCGAGACCGGGTAGGTAGCCCATCTCGCCGGCCGGGCGACCCTTATCGAGGTTCCAGGGCGTGGCTGTGGCCGCGTGCGTGGTCACTCACCCTCCTTCAGTCGCCCATGGTTACCGATCTGGTCAAATACAGGCGGGCAAAGCCATCGGCAATCAGACGATGGCCCCACTCACCTGGTTCCGCCCTATCGTAAGGGGAGAAGAAGGGTCTATGCGCCGGTGAAACGCGTGAGCGCCGGAAGCAATCGTTCGCGCTTTTCCGGATTGCTGACCCCTAGGCCGGCCTCAGGAGCCAAACACAGCACGCCAACCTTGCCCTGGTGCCGATTGTGATGAACTTCCAAGGTGGCGGCGCCGGCATCGGCGAGGTCGAAGGTCTGGGACAGGGTGGGATGGATCATTCCTCGGTCAATGAGTCGGTTGGCTTCATAGGCTTCGCGGTAATTGGCAAAGTGTGAGCCAATGATGCTCTTCAGGTGCATCCACAGGTAGCGATTGTCGTACTCGTGCATGTACCCGGAGGTGGAGGCACAGGTCACGATCTTGCCTCCCTTGCGCGTGACGTAGACGCTGGCTCCGAAGGTTTCTCGGCCCGGGTGCTCAAAGACGATGTCAATATCGTCACCGCCGGTGAGTTCGCGGATACGCCGACCGAACCGCTTCCACTCCTGGGGGTCTTGGGTGACCGGGTCTTTCCAGAACTCAAATCCTTCTGCCTTGCGGTCGATAATGAGTTCAGCACCCATGGAGCGGCAGATGTCAGCCTTAGCTGCACTGGAGACGACACAGACCGGTATTGCACCCCCGTTCACCGCGTACTGCGTGGCATAGGAGCCCAAGCCCCCTGATGCTCCCCAGATCAACACCACATCGCCCTGCTTCATGGCACCACCGTGGGTAGAAACCAACTGACGGTAGGCGGTTGAATTGACCAGACCGGGTGCCGCAGCTTCTTCCCAGGTGAGGTGTTTGGGTTTGGGGAGCAACTGATTTGACTTCACCAGGGCGATCTCGGCTAGGCCGCCGAAGTTTGTTTCAAATCCCCAGATGCGCTGCTCGGGGTCCATCATGGTGTCGTCGTGGCCGAGTGGACTTTCCAGGTCGACATTGAGGCAGTGCGCTACGACTTCATCGCCAGGTTTCCAGGCGTTAACTCCCGGGCCAACGCGCAACACGATGCCGGCCGCATCGGAACCGATGACGTGGTAGGGCAGGTCGTGGCGGCGATTGAGTTCATTGGTCTGCCCAAAACGTGCGAGGAAGCCAAAGGTGCTCACCGGTTCGAAGATGGAGGTCCACACGGTGTTGTAGTTAATGCTCGATGCCATCACAGCAATAAGGGCCTCGCCGGGGCCTAGTTCGGGTGTGGGTACCTGCTCGATGTGAATGGATTTGCGCGGGTCTTTATCGCGGGACTCCACGCCGGCGAACATGAGTTCTTCGTCCTTGTGCACGGTCGCTGCCCGGTAGGACTCAGGGAGAGGCATCGCCGCAATGTCGGCAGGGCTTGCGTCGGTCAATGCGGTGTAGAGCGGTGATGTGGATGACACCTGGTTCCTCCGTCGCGGTGGCCTGCAGGTGGCGAAGTCCGCCACCCCGTAAAAGTTAACGATCGTTCACAGACGAGTGTATCTGTTTTCTTACCCTGGGGGAGGTCTATGGCAGCCCTACCAGGTGATGAGTCCCTGTTCGCGCGCAATATAGAGCCCGACCACCACAGCGCCGATCAGGATGACCACGATGGCGGTCTTAAACAGGCGTCGAAAGAGGGAGAAAACGAAGATTGCGCCTAGGGCAACGGCCACGATAAGGAGAAGCGGACCCGGTCCGCTGGCATCGGTCATGCGTGGGGCTCGGCTGGAGGTTGGACGAGTTCCACGAGCACTCCACCGGCATCTTTGGGGTGGATGAAGTTCACCTGCGAACCGGCCGTGCCTGTTTTTGCGATGTCGTAAAGAAGTCGAACCCCGCGTTGACGCAGCACCGCCGACACGGTGGAGATATCAACGACCCGGTAGGCCATCTGCTGAATGCCGGGACCGCTGCGATCGAGGAATCGGCCAATGGGGGAGTCGGTGGTTAAGGGGGCCAGGAGTTGAATGCAGGTGCCCGAGTCACCCACCGCCATCATCGCCTCGCGCACGCCTTGCTCGGAATTGGTCTCTTCGTGCGTCAATGTCATGCCAAAGGTGTCCTGATAGAAGGCGATTGCCGCATCCAGATCGGTCACGGCAATGCCGACGTGGTCCACCTGGGTGAACAGGCCGGCAGGGAAAGAATCATGCGGGAATCCGTCCCGGGTGGCTGGTGACTGGTGTGTCATGTCGGTGACTCTCCTCGTGGCGCAACGCTGGGGATGACCTCGGTGGTACCCAGCGTATGCACATTGGGTGGTGCGTGGAGGTGCTAGGTCCGCATCGTTAGGGTGATGTCAATGTTTGATCCGGTCGGGGGACCTAGGATCAAAACTCGTTGTTACCCCAATGTCCACTCCCGCATTCCTCGGAGGATCACATGTCAGCGCAGTCACCATCGGTCATCGTTTCCGGCGCTCGCACGCCGATGGGACGTCTACTTGGTTCACTGTCGGGGCTGAGCGCATCCGACCTCGGTGGAGCGGCGATCAAGGCGGCACTGGAACGCTCCGGCATCACCGGTGAACAGGTGGACTACGTCATCATGGGGCAGGTGATTCAAGCCGGTTCAGGCCAAAACGCAGCTCGCCCCGCAGCGGTGAACGCAGGCATTCCCATGAGCGTCCCCGCAGTCACCATTAACAAGGTCTGTCTGTCGGGCCTAGACGCAATCGCTCTGGCTGATCAACTCATTCGTGCGGGCGAATTCCAGATCGTGGTGGCCGGCGGAATGGAATCCATGACGAATGCGCCCCATCTATTGACCGGATCCCGCGAAGGTGTGAAGTACGGCGACTGGAAGATGATTGATTCGATGGCCTTTGATGCCCTAACGTGCACCTTCGATCAGTGCGCAATGGGAGAGTCAACCGAGGGCTACAACTCCCGTTATGACTTCACTCGCTCAGACCAGGATGCCTATGCTGCGCAGTCACATCAACGTGCTGCCGCTGCAACAAAGAATGGTGTCTTTGACAAAGAAATCACGCCTGTCATGATCCCTCAGCGCAAGGGAGACCCCATTGAATTCACGACCGATGAGGGTATCCGGCCCGACACGACAGCGGAGAGCCTTGGTCGGCTGCGCCCGGCATTCGCCAAGGACGGCACCATTACGGCTGGCTCAGCCTCACAGATTTCAGATGGTGCTGCCGCCGTTGTAGTGATGAGTAAAGCGAAGGCGCAGGAGTTGGGGTTGGAGTGGTTGGCCGAAATCGGCGCGCACGGCGTCGTAGCCGGCCCGGATGCCTCGCTGCACGAGCAGCCCGCCAACGCCATTCGTGCCGCGTGCGCCAAGGAAGGCATCACGGTCGAAGATCTCACCCTCATTGAAATCAATGAGGCTTTCGCTGCGGTCGGACTGGCCTCCATGAACGCCTTGGGCGTTAACGACGAAATCGTCAACGTCAATGGCGGCGCCATCGCCCTTGGGCATCCGGTGGGTATGTCTGGGGCCCGCATTGTGTTGCACCTTGCGCTAGAGCTTCGTCGCCGCGGCGGTGGGATCGGGGCAGCGGCGCTCTGTGGCGGTGGCGGCCAGGGTGATGCCCTCATCCTTAACGTCAGCCCCTAAGGCTTGGTGCCATGACCGACGTGCCCGCAGTTCAGGCTCCCCTAGTTCAGGACTGGATTGATCGCGCAAAGCGTGCTGATCCTCGTGCGGTAGCACGGTTGATTTCTTGGATTGAGGATTCATCGCCCGCGGTGCCCGAGGTGATGGCGCAGTTAGCTCCCACCGCTGGACGCGCTCGTGTGATCGGGCTCACCGGAGCACCGGGGGTGGGTAAGTCGACCACGACCTCAGCCCTGATTGCCGGCTATCGAAAGCGAGATCAGCGGGTGGGGGTCATTGCCGTGGATCCTAGTTCGCCGTTTTCTGGCGGTGCTCTACTCGGTGATCGCATTCGCATGCAGGACCACGCCCTTGACGATGGCGTTTTTATCCGGTCTATGGCATCTCGGGGCCACCTGGGCGGGTTGGCTGCAACGACACCTCAGGCGGTGCGTGTTTTTGAAGCGGCCGGAGTTGACGTTGTCATTATCGAAACGGTCGGGGTGGGGCAGTCTGAGGTTGAGGTGGCCGGCACGGCGGACACCACCGTCGTGCTTCTCGCACCTGGCATGGGTGATGGTATTCAGGCAGCGAAAGCGGGCATTTTGGAAGTTGGCGACGTATTTTGCGTCAACAAGGCCGATCGAGACGGCGCCGACAGCACCGCCCGTGAAGTTCGCCACATGATCAGCCTCGCTGATCGAGATCCCCATCGATGGGAGCCACAGGTGGTGAAGGCTGTCGCCAGCCGGGGTGAGGTGGATGAATTACTCGCAGTGATTGATCTTCATCAAGAATGGTTGACCGAAGATGATCGGTTGGAACAGCGCAGACAGCGCCGGGCAACGGAGGAGATCACCGCTCTTACGCTCGCCCATTTCCGTCGACGCATCGGTACCGATGGCCACCAACAACTGCTTGTTTTGGCTCAGGCCGTAGCAACCGGATCCCTCGATCCGTATTCGGCAGCCGATCGTCTCATCGCCACCATAGGTGAGGATTGATCGCCTTACTCGCGCCCGTCCCCACCACCCGGTGGGTCGCATGTCAAAATGATGCACGTGTCTACACCTGCGAATATGCCCCTGCGGGGAGCGGTTGATCTCTCCGCGCTTGCTCAACAGCGCCAGGCGCAACAGCGGCAGGCAACCGCTGGGCCCGCACCTGCCGGGATCGTTATCGATGTCACCGAAGAGACCTTTCAGACAGAGGTCATTGAGCGAAGCCAACAGGTACCGGTCGTTGTCGACCTGTGGGCCACCTGGTGCGGTCCGTGCAAAACGCTCTCACCCATCTTGGAAGCCCTCGCTGCGGAATACGGGGGCCGGTTCATCCTGGCCAAGGTTGATGTAGATGCACAGCCCAGAATCGCCTCTGCATTTCAGGTGCAGTCGATTCCCAGCGTCTTCGCCATCGTCGGGGGCCAGCCGATGCCGCTGTTCCAGGGAGCATTGCCCGAGCCACAGGCGCGCCAGTACATCGAGGAATTACTCAAGGCCGCCGAGCAGGCCGGAGTGGCTGGCACGGCGACAGCACAAGAAAATGTCGAGCCCGAACTCCAACCAGAAGAGGTTGTTGATCCGCGCTTCGCAGCAGCATATGAAGCCATGGAATCGGGTGATTGGGCGTTAGCCGAGGGGGCCTACCGACTCGTCTTGGCAGCTGAGCCCAATAACGCTGACGCTCAGGCTGGAGCCGCGATGTGTGCCCTGCAGGTTCGCGTTGAATCAGCCAACACCTTGGCTGCCCAGGGACAGATGACAGCACATCCGCTGACCGATGCTGACGCCGCAGCGATTCGTGGCGATTGGTCGACCGCGTTCGCAGTGCTCATCGAAGCAATTCGGTCGGCCCCGGGTGATGAGCGCGAAGAGTTGCGGGCGCGGCTCCTTGATCTGTTCACGATTGCTGGCGATGATCCGGCAGTGGCAGCAGCAAGAATCGCCCTGTCCAGCGCACTGTTCTAGTCGCGTGCAGGCGCACGCAGCCAAAGCGTAGCCATGGGCGGAACGATGATGTTCGCCGAACTGGACAGGCCATGCCACGGTGGGCCATCCGCCTGGACACCTCCGAGATTGCCTACACCAGAACCGCCGTAGGCGGCAGCATCAGTGTTCAGTGTCTCCCGCCAATAACCACTGGTCGGTAGCCCGAGGCGGTAGTGAAATCGAGGGATCGGTGACATATTTACCACGCACGCGAGAGCGTTACCTTCGTCGTCGAAGCGTAGCCAGCTGTACACGTTGGTTACCGCATCATTGGCATCAATCCAACTGAACCCATCTGGATCGGTGTCCTGCTGCCACAGGGCAGGTGTGTCTCGGTACACGTGGTTGATGTCGCTCATCGCTTGAGCGATACCTGCATGTTCGGGGTATTCCAGCAGCCACCAGTCCAGCCCCTTGTCGGCATTCCACTCAGCCGACTGCGCCCATTCACTTCCCATGAACAGCAACTTCTTTCCCGGGTGAGCCCACATGAAACCAAGATAGGCACGAAGGTTTGCCAGCTGCTGCCATCGGTCGCCGGCGATCTTGTTGATCAAGGATCCCTTGCCGTGAACAACTTCATCGTGAGAGATGGGCAGCACAAAGTTCTCGCTGTAGGCGTACATCATCGCGAAGGTCAACTCGTGATGATGGAACTGGCGATGGACGGCCTCACGTTTTACGTAGTCAAGGGAATCGTGCATCCACCCCATATTCCACTTCAGGCCGAAGCCGAGTCCGCCCAAATAGGTGGGACGGGTGACGCCCGGCCACGATGTGGATTCTTCGGCGATGGTGACGATGCCGGGCACTCGACGGTACGCGGTGGCATTCATCTCCTGCAGGAAGGCAACAGCGTCTAAGTTTTCGCGTCCACCATGTTCGTTTGGAGACCACTGGCCCGGTTCGCGGGAGTAATCAAGATAGAGCATGCTCGCAACGGCATCAACCCTGATGCCATCGACATGGAACTCTTCCAGCCAGTATAAAGCGTTGGCAACAAGGAAGTTTCGTACCTCTGCGCGGCCAAAGTTGAAAACATAGGTACCCCAGTCGGGGTGTTCGCCACGCTGGGGATCGGGGTGTTCGTACAGGGGTGTCCCGTCGAAACGGGCCAGAGCCCATTCGTCCTTGGGGAAATGCGCGGGCACCCAGTCAACGATGACGCCGATGCCTGCCCGATGTAAGGCATCAATGAGGAAGCGCAGGTCATCGGGTGACCCGAATCGAGATGTTGGCGCGAAGTAAGAGGTCACCTGATAGCCCCAGGATCCGCCGAAGGGATGCTCTGCGACCGGCATGAATTCCACATGCGTGAACCCGTTGCGGCGTGCGTAATCGACCAATTCCACGGCCAGGTCAACGTAACTAAGACCGTGCCGCCAGGAGCCGAGGTGAACTTCGTAAATTGACATCGGGGAGCGCAACGCGTCGTAAGTTTCACGCTGATTGAGCCAGGACTGGTCACCCCAGGTGTAGCGAGACGTGAACACCACCGATCCCGTGGCAGGTGGGAGCTCGGTGGCGAAAGCGCACGGGTCTGCCTTCTCGCGCCAAAGATCATCCTGGCCGAGCACGGCGAACTTGTAGACGGTTCCGTCGTGGATGTCGGGTACGAATAACTCCCAAACCCCGCTTGATCCTAATGAGCGCATCGGGTGCGCTTGGGCGTCCCAGTGGTTGAAGGTCCCAACGACTCTGACCCCGTGGGCATTGGGAGCCCATACGGCGAAGGACACGCCATGAATGAGTCCGTGAGGGCTGTCAAAGGTGTGCTGGTGGGCACCCAGCACCCGCCACATTTCTTCATGGCGGCCTTCGCCTAGTAGGTGCAAATCGACCGCGCCTAACGAGGGGAGAAAGCGATAGGGATCATCGGCAGCGAATACTTCATCGGCATAGGTGACCAGGAGTCGATAGTCGGGTACTTCGTCGACAGGTAGCACGCCCACCCAGACGCCTCGATGCTCGTGACTGAGTGCAAACGAGGTGTCACCCATCACGACCGAAACGGCTTCAGCCATGGGGCGCAGCACTCGGACGGTGACCGTGTCCCGGTGTGGGTGCGGACCCAAAATGTCATGCGGTTGGGAGTAACGCCCATCGACGATCTGATCCAGGACGGCTACATCGACGGCGGCGGGCTCGGGAACTGAACTACCGGACCTAGCTGATCGTTTGACCATGCCGTGCTCCTGTCGGTTCTGCGGGGCTATAGCCGGCGAAGTGAAACGATATGGGCGACCCGCGTGATGGGGTTGAGTTGAACATAGGCCGAGGGTCCCCAGGTGAAGGACTCCTGCGTGAGTAGGTCCTCGGCAATAAAGTGATCATCATTGGCTAAACCAAGTGCTGGCATGTCCCACCAAATCGTCGACTCCTGCGCTACGTGTGGGTCAAGGGTGACCACGGTGATGATCACCTCATCACCAACGGACTTCGAATAGGCGATGACGTTGTCGTTTTCGGAATAGTGGAAGCGAAGGCTGCGTAAATCCTGTAGCGGCGGATGTTCAGCGCGAATGGTGTTTAGTGCTGTGATGTAGTCGATTAGGTTGGGTTCCTGCTCAAAATCGCGCGGACGGTACTGGTACTTCTCGGAGTCCAAGTACTCCTCACCGCCGCCACTAGCGCAGGTACCTTCGAAGTATTCAAAACCGGAATAGACGCCCCAGGTGGGGGAAAGCGTGGCGGCGAGAGCGGCCCGGATGGAGAACCCCGCAGGGCCGCCTGTCTGGAGGAACTCACTGAGAATATCCGGTGTGTTGACAAAAAGATTCGGACGCATGAACGCCGATGCGGGGCCGGCCAATTCATCGAAGTACTCGCGCAGTTCTGATTGCGTGTTGCGCCACGTGAAGTAGGTGTAACTTTGTTGAAAGCCAACCTTAGCAAGCGCCCGCATCATAGGTGGTCGGGTGAACGCCTCGGCCAGGAAGATGACGCCGGAATCCAGGGCCTGAATTTCGTGAATTAGTCGATCCCAGACCCACAGTGGTTTCGTGTGGGGATTATCGACTCGGAAAATTCGTACTCCCTGGGCGAGCCAAAACTTAACAATGTCAACGACTTCAGCGTAGAGGCCTGCTGGATCGTTGTCGAAATTCAGCGGATAGATGTCCTGGTATTTTTTGGGTGGATTTTCCGCGTAAGCGATCGTGCCATCGGCGCGCGTGGTGAACCATTCGGGATGGCTAGACACCCACGGATGATCTGGGGCTGCCTGAAGGGCAAGGTCAAGGGCAACTTCAAGACCGAGGTGCGCGGCACGTCGAACGAAGGCGGTGAAGTCGGCGAGGTCACCCAGCTCGGGATGGATATCGCGATGACCTCCGGTGCTAGCTCCGATGGCCCACGGGGAACCGGGGTCGGTAGGGGCAGGCGTTAGTGAATTATTCGGACCCTTGCGATGTCGCTGACCGATCGGATGAATGGGTGGGAGATAGACCACGTTGAAACCCATGGCCTTGATGGCCTCTAGCCTCGTGGTCGCTGACGTGAAGGTGCCTGAGCGCATTGGTTGCAGGCTAGATCCGACGCTTCGGGGGAAGAACTCATACCAGGAGCCGACCAGGGCTCGGCGTCTTTCCACCAGTAGTGGCCAGGGTCCGCAACTGTCAGCGTTCATTCGAATCGGGAACTGCGAGATGATTGCCGCTGCCTCAATGTCGTGTGTTGCCGCTAACCGGACGTCCGGTGGGAGATCGCCATCGTGCAGAAGTCGAATGAGGGATCGAAGGACTTTGCGTTCATCGGTCTTTCCACGCGGTAGCGCCTTGGCTATGCGCTCAAGCAATTGCGCACCTTCTTGGAATTCCAACTCCACGTCTTGGCGTAGGGGCACCAAAATGTCGGCGCGGTGCAACCACGTTGCCCACGGGTCGTCCCAGGCCTCAATGCAGAAGCTCCATGGCCCCTCGGCGTCGGGTGAAACCTGCGCGGTCCATCGATCTAGGCCACCGCCGTCGGACCGCATGGCTACGCGGGAGTGCTCACTGTCATCAGGGCGACGCAGGATGACGCTGACACCGAGGTGGCTGTGGCCTTCTCTGAAGCAGGTGGCGCTCACGGGAATGACTTCGCCAACGACCGCCTTTGCCGGGCGCCGTCCTGATTCCACGACCGGCCACACGTCCATAATCGGCCATCGGCCAGCAAGAGTCTGCGCGACGGTGGTCAAATTTTCAGACGACTGCGCAGGGGCTGGGGATTTCCGACGAACGGCCACAGATCCAGACCCTAGCGAGCGCAGGGTGCCCCGGGATACTGAACCGGCAGGTTCGACGGCGGCCGAGAACGGTAGCGTCACCCATTGTGAGAGCAATTAGGCGTTTTAATGTTCGCACGGTGCTGCCGACGGAACTAGACGGCTTAAGTGAACTTGCGCACAACCTGCGTTGGTCGTGGCACCAGCCCACCCGTGATTTGTTCGCTGCCATCGACCCAGCTCTGTGGGAAAGCGTCAATGCCGACCCGATGCGGATGCTCGGGGAGGTCTCGGTTGATCGACTCGGCGAACTCGCTGCTGACGAGGGCTTCGTCCACTGGGTTCGCCACTGCCAGTCCGACCTGGGCGACTACATGCACCGTGCCCACTGGTACCAAAACACCCGGTCGCAAGGCCCAGCCTGCATCGGCTATTTTTCGCCAGAGTTCGGTGTCGCCGCCGCCCTGCCGCAGTATTCCGGCGGTCTAGGAATTTTAGCCGGTGACCACCTCAAAGCCGCCTCAGATTTAGGCGTGCCCATCGTCGGTGTGGGACTGTTCTATCGGACCGGCTATTTTCGTCAGACTCTCTCCTCCGATGGTTGGCAGCAGGAGACATACCCGGTGCTAGATCCCGACGCGATGCCGTTGTCGCTGCTACGAGACGCAGCCGGCGAGGCGGTTTATCGCAGTGTGGGAATGCCGGGTGGACGCACGCTGGATTTTCGAATCTGGGTGGCCTCCGTTGGTCGCATTCCGTTGCTGCTGCTCGATTCAGACGTGGCCACCAACGACCAAGCAGAACGCGATGTCACCGACCGGCTGTACGGGGGAGGCAACGAACACCGGCTGCGTCAGGAGATGCTCCTGGGCATCGGCGGGGTGCGGGCACTACGTGCGTATTGCGAGGTAACCGGTCATCCAGCTCCCGCGGTCTATCACTCCAATGAAGGACATGCCGGGTTCCTCGGAGTTGAGCGAATTCGCGAACTCGTTCAAGGGCCCGATGGACTGAATTTCGACGAAGCCTTCGAGATTGTGCGTGCAGGAACAGTTTTCACCACGCACACGCCGGTTCCCGCAGGTATCGACCGTTTCGATCGGCAACTCATTCGGCAGTATTTCGGTGGCGATAACGCAGCCGATGGCCTGCCCGTTGATCGCATCGAATCACTCGGAACAGAGTCATACCCAGGTGGTGACTCCAGTATGTTCAACATGGCGGTCATGGGGCTGCGGCTTTCCCAGCGCGCCAACGGGGTGAGTCTGCTTCATGGCAGCGTTAGCCGGTCAATGTTCAACGGCCTTTGGCCAGATTTTGACGCTGCTGAAGTTCCGATCGTCTCCATCACCAACGGTGTTCACGCCCAAACCTGGGTTGCACCTGAGGTGTGGAACTTGGCGGTGGAACGGATCGGACCTGAACTGACCGAGGAGGGCCAAGGTTGGGAAGCCATCGGGGAAATCCCAGACGACGCGATCTGGTGGACGAAACGCACGCTGCGCGAGCATCTTGTTGCGGATGCCCGAGATCGGTTGCGCAAGAGTTGGCTTCACCGCGGTGCCACTGAGGCAGAGCTCGGTTGGATCGATTCGGTCCTTGACCCAGACGTGCTTACGATCGGTTTTGCTCGCCGCGTGCCATCGTATAAGCGTCTCACTCTCATGCTGCGCGACCCGGAACGCTTGCGCGCTCTCCTACTTCACCCAACGAACCCGATTCAGCTGATCGTGGCCGGAAAGTCTCACCCGGCAGATGACGGTGGCAAAAGGCTGATCCAGCAACTTGTTCAGTTTGCTGACGATCCGCGGGTCCGACACCGCATAGTCTTTCTGCCCAACTACGACATCGGCATGGCAACGCGGCTATACCCCGGATGCGATGTGTGGCTGAACAACCCAATTCGTCCGCTGGAAGCTAGCGGTACTTCGGGCATGAAGGCAGCGTTGAACGGCGCCCTCAATTTGTCAATCATGGACGGTTGGTGGGATGAGTGGTACGACGGGCAGAACGGCTGGGCGATTCCGACGGCGGATGGGGTGCATGATGAAGATCGACGCGACGATCTAGAAGCATCGGCGCTTTACGACCTCATTGAAAACAGCGTGGCAGCAACGTTTTACGATCGTGATGAGGCAGGAATCCCACGACGTTGGATACAACAGGTGCGACACACAATGCAGACCCTCGGTCCGAAGGTGCTGGCAAGTCGGATGGTGCGCGACTACGTCGATAAGTTGTATGTGCCCGCCGCTAACGCCGCAGCAAAGGCCCACGCTGACAATTTCAGTTTCGGTCGCGAACTGAGCGCTTGGAAGCTGCGGGTACATGAGTTTTGGCCCCAGGTTGCCGTTGAACATGTTGATGTGTCGATTCCTGGTGCTTCACCTGCCCTGGGATCAGCAATACCCATTCGCGCCTATGTGCACCTTGGCAATCTTCATCCCGAAGATGTTGTTGTCCAGGTTGTTTTCGGCCGCGTCAATGGCGATGACAGCATTACCGAGCAGGGAACAAGTGATCTAGTGCCAGCAGAAAGCTACGACTCCGGACGCTGGCGCTTCGATGGGTTGATGGACCTAGACCGGACGGGAGCGTATGGCTATACGGTTCGGGTGCTTCCCAGCCACGAAGGTTTGGTCTCGGTCGCAGACATGGGTCTCGTTGCTGTTCCCCCCAACGTGTCATCGCCCGAGGATGGCGACTTCAGATAGCCGCCCTCGGCGGTGGTTGATTTAGGAGTCTGTAGCTCGCAGCAAGATGCAACTGCGCGGGGCCATCATGATGGTGGAACCCGCTACATCCGACCAGGGCGCGGCACTAGGCCGATCATCGTGGGTGTCCAGGACCCGGTGGTATCGCTGACCGTAAGGAGCGCCGGGGAGCGCGAAACTCACATGGGAGTCGCCGGCGTGTGAGATCAGCAGAAACGAATCATGCACATCTGGCGAACCCCCCTCATGCTGGATCCCCGGTAGTGCAATGAGGTCACCGGAGAGGTACATCCCCACCGTTTTCATCCCGGGGTCATGCCATTGATCTTCGGTGATGGCCGCACCGTCAGCGGATAACCAGGCTAGGTCGGGTGCTTCGCCAGCGCTGCGCGGTTCGCCTTTGAAGAAGAAGCGCTGCCGGAAGGTGCGATGGCGCCGACGAATTCCGATCAGTGTCCTGGTGAAGTCAAACAGGTCTCGCTGCCAGTCGGCCCAATCCCAGTCGTACCAACTCACCTCGTTGTCTTGGCAGTAGGCGTTGTTATTGCCCGACTGAGTGCGACCAAACTCATCGCCGCCACTGATCATGGGCACCCCGGTGGACAGCAGCAGGCTGGTGAGCATGTTTCGCATCTGGCGATGTCGTATCCGGTTGATATCCGGATCGGGTGTCTCGCCCTCGACCCCGTAGTTGGCAGAGCGATTATCATCGGTGCCATCCCTGTTGTTTTCCAGGTTGGCTTCATTGTGCTTACTGTCGTAGGTCACGAGATCGCGCATCGTGAAGCCATCGTGTGCGGTGATGAAGTTGATGGAGGCGAAGGGGGAGCGACCTTCACTGTTGTACAGGTCTGCCGATCCAGAAAGGCGCCATCCCAATTCGCCCACTCCGGTAGCACCACGCCAGAAGTCGCGAAGGCAATCGCGGTATTTGCCGTTCCATTCCCGCCACATCGCTGGAAATTCGCCCACCTGGTACCCGCCTGGGCCCACATCCCACGGCTCGGCGATGAGTTTTACATTGCGCAACACCGGGTCCTGCTGGATCGTCGTCATGAAGGTGCCCAGCATGTCGACGTCGTGAAAGGACCGAGCCAGAGCAGATGCGAGGTCAAATCGAAAACCATCCACGTGCATCTGAGTTACCCAGTAACGCAAGGAATCCATCACCATTTGCAGGACGTGCGGATCCGCGACGTTAAGGGTGTTGCCACAGCCTGTGTAGTCCGTGTAGTGGCGCCCGTCAGTGAGTCGGTAGTAGCGAGCATTGTCGATGCCGCGAAAGTTAAAGGTGGGGCCGTTCACCCCTTCTTCGCTGGTGTGGTTGTAGACAACATCAAGAATGACTTCCAGGCCGGCCGCATGCAGAGCCTTGACCATCCGCTGGAACTCCACAACCTGCTCACCGTTACTGCCGGTAGAGCTATACGCGGCTGCGGGAGCGAAATAGCCGAGGGTGTTGTACCCCCAATAGTTACTGAGTCCCAATTCCATGAGGTGGATCTCGCTGGTGAAATGATGCACCGGCATAAGCTCAATACTGGTGACTCCAAGATCCGTGAGGTGCTTGATGACGCTGGGATGAGCCACACCCGCATACGTGCCGCGTTGATGCTCTGGCACTTCTGGGTGGGTCATGGTGAGTCCACGCACATGGGTTTCGTAGATGACCGTATCGGTCCACGGAACGGCAGGTGGTGCGTCGTTTCCCCAGTCGAATTTGTCGGCAACGACAATGCTGCGCGGGACGAAGGGTGCAGAATCGTGATCCTCCCGCTGCAGATCATCGTTGGCGATGGAACCAAAGATCGCCTTGTTGAGCGTGACGTCGCCGCTGATCGCTTTCGCGTAGGGGTCATTGAGCAACTTGGCTGCATTCCAACGCTGACCCGCGGCCGGGTCCCAATTCCCATGCACCCGAAATCCATAGCGGGTGCCCGGGGTAAGACCGAGAATGAGTCCGTGAAATACACCGCGGGTGTTTTCGGTCAATGAAGTGGTGTGCGTGGTGGTTGCCCCAGAGCCAGGCCTGCCATCAACGGCTAGGTCGACGATGAGGTCAACCCCATCGGCACCGGGTGCCCACAGCGCAACGTTGGCTCCGGCGGCGTTCCAGGTGACCCCTAAAGGATCCCAGTGTCCAGGCCCGATGAGTTCAGGGCCGTTGGGTAAGGGGGAGGCCTGGGGAGGTGTCACCTGCGAAACGCTACAGGCAGTCCGGTGCGCAGGGGCGGCTACTAGGCTTTGAGCAGCTGGTCCTCCGATGAAAGGTTTCCCGGTATGTCCGCAGATGCACTTGTGCGCCTTGAAGTGGCAGACAACGTCGCGACGATTCACCTTCAGCGCCCACCCATGAACGCGCTGTCGGTGCAGATGCAGCAGGAGATTCGTGGCGCGGCAAATCAGGCCTCGCAGCGCGAAGATGTGCGAGCCGTGGTGATCTATGGCGGGCCAAAGGTGTTCGCGGCCGGCGCCGATGTGAAAGAGATGGTCGACTGGCCCTTGACCGATGCACTTGTTCGATCCACGCGTCTACAGGCGGCTTTCACCGCGGTCGAGCGCATCGAAAAGCCCACGATTGCGGCCATTACCGGCTATGCACTCGGTGGTGGGTGTGAACTGGCACTGTGCGCAGATCTGCGAGTGGCAGGAGATAACGCCAAACTCGGACAGCCGGAAATTTTGCTCGGGATTATTCCTGGAGCCGGCGGTACTCAGCGCCTACCCAGGCTGATCGGCCCGTCCCGAGCCAAGGACCTGATCTTTACCGGACGTTTCGTCGATGCGGCGGAAGCGTTGTCTATCGGGCTAGTGGACCGTGTTGTTCCCCCTGACGACGTCTACACCGAGGCCCTTGCACTGGCGCAGCGCTTGGCTCAGGGACCACCGCATGCTCTGCGTGCGGCCAAACAATCGATCGATCGCGGTCTCATGGTTGATCTAGACTCTGGGCTGGAGATTGAGCGAGTTCACTTCGCGTCCTTATTTGGCACGCGCGACAAACAGGTCGGCATGACCTCCTTCATCGAGCACGGTCCGGGCAAGGCAGAGTTCACCGGGCAATGACCGCTGCAGAGATCGCTGAAGCCTTCACAGATCCCAAACTGGCCAATGTTCTCTATCACGACTGGGAAGCGGCGAGTTACGACGAAAAGTGGAGTATTTCCTTTGATGAGCGCTGCACAACCTATGCGCGCGATCGGTTCGCTCACATTGTCGGTGTTCCATCTCGTCCATATGCGACGGCTCTTGAAATCGGTTGTGGCACAGGCTTTTTTGCGCTCAACCTCATGCTCGCCGGCATTATCGATTTCAGTGTTCTGACCGATATTTCACCGGGCATGGTGGATGTCGCCGTGCGTCAAGGGCAGTCTCTGGGTCTGTCGGTTGAGGGCCGGGTCGCTGACGCAGAGCGCCTCCCCAGCGACGATGAGCAATTCGACCTGGTGATCGGTCATGCCGTCCTGCACCACATTCCCGATGTCGAGCAGTCATTACAAGAAGCCCTGCGCGTACTCAAGCCCGGCGGTCGATTCGTTTTTTGTGGCGAGCCCACCGCGCGTGGCGACGTGATTGCACGTCAGTTGTCGCGGGCTACCTGGTGGGCGGCCTCGCGTATCACCCAACTACCGCGGTTTCGTGAGAACTGGGCGCGAACACCGGCTGACCTGACTGCCTCGTCGGCAGCGGCGGCGCTTGAATCGGTCGTGGATATTCATACCTTTGATCCCGATAGTTTGGCCAGGATGGCCATGCGTGCCGGTGCGATTGATGTGGAAACGGTCACCGAGGAATTGACCGCATCCTGGTTCGGTTGGCCCGTGCGCACCTTTGAGGCGGCGGTGAAACCTGGCGCGCTGGGTTTCACCTGGGCAACATTCGCCTACCGCACCTGGCAGCGGTTGGCGGCTATCGACGAGCGCTACCTCGCCAGGGTTGTTCCCGACGAGCTGTTCTACAACGTGTGCATCACCGGGGTTAAGCCCTGAGTTCCCGACACGACCCTCGTCAAGCCCGGTTTCTGACCTGGGCTTCGGCGAAATGGGTGTGGCGTCATCGGGCATTTTCGCCCTGGTATCTCATTCGCTACTGGCGGTTCTTCCTCCTCCGCCTGCGATCACCCCACATCGTGACCGAGGGTTTTGTGTTTCTCGGCAAACGGGTAGAGGTGCACGCGCGTAAGGGATACGGCCGGCTCATTTTGGGCCGCTGGGTGCACATCGGCGATGAGAACAGACTGCGCTGCCACGAAGGCACCATGCGGGTGGGGGATAAATGCGTTTTCGGCCGCGACAACACCGTCAACGGGTATTTGGATATCGAATTTGGTGCGGGCACAATAGTTGCCGACTGGGTGTACATCTGCGATTTCGACCATGTCACCGATGACATTAACGTGCCGATTAAGGACCAGGGAATAGCGAAGTCACCTGTGCGCATCGGACCAGATGTATGGATCGGCACCAAGGTCACGGTTCTGCGCGGCACGACAATTGAACGGGGTTGCGTACTCGCCGCTCATGCTGTGGTGCGCGGACATGTACCCGAATTTACCGTCATGGGTGGCATTCCTGCAGTGCCGCTAAAGAATCGTCAGGTTGCTTACGATCTTGCTCTCCAGCGGCGCATAGACGTTGCAGACATTGCACGCAAAACCAAGGCTGCTCTTGATGAAGCTCTTGCTGAACAAGAGGTGGATCCAAGGCCGCCGTCGGTCACGTAGCTCCTGGCAACGCAATCCTCGATGCGTTGGCCAGCCCATGTCCGTAGACGGCCGTGGTAGACGAGGCGATGTCGGCCCATTGGTGGTGGAGTCGAAGCTGCTCATGGGCAGCTCGCGACATCTGCTGCGTATGAGCGGGATCGTCGAGCGTTTCCTGCAGCACTCGGCACAATTGTGCGTCATCGCCAGCAGCAAAGGTGCGTCCAGTCGCACCGTCTTTGACTAACTCGATGAGGCCACCGGTGTCTGAAACGATCAGCGGTGCGCCGAGGGCGGCCGCCTCCAGCGCCACAACGCCGAATGGCTCATAAAGACTTGGAACAACCACGCAGGCAGCCTCCCTCATCAAGACCGTTAATTGTTCGAGTGGAAGCCAGCCCACAAAATTGACGAACGATTCAATACCCAGGGCTGCGGCTCGTTCGACGAGGAAGGATTGCTGGCTGCCCTGTCCGGCGACAACCAGGCGAGCATCGGGATGGGTGCGCGCGAGTGAGCAGAATGCGTCGAGGAGTGTGTGGATGCCTTTCTCCCACTCCAGCCGTCCACAAAACACGACAGGTTGTGTATTCATGCGAGGTACGAAGTTCGAAAGAGTTGAGTTGTCGACGGAGGTTCGCCACACCGACAGGTCAATTCCGTTGGGGATCACGCTGATGGGGGCGGTGAAGTTCGCGAAGTAACGCAGGAGTTCGTTTCGCATGTGCTTCGAGCAGGTGATGACCTCATTGCTGGCTGATAGCAGGGAGTACTCCCGATGATGGATTTCTCGGGATGTATCTGTCGGCAGCCAACCCTGGTGACGACCCTGTTCGGTGGCGTGCATCGTTGTCACCAGCGGAAGATTTGCTTCGGTGGCTGCCTGCTGGGCGACTTCTCCTACCAGCCAATCATGGGCGTGTACCACCTCGCAGGTTTCATCGAGTGATGTCCTCGCGGCGTCCATGGCCTGTTGCATGCTGTTCACCCAGGTGAGCAGGTTGTGTGAATTCAGTTGCTGAAACGGTGGCGCAGGCTGCACTCGTATGACACGGACACCGTTGCTGTAGGTAACCGACACGGGGGTCGGCTGCTCACCTTCATCGGTGAGCGGGACTCGCGGATCACGAGCTAGTGTGATGACCGAAACTGTCAGGCCTTGGGCGACCTGTTGCTGGGTGAGGGCGTACACGTGCTGGCCCAGCCCCCCAAACACGACCGGCGGGTACTCCCATGCGAAGTGACATACATGCATTGGGCACATGATACGACGACGGTCACCCGTTGATCCTAGGCTCCGTTAAGCGAACGTTCGCGCATCAACATGACCCCACACTCGATCACGAGACTGAATGTGCTGCAATAGGTTTAGATTTTCTAACGATAGTGGAATTCCTTGTAGCCGTTGTTCCATCAGGTGGAGCAGGGAATCAACATCCTTCAGGTGTTCCTCTGCGCGACCACGCGCGTACTCGGCGGCGCCATTCTTCTCGATCAGGAATACCCAGTCGCTGGACATGCCCAACAGCAGCGACATGACTACCTGATCATGCACTTCATCGCGGGCAAGTCGTCCTCGGTCGCTCCAGGATTTGGCAAGCAGAACCGATACCGCGTGTATTGACTCGTCGTATCTGTCCCGTAAATGCTGTGTTACTGGTGAGCTCCAGACGCCAAAGTCTTTCCCTGACCCCCACGACCCCTCAGCCGGATGAACCTGACCGGCTACATCGTGGCGCCGGAGTGCGCCGGCCAAGGTGTCTACATGAATTCCCGCTTCGGGCAGGAGCATGAGCACCGCTTCAAGCCACTGCGGTCCCTCGTGCCACCAATGGCCGAACAGTTCGGTATCGAAGCCGGCAACTACCACACCTCGTTGTCCGTTGTCGTTGTCTGAGTGCTTGAGAAGTTGCTTGCGCACATGCCCGACAAAGTCGACAGCATCAGCGCGTACGGCCATGGCGGCACGTTCAGGATCGTAGGGGGCTTTGTTTTCGGGTGTGACCCGCTGACCGGTCACCCGCTTAAGTCGTAGTCCCCAGTTGTGGTCAAAGGTGTGGAAGTCCCGATACCAGCGGTTTCCCGGGTATCCGCGACGTGGCGACCACACGCGATAGGTCGTGGTCAGATCGCGTCCGAACACTGCAACGTTGGAGTCACCGACGTGCCAGGGGGCGCCGAGGTGCGCACCCGCCGACTGCAGCGTGGGTCCTTCCAGCATCAGGTGTGAGATGCCGGTGTCACTCCAGGTCGTCTCCATGCCGGGTCGAAACGCACATTCTGGAGTCCAGATACCCACCGGACGCTGTCCGATTCGAAGTTCGGCATCGTCGAGGCCGGCCTGCAGGGATGCCGCAGCCAGGTTGTCGGGCAGGTAGGGGGTGAAAGTGTGCGACAGCGGACCGCCCAGCAATTCGATCGTGTGCGCATCGGTTAGGTCCCTAAAGACTGGTGAGGCGCCGCGGGACCAATGCTTTTCAAATACCTGCATTGCTCTTCCGGCATTGTGGATTTCCCGTGGTGCTGCATGCCGTCGCACTGGGTCCGCATCGGTAGCGAGGCCGGTCGCGCGTAGGTGTCGGTCGGCTAACCACCGATGGTGTTCGCTGATGCAGTAGGAATCGTCAAGCGCGGCGGCCAGAACGGGGGTAACCCCGAGGGTGAAGAGGTGTTCGCGGCCCTGGCTGCCAAGTCGTTGAGCCACGGCGAGAACTCGCGCGTATGAATCCGCCCAGGCCTGGTGCAGCCACTCCTCGCCCACCGGCCAGGTTCCGTGATGGGCCACCCAGGGCAGATGACTGTGCAGGACAAGACAAAACGTGCCGATGTCGTCTGTCGGAGTCGATGAAGTTCGCGAAGTCATGAGGGAGTTCGTGCGATCGCGACGAGGTCCTGCCAGGCAGACTCATGCGGCCGTGCCCAGTTGAGCGTGAAGTCTTCGGCGCTGATAGTGGGCAGCAGGTGTGCGAGTGCCAAGGTGACCGAGGTTGGTGGATGTCCATCGACCGTTGCGCTGTTCAGGAGGGCACCGGTAATTGCTCCGTGTTGGATTTCCCACTCGCTCAGTCTCCTACCGTGAACTACCCCACCCATTTCAATATCGCAAAATCCCGCGGTCACGAGCAGACCCATCATCTGATCGGCGTCGAACTCCTCAACGTGAAAGGGATTCACCGGAACCTGTCCTCGCTTGAGTCCGGGGGAGAAGACGGGTCGATTGGGGGTGCTGAAGACCGCGGTTGCGCCCGGGCGCAGGATTTCAGCGCAGCGGCGCAAAAATTGAGGCAGCGACCACAGGTGCTCCATCACTTGGAGTGACACCAGCAAGTCCGCCGTGGACACCCCCAGGGGCATGTCGGCCAGATTCGCCCGGATGAATTGCACATCTGGATAGGCGTCGGTGGCGTGCCGAACTGCGGCTTCGTCGTACTCCAGGCCGATCACGAATGGTGACGCGGCGTGAGCCAGAGAGGCTGGCCCCCAGCCTTCTCCGGAACCGGCATCGATGATGATCCGGGTTGAATTCCGCGTGATCATGGTGTCGGCGATCCACCGATAGACCACGTCGTGGCGAGCAAACCAGTACTCCTCGCCGGGCACATTGGGTACGGTGCGTTCACCGGTTAGCGCCAGGTTGCCCATGCCACGACTGTAGGGCCGATGCCGTTGACTCCATGCTGAGAGTGCAAAATGCCAAGCCCCGTCTACTATGGGATCACATGGGAAAGATGCGTCCGGCAACGAGCTAGCGCCCCTGCCGGACCACAAGACTGACCAGAGGAGATGTAAGTGAAGATCGCCGTGTGCGTAAAGCAGGTTCCGGACACTTGGGCTGAGAAGAAGTTGCGCGATGACGACTCCACTTTGGACCGTGAAGCCGCCGACGGCGTGATGAACGAACTCGACGAATATGCCGTTGAAGAGGCGCTACGGCTGGCCGAGGCCAACGGCGGTGAAGTCGTTGTTGTCACCATGGGCCCCGAGCGTGCTGCAGAAACCGTGCGCAAGGCGCTGAGCATGGGCGCTGATGCCGGTGTTCACCTCGTTGATGATTCCCTTCATGGGTCCGATGCGCTGGCCACGTCCTACGCCTTAGCCGAGGTGCTCGCCGCGCGCAATTTCGATTTGGTGATCTTTGGTTCTGAATCCACCGATGCGCGCATGAGCGTCGTGCCTGCCATGGTGGCCGAGCGTTTAGGTCTTCCTCAGGTGACCTTCGCTCAGAAGGTTGACGTTGATGGCTCTAAGGTCGCGATTCAGCGTCAGACCGAATATGGCTACGACGATGTCGAGGCCGAACTCCCGGCTGTGGTGAGCGTGGTGGAGAAAATCAACGAACCCCGCTACCCGTCCTTTAAAGGAATTATGGCGGCGAAAAAGAAGCCGGTTGAGACATTAACCGTTGCTGATGCTGGTCTTGATGCAGCCAAGCTAGGCGCGACAGCAGCCTGGACGAAGGTCGCCTCGTTTGCCGCTCGCCCACCGAAGGCCGCGGGCACCGTTGTCACCGACGAAGGTGATGGTGGTGCCAAGATTGCCACCTACCTCACCGAACAAAAATTCGTTTAACACCAGCGCTATCAACTCCTAAAACACAACGCTAGAAGAAGGATAGGGACGATTCCATGGCAGAGATCCTCGTCGTCGTTGAACAAACCGATGGCACCATCAAGAAGGTCACACTGGAGTTGCTGACGCTGGCCCAGTCACTGGGATCACCCAGTGCGGTGTGGTTGGGCAGCGGCTACACCGATGCGGCCGGATCGTCGCTGGCAGAATATGGCGCCGATAAGATTTATGTGAGCGACTCAAGCGAACTGAACGACTTCGTGGTCGCTCCCAAGGCAGAGACGCTCGCTGCCATCATGGCTGATGCTGCTCCGGCGGCAGTGCTGATTGCGTCAACGGCTGAAGGGAAAGAAATCGCCGGCCGTCTCGCGATTAAGGCCAACTCTGGTGTCATCACCGATGCGGTGGCTGTCTCAGCAGACCTCATAGCCACCCAAAGCGTGTTCGGCGGATCCACGATCGTGCAGACCACGGTCACCACGGGCACCCCGATCATCACTGTCCGACCCAACTCAACGACTCCGGTAGCTAAGGCTGGCGCTGGTAGTCGTGTCGATGTTGCCGCAACGATCTCAGCTGCCTCTCGGGGCGCCAAGGTGACCGGCCGCACGGTCGCGCAAAAGGGGGGACGCCCCGAACTTGCTGAAGCTGCGATCGTGGTCAGTGGTGGGCGTGGCGTGAACGGTGCCGACGGCTTTGGGGTGATCGAGGCACTTGCCGACAGCCTCGGTGCCGCCGTGGGCGCGTCGCGCGCGGCCACCGATGCCGGTTGGTATCCCCACCAGTACCAGGTGGGCCAAACAGGCAAGACGGTCTCGCCTCAGTTGTATATCGCCAATGGCATCAGTGGTGCGATTCAACACCGAGCCGGAATGCAGACATCAAAGACGGTGATCGTGGTCAACAAGGACCCGGAGGCGCCCATCTTTGAGTTGGCCGACTACGGCGTTGTGGGCGATCTGTTCGCTGTGGTGCCCCAACTGACCGACGAGATTGAAAAGCGCAAAGCCTGAGTCGATCGGTGGGCGTGAGCCCGTGCATGTGCTGAACGCATCGGGAGAGGCGGCTACCATCGGGTCTGTGTCGTCGCCTCGCGTCTATTTTGACTACGCAGCCACTGCGCCGCTGCGCCCCGAAGCGCGGGAGGCGTGGTTAGCAGCCAGTGATTTACGGGGCAATCCGTCCTCGCTGCACAGCGGTGGTCGGCGGGCACGCCGTGCGGTGGAGGAGGCGCGCGAACTCACCGCCCAAGCCCTGCGCGTTCGTCCCAGCGAAGTGGTCTTCACTGCCGGAGGCACCGAATCAGACAACCTGGCGGTGAAGGGGCTCGCCTGGTCTGGGGGAGACCGTCGCAGCATCATTCGATCTCCGATTGAGCATCATGCGGTGTTGGACCCAACCGACTGGCTCGCCAAGGAGCAGGGTTTCTCCCTTGCTGAGCCGCGCGTCAACTCACTTGGCCGGGTCGACCTTGACGACATGGCGCGCCTGCTGAGCCAGGTCGATGCCGCTTTGTGCACGGTGATGTGGGCGAACAATGAAATCGGCACGGTTCAGCCGATCGCTGAGATTGCCGCGCTGTGCGCCGAGCACGACGTCGCGTTTCACACCGATGCGGTTCAAGCACTAGGAATGTTGGAGCTAGACCTAAAGTTGCCCGGCCTTACCGCAACCACCCTGAGCGGACACAAGATCGGTGGTCCGGTCGGCGTTGGAGCGCTCATCATTGACCGAGACGCGGTGGTCACCCCGCTTCTTCACGGCGGTGGTCAGGAGCGTGACATTCGTTCGGGCACCGTCGATGCCGCATCCGTAGCGGCCTTCGCCGTTGCGGTGGATTTAGCGGTGGCTGAGCAGGGCGAACTTCGTACCAGACTCATGGGGATGCGGGAGGAATTAGTCGAGCGAGTGCTCGCCGCTGTCCCGCAGGCTCGCCTGCAAGGTGACCCCGGCACCGGATCTGGTCAACGCCTCCCGGGCAATGCCGCGATTAGTTTTGCTGGGTGTGAAGGTGACGCGCTGTTGATGCTGCTCGATGCTGCGGGGATCGAATGCTCCACGGGGTCCGCCTGCACCTCCGGTGTGCCCGAGCCCTCCCATGTCTTGCTAGCGATGGGAGTTGACATCGCCGCCGCACGCGGCACACTGCGGTTCTCCCTGGGAGCCCACACCACGCCGGCAGATATCGACTCACTGATTGCTGCGCTTCCCAGCGTTGTCGAGCGTGCCGGACGAGCGGGTCGACCCCGACTCGCAATGCGCGCATGAGCGAGACCAAGCGGGTGATCGCTGCCCTGTCCGGTGGTGTCGATTCAGCGGTTGCGGCATCGCGTGCGGTGTCAGCCGGACACGAGGTCGTGGGTGTCCACCTCGCACTGGCCAAGGTGGGTCACCATGCAGGCTCGCGCGGCTGCTGTTCACCAGATGACGCCCGTGATGCGCGTCGAGTGGCTGACATTCTTGATATTCCGTTCTATGTCTGGGACATGCACGAGGAGTTCGAGCGTGATGTCATGGGCGACTTCATCTCCGAGTATGAAAAAGGAAACACTCCCAATCCATGTCTGCGCTGCAATGAAAAAATAAAGTTCGCCGCAGTTCTCGAGCGGGCCTGGGCGCTGGGCTTTGACGAAGTCTGCACCGGTCATTACGCACAGATCGTGTCGGGTGCGAACGGACCACAATTGCACCGCGCTGTGGATCCGGATAAAGACCAGTCCTATGTCCTAGGCGTTCTCACCGCCAATCAACTAGGTGGCGCGATGTTCCCACTCGGCGACACGACGAAGGGTGAGGTCAGGGAAGAAGCTCGGCGCAACGGGCTACTCGTGGCCGACAAGCCTGACAGTCACGACATCTGTTTCATTCCCGATGGTGATACCCCTGCGTGGCTGCACGAAAGACTCGGAACCTCGCCAGGAAACATTGTTGATGCGGTCACCGGTGAACAGATGGGTGCACACGAGGGGGCCTACGCTTACACCATCGGTCAACGGCGAGGCCTGGATCTGCGTACCCCGGCCGCACCGGGTGAGCGTCGGTACGTTGTGGCCAAGGACATGCAGACCAACACCGTGCTCGTGGGAACTGCCGAACTGCTCGGTGTTCGACATCTGGTCGGTCACGGCCCACGCTGGTGCGGCCCTGCCCTGTCCGGTACTTTCCACGGCCTCGCCCAGGTTCGGGCCCATGGCGAACCCGTCCCGGCGTCAGCGTGGCTTGACGGCGACGTGTTGCACGTGGATCTGCACGATCCCATTCGGGGGGTTGCTACCGGTCAGGCTGTCGTGCTCTACGACGGCACCCGGGTGGTCGGCTCGGCCACTATCCGTGCCACTGATTCCGCGCCCGCTGCGACGCTGCGCCGGTGATTCCCTGGGCGGCCACGGGAATCGGGTCGATGCCGGGTACCAACGCCGATGAACAATCCCGCATTGTTGCCGGTGAACTACCCGACTGGCCCCACGTGGTTGAACTTCCAGCACGCGGTCCGGGCTCAGACATGGTTGGTCGAACTTTGGGGCAGATCAGCAAAGTTGCGCAGGACTTCGCGGTCGCAACGACTCCGTCTGGCTGGCGCCTAGCTGACGGACGCGGTCGTGAAATGCGGCGTTCTGCATCATGGCTGGCTGAAGATTGCGATGCTGCTGAGCGCCACTACGCAGGCGTGGGCAACATCAAGATTTCGCTGTGTGGTCCCTGGACACTGGCTGCTGCGGTTGAGATGCGCAATGGGGAACGCGCGATTAGAGACCATGGTTTTTGCCAAGACGTTGTTGCAGCGCTGCGCGCCACATCGATTGAGCTGATCGCAGACCTCCAGCGCCGTTTACCGGCCACAACCATTTGGCTTCAGTTCGATGAACCTAGTCTGCCGGCTGTGCTTGCTGCTCGGATCAAGACGGCCAGCGGCATGGCAACCTACCGAGCCGTAGATGCCCCCCGCGTTGCAGAGAGTTTGCAGTCACTCACCGCTGCGGTAAAGCAAAGTCAAGCCATGTCAATGATTCACGGGTGCGCTTCTGACTCGCCGCTTGATCTATTTCGTCGCAGCAATTTTGATGCGTTGTCTGTCGACGTCTCCACGTCCAGTGGAGTCTCGCATGATGCGATGTCGGCGGTCCTCGACGAAGGGCGTGGACTCGTTCTTGGCCTTCCTAACGAACTCGGGTCAAGTGCGAAAGCAAAGCGGGTGACGGAGTTGCTGGGCGAATTTGGCTTCGCTGGAGATGAAGTTGCACAGCGCGTTGGACTGAGTCCTACCTGCGGGTTAGCCAATCAAACCGACACCGCCGTCCGCCAGATCTTGGGTACTCTTCGTATAACCGGATCACACTTAAGAGATGACGATCCCGCCCTATCGGAATCTGGGCAAGAAGACCGAGCGAGGTAGTAATGTCGATTCCTGATGACGCGCGCGTTCGCTGGGCGAACCTCGTAGACTTGATCGCCACCGCCCGAACGCACTATTACGTTGATGATCAGCCGACGATTTCCGATGCCGAATATGACGATTTTTACGCCGAACTGCAACGGCTTGAGGGGCGCTTTCCTGAGTTAGTTTCGGGCGAGTCACCGACCCAAACAGTGGGTGGTCAACGTAGCGAGATGTTCGTTCCGGTCGAGCACTTGGAACGCTTATTGAGCTTGGATAATGCGTTTTCCGAAGTCGAATTAGACGCGTGGTGGCATCGCATCTTGCGCGACTCCGGAGTGGATGAGGAACTGCTCTGTGAATTGAAGGTGGATGGCCTTGCGATTGATCTTGTGTATGAAAACGGTGTCCTACGATCGGCCGCTACTCGCGGCGATGGGCGAGTTGGCGAAGACGTCACCTATAACGCGCGATTGATTCCAGCGATTCCCCAGACACTGCGTACCGATAATCCACCGGCCCTCATTGAAGTACGCGGGGAGGTGTACTTCCCGCTTGAGCAGTTTGAACTCATTAATACAGAACAACTCAGCATGGGCGGTTCAGTTTTTGCTAACCCCCGCAATGCCGCAGCTGGCACACTTCGACAGCGAGTGGACCGTCGGGAAGAAGATCTCCGGCAGGCACAGTTGCGCTCGGCCAACTCTGCACGCGACACTGCTCGGCTGGACCGGATCACTGCCGAGTTGGACTTCGCCAGAAATCGACTCCGCGGATTAGGACTTATTGTCCACGGCATTGGTGCACATACCGGCATGTCAGTAACTCGACAAAGTGATGGGTATGAGGTCTTGGCCACGTTGGGCCTGCCAGTTTCAGATCGGGTGAGTGTGGTCGCTGATCTCCAGCAGGCGAAGGAATATATTCGATATTACGGTGAAAATCGTCATGCTGTTGATCACGAGATTGATGGCGTAGTGATCAAGGTCAATGACTTTCAGCGCCAGACTCAACTCGGATCCACTTCGCGGGCACCGCGGTGGGCGATCGCATACAAATACCCACCCGAAGTAGTGCGCACCCGGTTGCTTGACATTGCGGTCAGCATCGGACGCACTGGTCGCGCGACCCCGTACGCCGTACTTGAGCCGAAAAGGGTTGCGGGCTCTACTGTATCCATGGCAACCCTCCACAACGCCGAGGAGGTGCAGCGTAAGGGCGTGCTCATTGGCGACATGGTCTTCCTGCGCAAGGCCGGCGATGTTATCCCCGAGGTTCTGGGTCCGGTAATCGATGATCGAGATGGCACCGAGCGTGCCTTCGTCATGCCGACTCACTGTCCTGATTGCGCAACCGCCCTTCGTGCGATGCGCGAGGGCGATGTCGATCTGCGTTGCCCGAACGCGCGATCATGCCCGGCTCAGCTGCGTGAACGCGTATTTCACGTCGGTAGCCGCAGCGCCCTAGATATTGAAGGTCTCGGGGAGAAATCTGCCCGGGCACTGCTGGAATGCAACCTCATCGGTGACGAGGGAGACCTGTTTACTCTCAAGGCTGAGCAGCTATTGACCTGTCCGTATTTCACAAGAGCAGCAACACATTCAGACACACAACGCCAGCTGGGTGAAAATGGTGTGCGACTTCTGGCCGAGATCCAGCGAGCGAAGGGCCAGCCGCTATGGCGGGTACTTGTTGCCCTATCCATCCGCCACGTTGGCCCCACCGCGGCACGAGCTCTCGCGGGTCAGTTTGGCTCCATGGATGCGATTCGATCGGCCGATATCGAGACGTTGTCCTCTGTCGAGGGCGTTGGTCCGGTTATTGCCGAGGCTGTTGGGGAATGGTTCGCCGAGTCGTGGCGGGCAGAGGTATGTGCGAAGTGGGCAGCGGCCGGAGTGCGGATGCATGAAGAAGTGCTGACGCAGCCAGAAGGTGTGTTGTCTGGGATAAGCGTGGTAATCACCGGCTCGATTCCTGGCTACACCCGTGACAGCGCCGCGCAAGCGGTGGATCAACGTGGCGGAATCGTGACCAGTGCGGTGTCGAGTAAGACCGCCTACCTCGTTGCCGGTGAAAGTTCAGCAGCCAAGCCGAGTAGCAAATTGATAAAAGCGGAGAAGTTGGGGGTTGAAGTCCTCGACGCAGACGGTTTCGCGCGATTGCTTGAGCACGGCCCCGGACTAGGGGCTTAACGCGACCATCCACCGCGTCCCTAGGATGAGGGCTATGTCTGGGATAACTCGCGCTGAGGTCGCGCATCTGGCGCACCTGGCTCGGCTCAGGTTGGCCGAGGAAGAAATCGATCATTTCGCCGGTCAACTTGACGTCATCTTGCAGTCGGTGGCAAGTGTGAGTCAGATTGCAACCCAAGACATCACCCCTACTTCACATCCGTTGCCACTGGTCAATGTCACACGTGCCGATGTGGTCGTGCCCGGCCTCAGTCACGCCGAAGCGCTGGCGGCCGCGCCCGCGGTTGAGGACGGCCGATTCCGGGTACCTCGAATTTTGGATGAGGAGTAACCACGCATGAACTCAACACCGAAGGGGCCGGTCAACCCGGACATGGCCGCAGACCTCATCCGCCAGTCAGCTCGTGTCCTGGCCGAGGCGATCAAATCCGGCGAGGTGAGCGCCCGTGAGGTCACCCAGGCTCACCTGGATCGTATCGGTGCGGTAGACGAGCGGGTACATGCGTTTCTTCATGTCGATACCGATGCAGCGCTGGCGCATGCGGATCGAGTTGATGTAAAACGAGCGGCCGGGGAACAGCTGGGTGATCTGGCTGGAGTCCCGCTAGCGCTGAAGGACATCCTGGCCATGAAGGGTGTGCCTACCACGTGTGGTTCCAAGATTTTGCAGGGTTGGCTCCCTCCCTATGATTCAACGATCGTGGAGCGTCTGCGCGCCGCCGACATCATCATCCTGGGAAAGACCAACATGGATGAATTCGCCATGGGTTCCTCCACGGAGTATTCCGCCTACGGACCGAGCCATAATCCATGGGATCTCAATCGGATTCCGGGTGGTTCTGGTGGCGGATCCGCTGCCGCAGTCGCCGCGTTTGAAGCCCCGCTGGCGATCGGCACCGACACGGGCGGCTCCATTCGGCAACCTGCTGCGCTGACCGGGACGGTGGGCGTTAAGCCGACCTACGGGAGCGTCTCCCGATACGGGCTGGTGGCCCTAGCCAGCAGTTTGGATCAGGCCGGTCCGTGCGCGCGGACGGTGCTTGACGCGGCCTACCTGCACTCGGTGATTGCCGGTCATGATCCACACGATTCCACGTCCATCAATGCGGCGGTGCCCGATGTGGTGGCTGCTGCGATGAAAGCTGATGTGCGGGGACTGCGCATTGGGCTTGTCAAACAGCTCAGTGGCGCTGGATACCAACCCGGTGTCCTACAGCGATTTAATGAAGCGGTTGACGTTCTTGCTCAACTGGGCGCAGAAATAGTGGAAGTAGATTGCCCGCACTTCGATGAAGCCATGAGCGCCTATTACCTCATTTTGCCCAGTGAGTGTTCCAGCAATCTCGCACGCTTCGATGGCATGAGATACGGCCTGCGAGTGCAAGATGGCGGCGACGCTGGCGTTGAGACGGTGATGGCAGACACACGCGAGATGGGATTCGGCCCCGAGGTGAAACGGCGCATTATGCTTGGCACATATGCGCTGTCGAGTGGGTACTACGACGCCTACTACGGCCAGGCTCAGAAGATTCGCACCCTGATCATTGAAGATTTCACTCGCGCATTCGGGCAGGTAGACGTACTGGTTTCACCCACCACTCCTACAACGGCTTTTCCACTGGGGGAGAAGGTGGATGATCCGTTGGCAATGTATCTCAACGATATTGCGACGATTCCGGTGAACCTCGCTGGCAACTGTGCGCTATCTCTGCCGATTGGCCTTTCCCCTGCAGATGGACTTCCCGTGGGACTCCAGGTGATGGCGCCGACCATGGCTGACGATCGGCTGTACCTGGTGGGAGCCGCGCTGGAAAGTGCCCTGTTTGATCGATGGGGTCACCTGTTGATTGAGGAGGCTCCTGCGCTATGAGTTCCGCGCATAATCACGTGACGACAACCGTGAGTTTTGACGAAGCGCTCACCCGCTACGACCCGGTTATCGGTCTTGAGGTTCACGTTGAACTCGGCACGGCCTCGAAGATGTTCTGTGCTTGCTCAACAGAATTTGGTGCTCCGCCCAATACGCAGGTTTGCCCGGTTTGCCTTGCGCTGCCCGGAGCGATGCCGGTTATTAATGCCAAGGCTGTGGAGTCGATCATCCGAATGGGGCTGGCTTTGCACTGCTCAATCGCCACCTGGTGCCGGATGGCGCGGAAAAATTACTTTTATCCCGATATGCCAAAGAACTTTCAAATCAGCCAGTACGACGAACCCATATGCACCGACGGCTGGCTTGATGTGCTGGTACCAAACGAAGATGGCTCCACCGAGTTAGTTCGCGTTGAAATCGAGCGCGTTCATCTGGAGGAAGATACCGGCAAACTCACCCACGCTGGGGGTGCTACGGGGCGCATTCACGGAGCGGACTATTCACTCGTGGACTACAACCGGGCCGGCATTCCGCTGGTTGAGATTGTGACGAAACCGATCACTGGAACAGCAGCGCTGGCCCCGGCTGTTGCCAAGGCCTACGTGGCTGAGCTTCGCGACATCATGCGAGATCTCGGCGTATCTGACGTCAAGATGGAAGAGGGCTCCCTGCGCTGCGATGCGAACCTGTCGCTGAACATCCCCGGCGATGCGTGGGGAACCCGAACAGAAACAAAGAATGTGAACTCGCTGCGTTCGGTGGAACGTGCAGTGCGCAGCGAGATCGAACGCCAGGCTGCGGTCTTAGACAAGGGGGGAGTGATCAGACAGGAAACACGCCACTTCCATGAAGACACCGGCGTCACAACTCCGGGACGTTCGAAAGAAGAAGCTGAGGACTACAGGTATTTCCCGGAGCCAGATCTGGTGCCTATCGCACCGGACCCAGCATGGGTAGAGAAATTGCGTGCCAGCATTCCGCAACAGCCCAGCCTTCGCCGGGCTGGCTTGGCAACGGCGTGGGGAATAAGCGCATTCGATATGGAGTCACTCGTTAATGCCGGGGTCTTGGCCCTGGTAGAAGCCGCGGTGGCCGATGGAGTTGCGCCGGACACGGCGCGCAAGTGGTGGGCCGGAGAACTACTGCGCCAGGCGAATGACCGCGGTGTCCCACCACAGGAGTTGGCCGTCACCGGAGCCGATATTTTGCGCGTAGATGAACTCATTGCCACCGGCGCACTGAACGATCAATTGGCGCGGCAGGTGTTCGATGGAGTCCTCCTGGGTGAAGGCAGCGTCGACGATGTCGTGGCCGCTCGTGGTCTTGGCGTTGTCACCGACGAAACCGAACTCTTGGCCGCGATTGATCAGGCATTAGCTGATCAACCCGAGGTGGCTGAAAAAATCCGTGCCGGCAAGATCGCCGCGGCCGGAGCGATCGTGGGCGGTGTCATGAAGGCTACCAGGGGCCGAGCCGACGCAAGCCGCGTGCGCGAACTCATCCTGAGCCGCTGCGAAGTTTCCGGGTAGTTGCCCAGACTGTAACAACGCCGCTGGCTACAACCGCAGTTCGATTATGCGGTCATCGCCAGGCCGTGGTTCACCGCGACCATCTGTATTGTTCGTCATCAGCCATAGTTGGCCATCGGGAGCTAGGTCCACCGCACGTAATCGACCGAGTTCGCCAAGTTCGACTGCCCGTGGCTCGCCAGCCCGATCCCCGACCACCGGTACCTGCCAGAGGACTTCCCCTCGAAGTGAGGCTACGTAGATGGCAGGTGTAGCACCACCCACGTAGGCGATGCCGCTAGGTGATGCCAGCGATGTCGGTGTCCACTGCGCTGCTGGATCGATAAATCCATCCGCTCCAGCGGCTCCCTCGTACAGGGGCCAACCATAGTTACCCCCGGGCACCAGCACGTTCAACTCATCTGCGATGGAGGTGCCGAACTCACTTGCCCACATACGCCCGTCATCGTCAACGGCTAAGCCCTGCACATTGCGATGCCCAAGGGTCCATACCGGTGAGTCAGGGTTGGGATTGTCCGGTGGTACCTCGCCGGTGGAGGTAACGCGTAATACTTTGCCCGCCAGTGAATCTGGGTCCTGGGCAAGGTCAGGTTCGCCCGCATCGCCGGTGCCTACGTAGAGGTTTCCATCAGATCCGAATGCGATACGTCCGCCGTTGTGATAGCCAGCCTTCGGGATGCCGGTCAAGATCGGCGTGGAGTTGCCGATGCCGTCTTCGGTGAACTCGAATCGTTCGATCCGGTTGTCTGTCTCGGCGGTGAAGTACACGAAGAACGCCTGTGCATCACTCGGGTCGATTGCGATGCCGAGGAGCCCACCCTCCCCTTCATTGTCGACACCGGGGATCACCCCAAGTTCGATGCGGTCACCTTCGGGCGAGCGCCAACTGACTGTCGCCGAGTCACGTTCGGTAATGAGGGCGGCACCATCGGTGGTGAAGGATACGGCCCAGGGCGCTTGCAGGTCCTGCTCAATCTCATTGGACAGTTCGGGAGTGTCCGGTGTTGCACTGACCGATGCCGGTTCAGGTTCAGCCAAGGGTGCCGCGTTTTGGGAGCAAGCCGAAAGTGCGAGGGCGATCGAAGCGGTGCCTATGACGTATCGGGCCCAGCCGCGCGGCTGTGGTTTTCCCTGGTTAACCATGCTTAAAAGTATGCATTTGTGGCTGCGCCTATGCCTGTTGGAGTGCCTGTTGCCTGTTGGAATGTCCATTGGAGGCGCTGCTGTGATGGAGTACACCCTGTGATCCTCCTGCCTGCTGAAGTCGCTGCCCAGACGTTGAATGCCTCGGACATCAACGAGCCCGTCGTTGTCTTCGACAGGGTCCAGGACGTGTCGCCAGAAATCCTTGCCCGCGCACGCTTCTATGTGCCCGAGTACCTAGGGCCAGCCGATGCGTTCGCGGCGATGGCCGCCATGCCAGCGCTGCAGGTGTGCCAACTACCCACGGCCGGCTACGAGCATGCGGTTGAATTCGTGCCCGCGGGGGTCACCCTGTGCAATGCCGCGGGTGTGCATGATGCCAGCACCGCAGAGTTACTCGTGGGACTTCTCCTAGCCCGTCTTCGACATATCGATGACATGGCCCGCGCGATGAGTTCGGGCACCTGGCTGACTGGGCGATTCACTTCGTTGGCCGATAAACACGTGGTCATCATTGGCTTCGGTGGAGTTGGCCAGGCGGTGGCCGCCAGGCTGGCTGCATTCGAGGTAACGATCAGCCCCGTTGCTCGACGATCACGGGTGGGGGTTCACACAATGGCTGACCTCGACCGGCTACTGCCCCAGGCTGACGCGGTTATTTTGACGGTCCCATTGACTCCGGACACACATCACTTAGTGAACGCGGAATTTCTGCAGCAGATGAAGAGAGGGGCCGTCTTGGTGAACGGAGCACGCGGCCCGGTGGTTGATACTCACGCGCTACTCGCTGCCCTCTACGAGGGTCGCGTGCAAGCAGTCCTGGACGTGACCGACCCGGAACCACTCCCACCGAATCATCCGCTGTGGCAGGCGCCCGGTGTGCTGATAAGTCCGCACGTGGGTGGCAACTCATCCGCTTTCGTGCCACGCATGTCAGCCCTTGTTGCGGCCCAGGTACGCCGCTGGCAGGAGGGTGCGGCCCTCAAGCACGTCGTGATGTCCTAGTCTGATTTGTATGGCCACGAATCCGGATCTGAAACCCCGTAGTCGCGATGTAACAGACGGACTCGAACGGGCCGCTGCTCGCGGCATGCTACGGGCAGTGGGCATGGGTGATGCAGACTTCACTAAACCCCAAATTGGTATCGCATCCTCGTGGAATGAGATCACGCCCTGCAATTTGTCGTTGGCTCGGCTAGCGACGGCGGCCAAGGAGGGCGTGCACGCGGCCGGGGGATTCCCCATGCAGTTTGGCACCATTTCGGTGTCTGACGGCATCTCCATGGGGCATGAAGGCATGCACTTTTCACTCGTCAGCCGAGAAGTCATCGCCGACTCGGTCGAAGCCGTTATGCAGGCTGAACGACTCGACGGAATGGTTACGTTCGCCGGTTGCGATAAGAGCCTGCCCGGCATGTTGATGGCATCGGCCCGCCTAGACGTGGCCAGTGTGTTCGTTTACGCCGGTTCGATTTTGCCCGGCAACGTCACTCTTTCTGATGGCAGCAACCGAGATGTCACCATCATTGACGCTTTTGAGGCGGTGGGGGCCTGCTCGCGGGGCTTGATGAGTCGCGAGGACGTCGATCGCATCGAACGCGCCATTTGTCCCGGCGAAGGTGCCTGCGGTGGCATGTACACGGCCAACACCATGGCCAGTGCAGCTGAGGCGATGGGTATGTCGCTACCGGGTTCAGCCGCACCCCCTGCCGTCGACCGTCGACGCGACGGTTTTTCCCGGCGTTCGGGCGAAGCGGTGGTGGAGCTCATTCGACAGGGGATCACCACTCGAGACATCATCACTCGGCAGTCTCTGGAAAACGCAATCGCCATCCTGATGGCATTTGGTGGGTCAACGAACGCCGTTCTCCATCTTTTGGCCATCGCACACGAGGCTGAGGTGGAGCTGCACATGGAGGACTTCCACCGAATTGGCTCCAAGGTGCCGCTGCTCGCCGACGTTAAGCCATTTGGGCGCTACGTCATGAGCGATGTTGACCGCGTCGGTGGTGTGCCCGTCGTGATGCGAGCGCTGCTCGATGCGGGCCTGCTCAACGGCGACTGCCTCACGGTGACCGGGCTTACGGTCGCCGAGAATCTCGCTGATATTGAGCCTCCCGACCCCGATGGCGATATTTTGCGCGCCGCTGCGGCTCCTCTGGACACCAGCGGCGGCATCACGATTCTGAGCGGCTCGCTAGCTCCCGAGGGTGCCGTGGTGAAAAGCGCTGGGGTTCCGGTGACCACGTTCACCGGCAAGGCGCGCGTGTTCGAGCGCGAGCAGGCCGCCATGGCTGCGCTGGAAGATGGCACGATTCAGGCCGGCGATGTGGTGATCATTCGCTATGAGGGACCCAAGGGTGGCCCGGGAATGCGTGAGATGCTGATGGTCACCGCGGCAATCAAGGGAGCCGGGCTGGGCAAGGAGGTTCTCCTTATTACCGATGGCCGCTTCTCCGGCGGAACCACCGGCCTTTGTGTTGGCCATGTGGCTCCTGAAGCTGCTGATGGGGGACCCATCGCCCTGGTAGAGCCTGGCGACGAAGTCAGTATCAACCTCACCACCCGAAAACTCACCCTTCATGTATCCGATGAGGAACTCGCGGCCCGTTCGGCCAGATTCCAACCGCTGCCGCCGCGCTACACCCGTGGGGTGCTGGCAAAGTACGCGCGTTTGGTGGGTTCGGCGTCCAATGGCGCGGTCTGCGACTAAGGGTGGACCACATGGGGTATGCTGCCGATATGTCGCAAGAGATTATTGTAGTAAACAGGCGCGCGGGCTGACCCCAGCTTTTATCCGCGCGCACCCTCCGAGCCCTTACGGGTCGGAGGGTTTGTTGTTTCACCGCAGTTTTTGCCGACAGGTTCATCAGCCCGGTTAGCCCAGACGAGGAAGTGACCCACACCATGACGCAGGCAGGTTCTGTGACGAGCGCGAGTGAAACCGCCGAGACCATCACCGGTGCGCAAAGTTTGATTCGCGCCCTTGAATATGCCGATGTTGACGTCATCTTCGGTATTCCTGGCGGTGCCATTTTGCCCGCCTACGACCCGCTGATGGACTCCACCAAGATTCGGCACATTCTTGTCCGCCACGAGCAGGCCGCGGGCCATGCGGCCGAAGGCTACGCGGCGGCTACCGGTCGGGTTGGGGTGTGCATGGCGACATCGGGCCCCGGGGCGACCAACCTGGTCACTCCCATTGCAGATGCGCATATGGACTCTGTTCCGATGGTCGCTATCACCGGTCAGGTTCCTTCATCCGCCATCGGCACCGATGCCTTCCAAGAGGCAGACATCCGCGGCATCACGATGCCCATCACCAAGCACAATTTCCTGGTCACTGACGCGGCCGATATTCCACGGGCCATCGCCGAGGCCTTTCATCTTGCCAGCACCGGTCGCCCAGGTCCGGTCCTGGTGGACATCGCCAAGGATGCGTTGCAAGCCAGCACCAGCTTTCAATGGCCCGAGTCGCTGAATCTCCCCGGATACCATCCGGTCACCCGGCCGCACGCGAAGCAGGTGCGCGAAGCAGCGCGACTCATCTTGGAATCGCACAGGCCTGTGCTCTATGTCGGGGGAGGTGTAATTCGTGCCAACGGTGCACCTGCGCTGCGAGCTTTAGCCGAACTTACCGGGTTACCTGTGGTCACGACTCTCATGGCGCGCGGAGCTTTTCCTGACTCACATCCTCAGCATCTGGGTATGCCGGGCATGCACGGCACGGTGAGCGCGGTGGGGGCGCTGCAAAAGTCGGATCTGCTGGTCACCCTCGGTGCTCGCTTCGATGATCGAGTTACCGGAAAGCTGGCTAGTTTTGCCCCGGATGCGTCGGTGATTCATGTGGATATTGACCCAGCGGAGATCTCCAAGAATCGCTACGCAGACGTGCCCATTGTGGGTGATGTTGGTGAGTTCATGACCGAGTTGGTGGCGGTGCTCCAGGCCGAATATGCCGCTGGTCGTCACGGTGACTATGCCGCCTGGTGGTCCACCATTAATCACTGGCGCGACACCTACCCACTTGGCTATGACCTGCCCGATGACGGTGGCCTGTCGCCACAGCTGGTCATCGAGCGCGTCGGCGCACTGTCTGGCCCGGAGGCGATATTTGCCTCCGGTGTGGGTCAGCATCAGATGTGGGCGGCGCAGTTCATCAACTACGAAAATCCGCGCACCTGGCTGAACTCCGGGGGTTTGGGCACCATGGGCTACGCGGTGCCGGCAGCAATGGGCGCCAAGGTTGGCCTACCCGATACCACCGTGTGGGCCATCGATGGCGATGGTTGCTTTCAGATGACCAATCAAGAACTCGCAACCTGCACCATCAATAACATCCCGATCAAGGTAGCCCTGATCAATAATTCAAGCCTCGGCATGGTGCGCCAGTGGCAAACCCTGTTCTACGACAAGCGGTATTCACAGACAGACCTGCAGTCGCATCGGTTCCCAGATTTTGTCAAGCTCGCCGAGGCATATGGATGTCATGGTTTGCAGTGCGACAGCCCAGACCAGGTCGATGTGACAATCGAGAAGGCCCTGGCACTTAATGATGCCCCCGTTGTTATTGATTTTGTCGTGCACAAGGATGCGATGGTGTGGCCGATGGTTGCGGCCGGTGCAAGTAACGACGACATCTTGGTCGCCCGGGAGATGGCGCCAAAGTGGGAGAGGGAGGATTAGACATGAGTCGCCACACACTGTCTGTGCTCGTCGAAGATAAACCAGGCGTCCTCGCGCGAGTGTCGAGTCTTTTTTCGCGGCGTGGATTCAATATCGAATCCCTCGCGGTAGGCCCGACCGAGGAGCCAGAGGTTTCGCGCATCACGATTGTGGTCACGGTGGAATCACTGCCCTTGGAGCAGGTCACCAAGCAGTTGAATAAGTTGATCAACGTCTTAAAGATCGTCGAGCTTGACGATGACTCAGCCGTCCAGCGCCAAATCATGTTGGTCAAGGTCAAAGCCGACAGTCATTCTCGGTCCCAGATCCTGGAGGTGGCGCAATTATTTCGCGCCAAAATTGTCGACGTCGCCCTTGACGCGGTCACCATCGAGGCAACCGGGAAAAATGACAAATTAGCCGCACTGTTGCGTACTTTGGAGCCCTACGGAATCAAGGAAATCGTGCAGTCAGGTCTCGTGGCGCTCTCCCGAGGTGGGCGGGCGATCACCGATCGCAGTCTGCGTCCGGTCGACCGCACTGCGTAGTGACGCGCTAATCTTCACACGGCGAACCGCCCAATCATTTCGAGGAGAACCCCATGGCCGAGTTGTTTTATGAATCTGACGCCGATCTTTCCATCATCACGAATCGGGTCGTAGCTGTCCTCGGCTATGGCAGCCAGGGCCATGCCCATTCACTGAATCTTCGCGATTCTGGTGTCGACGTCCGCGTGGGCCTACCCGAGGGTTCCAAGAGCCGAGCGCGCGCCGAAGATGAGGGTTTGCGCGTGGTCGATCCGGCTACCGCCGCGGCTGAGGCTGATCTCATCATGATGACGGTCCCCGATCCTGTCCAGAAACGTCTCTACACCGAATCGGTCGAAGCCAACTTGCAAGAGGGCGACGCGCTTTTCTTCGCCCACGGATTCAACATTCGATTCGGCTACATCACACCCCCGGGCTTCGTCGACGTGTGCATGGTGGCCCCGAAGGGCCCGGGCCACCTGGTTCGCCGTGAGTATGTAGCCGGCCGAGGTGTACCGGCGATCGTCGCGGTTGAACAGGATGCCTCCGGACAGGCGTGGCCCTTGGCGCTGTCCTATGCCGGTGCGATCGGTGCGCTGCGAGCTGGCGGTATCAAGACCACGTTCACCGAGGAGACCGAAACTGACCTCTTCGGCGAGCAGGCCGTCCTGTGCGGTGGCGCTTCTGCTCTGGTCATGAATGGCTTTGAGGTTTTGGTTGAGGCCGGTTACCAGCCAGAGGTTGCCTACTTCGAGTGCCTGCACGAGTTGAAGCTGATCGTCGACCTCATGTACGAAGGCGGCATTGCCAAGCAGCGCTGGAGTGTGTCGGATACGGCTGAGTACGGTGACTATGTCTCGGGTCCGCGCGTCATTGACGGCCGAGTGAAAGAAAACATGAAGGCGGTCCTGGCCGATATTCAAAATGGGGCCTTCGCCGAACGATTCATGGCCGATCAACAGGCCGGTGGTCCCGAGTTCGCTGCGATGCGAGCGACGGCAGAACAGCATCCCATCGAGAAGGTCGGCAGCGAACTGCGCGGTCTGATGAGTTGGATCGATGCCGGCGACGATGATTACGTTGAAGGCTCAGCGGCCCGCTAAATCTGCTACCAATCGGGGCGCTGCACCAGCGGCGAAAACTTGCCTGCAGTGTGGGCGCACGATTACGTGGCGGAAGAAGTGGGAGCGGGATTGGCCTCAGGTGAAGTACTGCTCCCAGGCGTGCCGCCGTGCACCACATCAGGATGGGGCTGACCTAGAAGACGTCATTATGTCTGGGCTTCAGCAGGTGCCCGCTAGCCAGGGAGTCGATCTTGCGCAGTTCGAGGTGGCTGCCGCAGCGGTGCGCGCCGATAGTCCACAAGGTGCCCGGGAAGCGGTGCGGCAGGCTGCTCGACGCTTAGCCGCGGCGCAAGAAATCGAGTGGGTTCAGCAGGGGCGGGTGGTGGATCCATCGACCGCTAAGGGCTTGGTAAACGTGCGCCGGGTCTGCCAAGAAGGCAGCCCTAGATGACAGAGCCGATGCTGCTGCGCACACCCACGATGGCGACCGCGTCAACGTGGATTGCCGAGCACATGGGTGATCTATTTCGACCAGGTTCGACAGCTCGCGTCATGGCCGGAGGCCAGCAGGCAGCCGATGCGGCACTAGCCGCAAGCGATTTGGCCGGTTACGCGAAGCGTCGTAATGAAGTCTGGCCGGTTTCTCGGAGGGGGGCCACCGGATTATCTGCCTATATTCGACACGGACTTCTCACCCTGCCTCGCGTGTGGGCCAGTGCCGAGCATGCGCCCGACTCTGATCGCAAAAAATTTCGGGATGAACTGCTGTGGCAGGAATACGCTCGACACCTCTATGCCCGGATTGGCCGTGAGTCGGCAAAATCTCTGCGCTACAGCATCATCCCGCGAACAGGCGATCGTCATCTGTCATGGCCGGAAGGGATGTCATGTGTTGATGATTCGGTCGCTGAGCTTGCCGAGCACGGGTGGATTACCAATCAGCAGCGCATGTGGTTGGCATCGCACTGGTCGGTTCGATTGGGTTGGTCTTGGCGAGACGGTGAGGATCTGTTTTTTCAACAACTTCTTGACGGTTCGCGCGCGGCTAATCGTGCGGGTTGGCAGTGGACCGTGGGAGCGCTGACGGGCAAGCCCTACGGATTCTCTCGGTGGCAGGTGGAAAAGCGGGCACCTGATCTGTGCCGGCGGTGTTCTTTGCGCTCGGCCTGCCCCATCGAATCTTGGCCGCCAGATGTTTCCCCAGCGCCCCGTGCAGATCCAGATCCGCGCCTGCGGCACGACCCGGATCCCATGGCCACCACCGGGCCGCTGACTGCACAGGCGCGATCTGATGCAGAGCCAGCAGCGCAGGCAGTTTGGTTGACCGCGGAATCCCTCGGTGATGATGATCCAGCACTGGCAGCGCACCCTGACCTACCCGTGATGTTCATCTGGGATGAACCGCTGCTGCAGCAGTTAAAGTTATCCGCTCACCGAGGTGTCTTTCTTGCGCAGTGCCTGGCTGATCTTGCCCAGCGCCGCGAAGTGCACATCTGGCGTGGTGATCCACGAACACGTTGGACCACGCTTGCTCTTGCCACAACGTATGCCCCCGTGCCGGGCTGGACCGAACGGGCGGCGGCTGTGTCGGTGACCCAGGTACATCCGTGGCCCTGGTTGTTTCGACCGCACGCCGGGCCCATTCAGTCGTTCACAGCCTGGCGGTCCAAGATCGGTGACGTACCCCTGCAGCCGTAGGTCGGTACGAACATGCTCGGGCACCAGATTGCCGCCGGGCTAGCCCTCGCTAGACTCAAGCCGCGCTCGAATGAGTGCGTGCCCAGTGGTTCTCGCTCGGCCGGTGCCCAGGAGAGGTGTTTTCATGCCCAAGCCCGTTGTTTTGATTGCTGAAGAGCTGTCACCGGCAACAGTGGAGGCCCTCGGGCCCGACTTCGAAATTCGCCATTGCGACGGTGCCGACCGTGCCGCGCTGCTGCCCGCGATCGCCGACGTCGATGCCATCCTGGTGCGCTCGGCCACCAAGGTGGATGCCGAAGCCATTGCGGCTGCGAAATCGCTGAAGGTTGTGGCGCGCGCCGGAGTTGGCTTAGACAACGTCGACGTCAAGGCGGCTACCCAGGCCGGCGTCATGGTCGTGAACGCCCCCACGTCAAATATCGTGAGTGCGGCGGAATTAGCAGTGGGGTTGTTGCTGGCGAGTGCACGCAAGATTGTGCCGGCCAACGAGGCACTGCGTGCTGGTCAGTGGAAGCGTTCGAAGTATACCGGCGTGGAACTCACCGAGAAGACCGTCGGCATCGTGGGCCTAGGCCGGATCGGCATCCTGGTGGCCCAGCGCCTCAGCGCATTCGGAGTGCGCCTCATCGCGTATGACCCCTATGTGCAACCGGCTCGCGCCGCCCAGATCGGTGTCCGCATGGTGACCCTTGACGAACTGCTGACCCAGTCAGATTTCATTACGGTGCACCTACCGAAGACTCCGGAGACGGTCAACCTGATCAATGAGGAGCAACTGCGCAAGGTAAAGCCCACCGTGCACATCATCAATGCAGCGCGCGGCGGCATCATTGACGAGGCAGCACTGTTCACCGCAATGTCTGAGGGGCGAGTCGCCGGCGCTGGCCTTGACGTGTACGCCAGCGAACCCTGCACAGATTCGCCGCTATTCGGCCTGGAAAACGTCGTCGCAACACCGCATTTGGGCGCATCCACTGACGAGGCCCAAGAAAAAGCCGGTATTGCGGTGGCTCGGTCGGTACGACTCGCCCTGGCTGGAGAACTCGTACCCGATGCGGTAAACGTGCAGGGCGGTTCTGTTGCCGAACCCATCCGCCCCCTCCTGCCCCTGGCCGAGCATCTCGGGGTTATCTCTGCCGGACTCATCGACGGGGCAGTAGAGCGAATCGACGTTGAAGTCCGTGGCGAAGTTGCTGACCTTGATGTTCGGGTGATCGAACTTGCGGCCCTGAAGGGCCTCTTTTCCGGACTCGTGTACGACCCCGTGTCCTTCGTTAATGCTCCTGTGCTGGCCCAACAGCGCGGGGTCGAGGTTGCGTTGATAACCAATGATGAAAGCCCTGATCATCGCAACCTCGTGCGCGTGCGACTCACGCTGACCGACGGGTCAATGCTGAGTGTTGCCGGCACCGTCACCGGTGCACGCCACGTCGAAAAACTGGTCGAGGTCGACGCGTTTGACACTGATGTGCCGATCAGCGATCACATGGCGTTTTTCCGTTACCACGACCGGCCAGGAGTGGTTGGCGTCGTGGGGCACGCCTTCGGCGAGGCAGGAGTCAACATCGGCGGTATGCAGGTCAGCCGCGATGATGCCGGTGGCCATGCCCTGATCGTGTTGACCGTCGATTCGGTCGCACCCGCAGCAATGCTGGAGACGCTCATCAAGGACATCGGTGCCCACACCGGGCGCACGGTCGACTTCGGCTAGTCAAAGCCGCCGGCACTCGGTGCGGGTGTCCGTTGCTTCAGCGAATCGCGCGGTTTACTGCGCTGATAATTGCTTTCAGCGACGAAGTTGTGATGGATGGGTCGAGGCCCACGCCCCACAGCACCCGGTCACCCACCGCGCATTCGCAATAGGACGCAGCGATCGCATCGCCACCTGCACTCATGGCATGTTCGGCGTAGTCGAGTACTCGCACGTCGACACTGATTGAAGCCAACGCATCACAAAAAGCGGCGACGGGGCCGTTGCCGCGTCCGGTGAGCGTGATTGCCGTGCCCGAGTCCAGCACGACCGCCTCGATGTCGGTGTCGCCATCAACGCTGGAGCGCTGGCTCACCGACTCCAACCCGAACCGCCCCCAGGACGCTTTCGCATCAGGTAGGTACTCAGAGCTGAAGGCAGACCACATGTGCTCGGGTGTGACCTCACCGCCTTCCTCGTCTGTTTGCTGCTGGACGACGTGGGAGAACTCGATTTGTAGCCGCCGAGGCAGCTCTAGACGGTGTTCGGTGCGCATGATGTAGGCGACCCCACCCTTGCCTGATTGGGAGTTCACCCGAATCACGGCCTCGTAGGTGCGACCTACGTCCTTGGGGTCGATGGGCAGATACGGCACGGCCCACGGGTGATCGTCAACACTGACGCCGGCTGCGGCGGCTCCTGCCTCCATCGCGCGCAGGCCCTTGTTGATGGCGTCTTGGTGTGAGCCGGAAAAGGCCGTGTACACAAGGTCGCCACCGTAGGGATGACGTTCGTTGACCGGCAGCTGATTGCAGTACTCCACCGTGCGCCGAATGTCATCAATGTCAGAAAAGGTGATCTGGGGGTCGATGCCCTGACTGAACAGGTTCATGCCCAGGGTCACCAGGCACACGTTTCCTGTTCGCTCCCCGTTGCCAAACAGGCAACCCTCAATTCGATCGGCACCGGCCTGATAACCCAATTCGGCGGCAGCAACCGCGGTTCCTCGGTCGTTGTGCGGGTGCAGGCTGAGCACGATGCTCTCGCGTCGGGCGAGATGGCGATGCATCCACTCAATAGAATCGGCGTAGACATTGGGTGTTGCCATCTCAACAGTGGCGGGCAGATTAAGGATGACCTTGCGGTCAGGGGTTGGCTGCCACACCGCAGTCACCGCGTCGCAAATCTCCACGGCGAAATCAAGCTCAGTGCCGGTATAGGACTCTGGTGAATACTCGAAGTACACCTGCGTCTCATCAGCGATTTGGTCGGCATATTTCAGACACAGCTGAGCTCCGTGCACTGCGATTTCCTTGATGCCCTCTCGATCCAGGCCGAAAACTACCTGCCGCTGGAGGGTGGAGGTCGAGTTGTACAGGTGAACTATTGCCTGTCGTGCGCCTCGAATCGCTTCGAAGGTGCGCTCGATGAGGTGCTCACGTGATTGGGTGAGTACCTGAATGACAACGTCGTCAGGAATAACGTCTTCCTCGATGAGCATGCGAACAAAGTCGAAATCGATTTGCGATGCCGAGGGAAATCCCACCTCAATCTCCTTGTAGCCCATGGCCACGAGGAGTTCAAACATTCGGCGCTTGCGGCTCGGGGTCATGGGATCAATCAGCGCCTGATTTCCGTCGCGGAGATCTACCGCGCACCAGCGTGGCGCCTGGGTGATCACCCGATCCGGCCAGGTGCGATCAGTTAGAGCTACGGGTGTGAAGGGGGTGTAGCGCTGCCACGGCATATCCGTAGGTTGCTGGGCATTGCGCTCGTCGTACGTGTGTGATTGCGAGGTGTTCATCGCGGAGTACTCCTGGTTGTGTGCAAGTGCACCGTGTGGTGCGAGGCGGGTTGGGGGCAACCGGCATAGCAAACAACCCGCGGCGAGTGGGCCGGTCGTTAGGCCTCGCCGCGGCAACCAAGAAGAAGGTTTGCCGTCATTGATTGCAGGTTATCACGGGGTCGGCTCGCACATCGAGTGATAGCCGGGACTACCCTCAGCGTCCATGTCGTCCACTTTGAATCTGGCCCTCGTTCCCGGTGATGGCATTGGGGTCGAGGTGGTTGCAGAAGCGATGAAGGTGCTTGAAGCGGTCGGCGGGGGACTGAGCGTTTACACGCAGGAATATGACCTTGGGGCCCGCCTTTACCATCGAACCGGTGAGACCCTGCCTGCGAGCGTGCTCGATGAGCTCCAGCAATCAGATGCCATCTTGCTGGGTGCGATCGGTGACCCCAGCGTTGCTCCCGGCATTTTGGAGCGGGGCGTGCTGCTGCCGTTGCGTTTCGCCTTCGATCATCATGTGAATTTGCGCCCGGTTCGGTTGTACCCCGGTGTCGCCACACCGCTGGCGGGAAAGACTGCTGAAGATATCGATTTTGTGGTGTGCCGCGAGGGCACTGAAGGTCCCTACGTGGGTGCAGGTGGTCGATTGCGGGTGGGTACCGCGCACGAGGTGGCTACCGAGGAGAGTCTCAACACAGCTTTCGGGGTAGAGCGCATTGTTCGCGATGCCTTTGCTCGAGCGCAGCGCCGCCGCGGAAAGGTGACGCTGGTGCATAAGACGAATGTGCTGGTGAACTCCGGTGGCCTGTGGCAACGCGTGTTCACTGAGGTTTCCCAGGACTTCCCAGATATCGAAACCGATTACCTGCACGTGGATGCCGCCGCAATGTTTTTCTTGACCCAACCCGAGCGATTCGACGTTGTCGTCACCGACAATCTGTTCGGCGATATCTTGACCGACATCGGTGCGGCGATTGCCGGTGGTATCGGACTTGCCGCCAGCGGAAATATCGACCCCTCACGGAAGCATCCGAGCATGTTCGAGCCGGTGCATGGTTCGGCCCCAGACATCGTGGGACAGGGCAAGGCAGATCCGACCGCCACCGTGATCAGTCTCGCCATGCTGCTGGACTTCGTCGGGGAGACCGAACGCGCCCGTGCGATTGACGCCGCGGTTGCCGCCGATCTGGCTGCCCGATCCGAATTCGGTGCTCGCACCACAGCCGAGATCGGCGATGCTCTCGCGACCGACGCAGCGGGCCGGTAACGTCATGTCCATGACACACATGCCGGCCGGAGAAGTTGGACACACCGGTGGGATAGCACAAACCTGGCCCATTGCCGTGCACCCCAGCACCATGCCGCTGAGCCAGGCGCAGCGTGAGCAGGTCCTCGCCAACCCAGGTTTCGGTCGTCACTTCACCGATCACATGGTCAGCGCACGGTGGACCAGGGACAGCCAGTGGCACGACGCCGAGGTGGTGCCTTACGCGCCGCTGTCCCTTGATCCGGCCACAAACTTTATTCACTACGGCCAGTCGATTTTTGAAGGGCTGAAGGCATACCGCCACAGCGACGGAACCGTGTGGACTTTCCGACCCATGGCCAACGCGGTCCGGTTCCAAAATAGCGCGCGCAGACTGGCGATGGCGGAACTGCCCACGTCACTGTTCCTGTCTAGCCTGGAGGCGCTGGTTAGCATCGATCACGCCTGGGTGCCGACGGAAGATGAATGTTCCCTCTATCTGCGGCCGTTTATGTTTTCCACCGAGGTGGGTCTAGGCGTGCGCCCGGCCGATGCCTATCAATACTTGCTCATCGCTTCCCCGGCCGGCGCCTATTTTCACGGTGGTATTGCACCGGTCTCGGTGTGGCTGTCTCACGAGTATGTGCGCGCCGCCCCCGGTGGTACCGGCGAGGCAAAGTGCGCCGGAAACTATGCCGCATCCTTAATTGCCCAGGCCCAGGCTGCTGAGCACGGTTGTGACCAGGTGGTATGGCTCGACGCGGTCGAGCGCCGCTGGATTGAAGAGATGGGCGGCATGAACCTGTATTTCGTATACGGCTCAGGCGACTGCGCACGCATCATGACTCCCGCGCTCACCGGTGCCCTTCTCCCCGGAATCACGCGCGATTCACTCCTCACCCTCGCCCGCGAAATGAACATCCAGGCCGATGAGGGACAAATTAGCGTGGAGGATTGGCAAGCAGGTTGCGCAGCGGGCGACATCACCGAAGTATTTGCGTGCGGTACGGCGGCTGTGGTCACCCCTGTTGGGTCGGTGAAATCTGCCACCCAGGAATGGATCGTGGGCGATGGTGCTGCCGGGCCGGTCACGATGCGTCTGCGTGAACAGCTTCTTGGAATTCAGACCGGCGTCGTGGCCGATAAACATAAATGGCTGCAACGGCTCGCCTAGTCGTTATATAGTACTGCCATGATCACAGTCGAGGCAGGCAGCTCTAGCCGCGCCGTTGGCCGTGTGTTGATCTCAATTATTATTAATTAGCGCATCGTTTTTCCCATTCGGGTCGGACGATGCGCTGCCTCTCGCAACTGCGGGGGGCTTTTTCATTGCCCGGCCCGAGTACGACGAGAGGGCCAGAATTCTTCATGCGAAACCAAACACCACGACCCCACACAGCACGGGACATTTCACCACTGGGCGATGCATTTCACGTGTTCGACACAACTCTGCGTGATGGTGCCCAGCGAGAGGGTATTTCCTATTCGGTAGCAGACAAACTCGCGGTTGCGTCCCTGCTTGATTCCTACGGTGTGGGATTCATCGAAGGTGGTTGGCCGGGGGCAATGCCCAAGGACACCGAGTTTTTCGACCGTGCCCGCACCGAACTGCGGTTGCACACGGCCCAACTTGTGGCATTTGGATCTACTCGGAAGGCATCAATCGCGGTAGCCGATGACCCACAGGTGCGCGCGCTACTGGAGTGTGAGGCCCCAATCATCACCCTCGTTGCCAAGTCGGATGTGCGCCATGTTCGCGAGGCACTGCATACGACGCTGGAAGAGAACCTAGCCATGGTGTTCGACACGGTGGCCTTTCTGGTGGAACATCAACGTCGAGTTTTTGTCGATCTTGAACACTTCTTTGATGGGTATCGCAATGACGCGGACTACGGTGTCGCCGTTTTGCAAGCCGCCAACGATGCCGGTGCAGATGTTGGTGTCCTGTGCGATACCAACGGCGGCATGTTGCCGGTGGGTATTCATCGTGTGGTCACCGACGTGTTGAGTCGAACGACGATGCGCCTGGGGATTCACTGTCAGGACGACACCGGTTGCGCCGTGGCCAATACCGTCACGGCGGTAGACGCGGGGGTCACTCATGTGCAGTGCACCGCGAATGGATACGGAGAGCGCACCGGAAACGCTGACCTGTTTTCTGTTGTTACGAATCTGTCCGCCAAGATGGGACTACCCGTCCTACCCGAGGGAAAACTGCGCGAGACGATGCGCATCTCCCATGCCATCGCTGAGATTGCCAACATCACCCCGGACACACACCAGCCGTACGCGGGCGTTTCAGCGTTCGCACATAAGGCCGGACTCCATGCGAGTGCGCTTAAGGTTTCGGCTGATCTGTACAACCACATGGATCCCACGATCGTGGGCAATAGTCAGCGCGTCCTCATCACAGAGATGGCAGGTCGCGCTTCGGTGGAACTGAAAAGTCAGGAGCTTGGCCATGACGTGTCGGGCGACCCTGAATTGATCAATCGGGTGGTCAATCGAGTGAAGGCTCTGGAATCTCAAGGTTGGACCTTTGAAGCGGCCGATGCCTCTTTTGAATTGTTGCTGCATCAGGAATCTGGTTCTGACATTAGTCAACCGTTCACTGTGGAGTCGTGGCGCACCATCGTTGATCAAGATGCCCAGGGCAACGTCGTGAGCGAAGCAACCGTGAAGTTACACGCCGCAGGTGAACGAGTAATCGCAACCGCGGAGGGCAATGGTCCGGTCAATGCACTGGACCGGGCACTGCGCCAAGCTGTCGTAGATTTGTTCCCACAACTCGCCGGTGTCAGCCTCATCGACTACAAGGTGCGCCTACTCGATAACGCCCGGGGAACCGACTCGGTAACCCGCGTCTTGATAGGCAGTACCGATGGTGATTCTCGGTGGAACACCGTCGGGGTTCACGAGAATGTCATCGCGGCTTCCTGGCGAGCGTTAGAAGATGCGATCACTTATGCCCTTCTCACCCCCGCTATTGCCGGTGAGTCCGGCTGACCGAGTCCGTTAGGCTCACCAACGTGCTGATTTGTCGTGTCGCTCTCGGTGACCATGTTTCGTTCGCCGCCGTTGAAGGTATAACTGATGAGGGGAAGGTGGGTGTCGACACTTCGGTTACCTTGATTGAGGCCCACCCTTTCGGCGACATCACGCTGGCGGATCGTCAAGTGAGTGCTAACCGAGTGAGGTTCTTGCCACCCATGCTGCCCAGCAAGATCGTGGCGGTCGGTAAGAACTACGCCGATCACGCGGTGGAAATGGGCGGACAGGTGCCGGCTGAACCGATGCTGTTTTTTAAACCTAATACCAGCGTGATTGGGCCTGGTTCACCTATCGTCTTGCCGGCAACCTCGGCTCAGGTCGAGATGGAGGCAGAGTTGGCCATCGTGATCGGGCGCATGTGTCGACATGTACCGGCTGAGTCAGCGGCGGACGTGATTCTTGGATACACCGTGGCCAATGACGTCACCGCGCGCGATCATCAGCGCAGCGATGGCCAGTGGGCTCGAGCAAAGGGATACGACACTTTTTGTCCGCTGGGTCCCTGGATTAATACCGACCTAGACCCAAACAACGCGGTGCTGTGGGGGGCAATCAACGGTGAACAGACACAGCGTGCGAACACGTCTTCCATGGTAAACAACGTGGCCGAGCTAGTGGAATTCGTGAGTGGGGTCATGACGCTGCTGCCCGGAGATGTCATCTTGACCGGCACGCCGGCCGGTGTTACCGCATTGGCTGACGGCGACGAAGTTACGGTGGCTGTTGATGGCATCGGTCAACTGAGCAATCCGGTGGCCGCAGACAACGGAGCTTCCCCATGGCGCTAGAGGCAGCTGATCCCGGGGCACAGGCTGTGCCCGTCCGCGTGCGCTTCAGTCCGTCGCCGACCGGGAATCCACATGTGGGCATGATCCGAACCGCGCTATTCAATTGGGCATTCGCCCGTCATCATCAGGGCACATTCGTATTCCGGATCGAAGACACCGACGCGGCTCGGGACTCAGAGAGTTCCTACACCGCTCTGGTGGACTCGTTGCGCTGGCTAGGACTGACCTGGGACGAAGGCCCAGGGGTCGGTGGTCCATTTGGTCCCTACCGACAGTCCGAACGCGGTGAGATCTATGGGCGGATCGCCGCTCAACTCCTGGCTGCCGGCCACGCTTATGAGTGTTTTTGTACTCCGGAGGAGCTAGAGGCCGACCGAGATCGGGCGAAAGCAGAGCACCGAGCGCCAGGCTACGGTCGCACCTGTCGCCATCTCACCCAAGACCAAATCACTGCACATCGTGTTGCGAATCGTTCGTCGGTGCTGCGCTTCGCCATGCCTGATCACGACATCACCTGGGATGATTTGGTGCGGGGTCCGGTCACATTTCGTCCGGAGTTCGTGCCGGACTATGTGATTATGCGGGCAAACGGAGACCCGCTGTATCCGCTGGTTAACCCCGCCGATGATGCGCTGATGGACATTACCCACGTGCTGCGCGGGGAGGATCTCCTCTCATCCACGCCCCGGCAAATCGCAATGCATGCTGCCTTGGCAGATATTGGCGTCGGTTCTGGTGTATCGCCCCGGTTTGGCCACCTGCCCTATGTCATGGGCCAGGGCAATCGAAAACTATCCAAGCGCGATCCAGAATCCTCGCTGTTGATGTATCGCGAACTAGGTTTCTTGCCCGAAGGTTTGCTCAACTATCTTGCCCTGCTCGGATGGTCACCGGGAGATGACCAGGAGTTTTTCTCGCTGCAGCAGATGGCCGAGTGGTTTGATATTTCTCGGGTCAATGCCAGTCCAGCGCGATTTGATGTGAAGAAGGCCACCGCCATCAATGCTGACTGGATTCGGCATCTGCAACCCAGTGAGTTGAACGAGCGGTTGTTGCCCTATCTGCAGGAATCCGGGCTCGTCAGCAATCCCCCGACAGGCCAGGAGCAAGCGGTTCTGGAACAGGCGCTACCCCTGGTGGCTGAGCGGCTGGAAGTGCTCACCCAAGCTGTGGACATGCTGGCGTTCTTGCTGGTGGATGATGAAGCCTTTGCCATAGCCGATGATCAGTGGGAGTTCCTCGACGATGCGGCAACGGCTACCTTGACGGCCGCACTCATCTCGCTGGCGTCACTTTCCACGTGGACTGCGGCAGATATTCAGGCATCGCTGCGAGCTGCCCTGGTTGAGGACATGGGCTTAAAACCTAAGCACGCCTTCACCCCGCTGCGTATTGCTATCACCGGGCGCCGGGTGTCTCCACCGTTGTTCGAGTCGATGGAAATCTTGGGTCGCAATGTTTGCGTTGCGCGATTAACCGCGGCCGCGAATAGGTAGTGCCGCTGACGCCGCTGATCATGGCACGCAGGGGGTGGGGCTATACTTTGATCTCGTTTACAACCCATGGGGTATGGGGTAATTGGCAGCCCAACTGGTTCTGGTCCAGTTAGTCTAGGTTCGAGTCCTGGTACCCCAGCAAGGCGCAAAGGCACACGACGACCTCGGTGTTTTTCGCCCAGCATCTGCATCGCCCGCTCAAGAGCGGACGGGTCGGGTGCACGGCCCCGTTGTGTAGTGGCCTAGCACGCCGCCCTCTCAAGGCGGTAGCGCGGGTTCGAATCCCGTCGGGGCTACATCTGAGTAGGGCGAGGCTGATCCAGTCTTGCCCTACTTTCTGGCCTTTTTTCTTGCCAAGCCTGTGGCAGGGCCCTGCTTTTGCATCGTTAGGGCTGCTCAGCGAGTCGCGCAGCAATGGCTTGACCGGCTTCCTGTAGGGCGCCCGCATAACGTTTTCCCGGGCGGGCGGTCATGCGGGCCTGCGGGCCGGAAACGCAGATTGCGGCCAGCGGCACTTCTGGTTCCGGCGCAGTCGTTGTCGGCACGCCCTTGGCGACGATACTGCCGGTGTCGGTTGGTCGCGCGAATATCGGTGCCGAAACTGAACACACTCCGGGTTCTCGCTGCCCAATGCTTTGCGCCCAGCCGCGCATACGTACGCGCTCTAAGTCTGCGGCGTTGAATCGTGCTCCAACGAGCCAGGCCCTGCGCGACGGAGCCGGTAGCCAGGCGAGAAGTATCTGTGCGGCAGACCCAGCGCTGAGCGTGAGGACTGCGCCCACGGGAACGGTGTCGCGCAACCCGCGATCTGGTTCAACGGCCGCAACACATCGGCGTCCATTCTGGGTCGGCACAAAAATCTGAACGCTTTCGGCGGTAAGGCGGCTTAAATCGTCAAGGATGTCGCGAGCGAGGACGCCGAGTTGTGGAAGTTGGGACAGGCGCGCGAGTTCGCGTAGTCGGGGGCCGAGTCGATACATCCCCTGATCGTCACGTTCGACAAACCGGTGATTCACCAGTGCTGCGGAAATGCGGTAGACGGTGGGTCGCGGCATACCGGTGGCGGCAACGAGGTCGCTGAGTGACCGAGGTTCTTCGGCGAGACAGTTCAACACCAGGGTGCTCTTGTCGAGAACGCCCACCCCGCTAGCATTGTCCATAAGTAGAGGTTCTTGTCTCACTATATGGACACTACTCCACCGATAGCTAACTGCAGGAGGCGCATCATGGCAGCACGATCAGGCCACACCCTGGCGGAAAAAGTGTGGGAGGACCACGTCGTTCGCCGCTTCGAAGGCGAGCCAGACCTGCTCTATATCGATATGCATCTCGTGCATGAGGTCACCAGTCCACAGGCATTCGACGGATTGCGGGCTGCAGGACGACCGGTTCGTCGTCCCGATTTGACCCTGGCCACCGAGGATCACAATGTCCCGACCATCGATATTAACCAGCCCATCGCTGATCCGGTCTCGCGTGCGCAAATCGATGCCTTGCGGTCTAATGCCGAGGAATTCGGTGTGCTGCTGTATCCGCTAGGCAGTGTTGAGCAGGGCATCGTGCATGTGGTGGGTCCCCAGTTGGGCATCACCCAACCGGGAATGACCATTGTCTGTGGTGATTCGCACACATCGACCCATGGAGCCTTCGGTGCCCTGGCCTTCGGTATTGGAACGAGCGAGGTTGAACATGTTCTCGCAACACAAACGCTGCCGCTGAAGCCGTTTAAGACGATGGCGATCACCGTCGACGGCGTGCTACCTGTCGGTGCCAGCGCCAAGGACCTGATTTTGGCCATCATTGCCCAGATTGGTACCGGCGGCGGTCAGGGCCACGTGATTGAGTACCGCGGCGAAGCGATTCGTGCGCTGTCAATGGAGGGTCGGATGACCCTGTGCAATATGTCCATTGAAGCGGGAGCGCGTGCGGGCATGATCGCGCCGGATGACACCACGTTCGAATACGTTCGAGGCCGCCCACATGCGCCCGCCGGTGCTGACTGGGACGCGGCAGTTGCTTACTGGCGCACCTTGGTGACCGATGACGATGCTCGTTTTGACACCGAGGTATTTATCGATGCCACTGCCGTAGCCCCGTTCGTCACCTGGGGGACCAATCCAGGCCAGGGTCTGCCCCTGTCGGCCGTGGTTCCCTCACCGGATGATGCGGCTGACGACACTGCTCGAATCGGGATCGAACAGGCACTGGAGTACATGGACCTCGTGCCCGGCACGCCGTTGCGCGATATTGCCATCGACACCGTTTTCGTGGGGTCCTGCACTAATGGCCGCATTGAGGATTTGCGTGCGGTGGCGCAAATTCTGCAGGGACGCCACGTTGCCGACAGCGTGCGCATGCTCATCGTGCCTGGCTCTGCGCGCGTTCGCTTAGAAGCTCACGCTGAAGGCCTCGATGAGATCTTCACCACTGCTGGCGCCGAATGGCGCGAGGCAGGTTGCTCCATGTGCCTGGGTATGAATCCAGACAAAATCGCCCCCGGTGAGCGAAGCGCGTCGACGTCGAATCGCAACTTCGAAGGACGCCAGGGCCCCGGGGGGCGCACCCATCTGGTCTCACCCGAGGTCGCTGCAGCCACGGCCGTTCTCGGTCATCTGGCTGCACCCGCAGATCTTTAATTCCCTTCGGCTGATTGAAAGGCTTAGTAATGGAAAAGTTCCTGATTCACACCGGTACCGCTGCACCGCTGCGTCGCAGCAATGTCGATACCGATCAGATCATTCCGGCGGAGTACCTCAAGCGGGTTACCCGGACCGGATTTGAAGACGGATTGTTTAAGGGATGGCGTAACGATCCTGATTTCGTCCTTAATCGGCCTGAGTACCAGGGCGTATCGGTGCTTGTAGCCGGTCCTGACTTCGGCACCGGCTCCTCTCGTGAACATGCCGTGTGGGCGCTGAATGACTTCGGTTTCAAAGTGGTGATCTCGTCGCGATTTGCCGATATTTTTCGGGGAAACTCAGGTAAGGCCGGTTTGTTGACCGCTGCAGTTGACCAGTCGGTGGTGGAGGAACTGTGGGCCATCATTGAAGCTGATCCCGCGGCTGCGGTCACCATTGACTTACAGGCCCAGACGATCACGTGTGTCGGGATGAACGCATCCTTTGATGTGGATCCCTATGTTCGCTGGCGTTTACTGGAGGGTCTTGACGACATCGGTATTACCCTGCGCTACGCCTATGAGGTGGCGGCCTATGAAAGCGCTCGGCCCTCATTTAAGCCAACGTCAGCGGAACCTACCGCGGCACGATAGCGCGTGTAATTCCTTGAGTTCTCAAGGTTTTCACGGTTTTCGCTGCGGCGTGGCGGTGTCACCACGAGAGCGCATCGGGTCTAGGCTATGTACATTGCAGCTGAGGGCCCACCTCGGCTACTCCAACGTCTGAGAGGACTGCAGTGAACAAGGCGGATCTTATCGACGCTGTCTCCGCACAGCTTGATACCAGCAAGAAAGACGTGTCCGATGTTGTCGAAACCATTCTGCACGAGGTAAAACGAGCCATCTCGCGCGGCGAAAAGGTTGCGATCAGTGGATTCGGCGTTTTCGAACGCCAGTCCCGTGCAGCCCGCACCGGTCGCAATCCGCGAACCGGTGAGGCGGTGAAGATCAAGGCAACCAAGTTGCCCAAGTTCCGCCCCGGTGCGGAATTCAAGGCCATCGTTGCCGGTGCTCGCGCAGGTGCGGCCAAGCCGACTGCTAAGAAGGCGCCGGCTAAGAAGGCAGCGGCTAAGAAGGCTCCGGCTAAGAAGGCTCCGGCTAAGAAGGCTCCGGCTAAGAAGGCGCCGGCTAAGAAGGCTCCGGCTAAGAAGGCTCCGGCCAAGAAGGCTCCGGCCAAGAAGGCTCCGGCCAAGAAGGCAGCAGCCAAGAAGGCTCCCGCTAAGAAGGCAG
>JABAYF010000016.1:0-65644 GCA_018609125.1 Candidatus Nanopelagicales bacterium | reverse complement strand
AAGAAGGCTCCGGCCAAGAAGGCAGCAGCCAAGAAGGCTCCCGCTAAGAAGGCAGCAGCGAAGAGGACCACGCGTCGCTAACGCTTTAGTTGTGTGAACTGATCTGTTCAGGTGGGTCACCGTCATTCTCTTCAGGGCGAATGGCGGTGACCCACTTTCAGTTGAGCAGAAGTCGAGTTCGCGGTCCTACCCCTAACCGCAGCGCATCCCACAGATCCACCTCGGTATCAACATCTCGGCGCATGCCAGGAACGTCAAGATCTGATAAATCCCAGGCCCCAGACGCCACATGATGCGCTCGTGATCGAGGACCAAAAGCAGGTTGGAGCGTCGTGCTTCCGGTTCGCATCAGTGCGGTGGTTCCCGTGCCTGCGGCATCGCAGATGATGCTGCGCCGATGACCTGATGCGTGCAGCAAGGCCGTGTCAATGTCTGCGGTCCCGACAGCGGGTAGGTCAGCGACCATCACCAAGACGGGGTGAGCCGGATCAACCTTGCGTGAGGCGTGGTCAATGGCGGTGTTCAGTCCAAGGCCAGGGTCAGGGAAGTGCTCGATGCCTGAGCGAGGGCCGGTGGACACGTCCGCCCCCACGACAATGATGCGACCAATCATGGGCGACTCAGTGAGCGCGTTGATGGCGTCCTCGGCGAAAGCTAGGGCGAGGGCTGCGCGCTGCGCGGCAGAGTGGTTGATGAGTCGTGACTTAGCGTCGACGGCAGCTTTCACCGGAACGATCGCCGTCCATTGCTGCACCGGCCTATCCAACCATGGAAGCAGATGGTCGTTCAGCCACGTGCGAGCAAGGCGGGACTCCGCGTGATTTAGTCAGAATGCCGGTGCCGGATGACAGAATGTGTGTGCTCATTTGTCAGACATGATGGGAGTTGATGTACCGCACCGACGTGGAGCAAATTCGCCGTTGCACCACAAAGAATTGAAACTGCTCCCTCGCAGGTCAATTCACGTCATTATTGGAGACCCGACCGCCCTGCCAGCATTCAATGTCCACCTCCGAGATCGCCCACCAACGCATTGGAGAATTCATGACCGAAATTGCGGTGATGGGAAGTGGCTCTTGGGGCACTGCCTTCGCCATGGTCCTGGCCGACGCCGGTGGTGATGTGACGATTTGGGGTCGCGAACCAGAAACTGTCACTGGTATTAATCGGGACCACATGAATGAGCGTTACCACCCGGGACTGGTGCTGCATGAGTCAATTCGGGCGACCACGAAGGCCGCAGAAGCTCTAGTTAAAGCCGATATCGTTGTGCTGGCTGTGCCGGCGCAAACACTTCGGGAAAACCTCAGCCTATGGCGGTCCAGCCTGCCACCCAACGCGGTTGTGGTCAGCCTCATGAAAGGCATCGAGATTGGTACGTCAGCTCGCATGAGTCAGGTGATTCACCAGGCCGGGGGAGTGCCCAACGAACAAATTGCGGTAGTTTCTGGGCCCAATCTAGCCCGCGAGATTGCCCAAAAACAGCCCGCTGCAACGACGGTGGCCTGCGCCGATGAGTCGAGCGCGCGTCAGCTTCAGGATGCCTGTACCACCGACTATTTCCGGCCGTATTGGACCACCGATGTGGTGGGTGTCGAAATCGGTGGTTCGGTGAAGAACGTGATTGCCTTGGCTAACGGCATTGCTGCTGGAATGGGTCTAGGTGAAAACTCCCAAGCCTCCCTCATCACCCGCGGACTAGCTGAAATGGTGCGGCTTGGCGTCGCCCTGGGAGCCGACCCCCTCACATTTCAAGGACTTGCCGGCGTGGGTGACCTCATTGCCACCTGCCAGTCTCCGCTGTCACGCAATCGAACCTTCGGGACCAGTTTGGGACGAGGTCTGACGTTCGCCGAAGCCACCGAACAGATGAAGCAGACGTGCGAAGGAGTCAAGAGCGCACGGTCTATCTTCCAGCTCGCTTGCCAACACGAGGTCGAGATGCCCATCACCGAGCAGGTGGTGGCCGTGGTTCACCACGGCCAGCCGCCTATTCAAATGCTGGCGAATTTCATGGCGCGAGCACCTCGAGCCGAACCTGGAATGCCCGCGCGGTAGTGATTGTTCAGACCCGCTAAGACGGGGTGGGAGTAAGGCTGCGCAGCGCCTGGTCTAGGTCAGACCACAGGTCCTCTGCGTTTTCGATGCCGACCGCGAGTCGAACCAGTGAGTCAGGTACCAGCGGACTCTCCTTTGCCCATCGACGGCGTCGCTCCAACAGGCTTTCCACACCGCCGAGGCTGGTGCTGTGTATCCATAATTTGGTGGATTCACACAGTTCGGTGGCACGTTCGGCCGTACCAAGGTCGATGCTGATCAGGGCAGCGAATCCCTTCATTTGGCGTTGCGCGATGTCGTGCCCGGGATGATCGGGCAAGCCCGGATAGTGAACCTTCGTCACGCCGTGGTGCCCGGCCAGGCGTTCAGCAAGGAGTTGTGCGGAGGTGTGCGCGCGTTCATAACGCAGGGTGAGTGTGCGAATACCGCGCAGTAGCAAAAAGCACTCCAGTGCACCGGGAACGCTCCCGAGCAGGACGCGTTGCTCACGCAGTCTCTCAGCAGCAACCGGTTGTGCCGTGACCACCACACCAGCCATGAGGTCAGAGTGTCCGCCTAAGGATTTTGTTGCGCTGTGCAGAACGTAATCGGCACCGAGAGCCAGTGGATTCTGCCCGATCGGGGTAGCGAACGTGTTGTCGCAGAGCACTTGTGCGCCTGCGTTGTGTGCCAACTGAGTGACCGCAGCAATGTCGATAATGTCGAGCATCGGATTGCTTGGTGTTTCCATCCACACGAGGTGAGCGCCGGTGAATTGAGTGACGTCGACCTCACCCGTTGAATCCATGAGCGGGCGCAGTGTGATCCGACCTTCCTGATTCAACTGACGTAGTCGGACGGCAACTCCGGTATACAGATGTGGTGGGGCAACGACTATGGCTCCTACCACTAAGCCATCCAGGACCGCTGACGCAGCAGCCATGCCAGTGGAATAGACAACGCCATGTCCTCCCTCGAGGACCCCTACGGTCTGCTCAACCGCCATCATTGCGGTCGTTCCATCTCGGGCGTATTCCACTTCACCACCGGCCACGTATGCCGAAGCTGGTGTGATGGCGAGGTTTAACGGCTCACCCGGAAGGGTGGGGGGTCTACCAAGATGCACGACGGCGGTATCTACGGCCCAGGAGAAATCTGGCGAAGGTTTCCCGTGGGGCGGTGTTGCGGAAGATTCCGTTGAGGCACTCGGCATGGCGACGACCCTAGTTGACCGCGGTTGTCGGTACCTTCTTATCGTGTTGGTGATGGCAGCGAAGTCGACGAACGTGGTCAAGATCGATATGTTCTGGCCGGAGAGCCCGTGAGTGACCAACCGGTTACGCCACGCCGGGTTGCCGTTCTCCTTGGTGGCCAGAGCAGCGAGCACTCCATTTCTTGCATCAGTGCGGCCGGTGTCATCCGTGCCTTGCTTGATGCAGAGTTCATCGTGACAGCGGTCGGAATTACTCGTGACGGTGTCTGGGTGCACTTACCCAATGCGCAGGTGTTGCAGATGGCTTCAGATGCCGCTCTGCCAGAGGTGCCTGCGAATGCCCGGCCTTTCGCTGCAGGTGTGCAGCCGGGAGCGACCGGAGGCCTCGGCGATGTTGCCGACGTAGTTTTTCCCGTCCTGCACGGCCCCTGGGGCGAAGACGGCACGGTTCAGGGATTTTTGGAGTTAAGCGGCATTCCGTACGTGGGCTCGGGGGTTTTAGCTTCGGCAGTGGCGATGCACAAATCGACCATGAAATCGCTGCTGGTCGGAGCGGGGTTACCCGTGGGTTCGTGGTGTGCGGTGACCGCACACCGGTGGCGCAATTTCGCCGAAGAAGTGCGTGCCGAAATCGAGGAACTTTCCTGGCCTGTTTTCGTGAAGCCTGCCCGCGCTGGTTCATCAGTGGGGATCTCGCGAGTGACAGATCCAGCCGGGATCTCAGCAGCAATCGATTACGCTCTCAGTTTTGATCCGCACGTCATCGTTGAGTCCGGTGTGGTGGCTGCTCGAGAAATCGAATGTGCGGTCATTACCGACGAAGATGGTGTGCCACAAGCTAGTTGCTGCGCTGAGATAGTTGTGGGTCCCGGACATGACTTTTATGACTTCCAGGCCAAATATCTCGATGATGCAGCGACCTTGATTGTGCCTGCGGTGCTGAGTGAATCCCAGGCGGCCGCCGTTGAGAAATTGGCATGTCATGCGTTTACGGTGTTGTCCTGCGAGGGGTTGGCTCGTGTTGATTTTTTCGTGACGGACAACGATGTGATCATTAATGAGGTCAACACGATGCCCGGCTTCACACCCATCTCGATGTTTCCACGCATGTGGGCTGAGTCAGGCCTGGGCTATCAGCAGTTGGTCACCCACCTGGTCCACGATGCTTGGCGCCGCGGCACAGGATTGCGCTGAGCTAGGGCCGCGCATAGCGCCGGCCGAGCGCATTGCTAGCTAGGAGCCGATCGCAGCCAGGATCGGGCTGACATCGGCCAAGACGTTTGCTGGCGCCGGATAGTCCTGGGGCACAGCAATTTCGAGATAGACCGGATCGTCAGCGCTGGGCCACTCCACAGCGGTGAACGCGGTCCCGGCGGTGAGCGTTTCGGGAAACCAGGCTATGCCGTTGACTTCAACCAACGCTGAGGTTGGTTCTAGCGCATCCGGACGCGCTACCCCGCAACGGAAAACGATGGGTGGCTCGCCCCACGCAGCCGTGCTCGCAGACTCTGGCCGGGTGGGGCGTAGACCAGCACCGTCAATGGTGTTGGGGAGTGCGGCAACCACCTCGGCACATCGGGGGTTCAGGGGTTCCACGGGTGTGACGGCAACCTGGCGCCCACAGGCGGCAGTGACGCAGGAGAGGCAGATGATGGCCCCAGCCAACAGCGCAACGCGCACCCCCCGATTTTGCACGGGTGGATACGTCGATGCAAGACGATCAGGGCGTGACAATAGGACAGGTGAGTGTGCGGGTAATGCCGGGAATGGCCTGGATCGCGGAGAGCAGACCATGGCCAAAGTCGTCCATGGTCGCTGCTTCTGCCCGGACGATGACGTCGTAGGGACCGGTGACATCTTCGACGACCGATACCCCATCAAGGGTTCGAATGCTGGCCGTGACACCGGAAGCGGTCCCCACCTCAGTTTGCACCAGAATGTAGGCCTGTACGGTCACCGATGTCCTCCTTTGCTCCCCAAGCGGTCGCGACCGGCCGCTGAGATCTGTTTGGGGTTGAGGTCAGAGACTAGCGTGCCCTAAGAACTACTCGGCGCCAGACGGGAGCCTTTCGTGCCAAATGACGATGCTAGACGCGGAATCGGTATCGGTGAATTCGACAACGGCGTCACGTTAGCCGACGTTGGCGAACTGGTCCTGGTCGAGCGCATCAGCCTCCTGTGTCGGTCCGGCCCCGGGTCGAGTGCCCTAGGAGCCGATGAAGTGGTCGGCATCGGTGATGATGCTGCCGTACTCAGTATCAGTAGTGGCCAAATCGTGGCTGCGGCCGATATGGCAGTTGCCGGACGTCATTTCCGCACCGACTGGTCTGAGCCAGAAGATATTGGCGCCAAAGTAGCGGCGGCAAACCTGGCCGACATCGCCGCGATGGGTGCGCAACCGACCTCTTTGCTGATCAGTCTCGGTCTCCCCGCCGAAACAACCCTGATGTGGGTTGAGCGGCTCATGCAGGGGGTGATCGACGAAGCCGCACGGGCTCAAGCACGCGTGATCGGTGGCGACGTTGTGCGAGCGGACGCCATTGTGATCTCAGGAATGGCATTGGGTGATGGGCAGGGCCGTCCTCCTGTGCGGCGTGCTGGCGCCCAACCAGGAGATGTGGTGGCCGTCGCGGGCATCCTGGGTTGGTCGGCAGCGGGCCTGGCCGTACTGACGCGAGGTTTTCGTTCCCCCCGCGCGCTCGTCGACGCACACCGCCGCCCTCAACCGCCATATCGGGCCGGTATCGATGCGGCCCGTCATGGCGCCCACGCGATGATCGATATCAGCGACGGACTACTCCTTGACCTGTCGCGGGTTGCGCACGCTTCTGGAGTCATCGTCAACGTGGATTCGGCCCTGATCGCGATCGCTGAACCACTGGCAGCCGCGGCATCTGCTTACAATCTGGATCCGCTCTACTGGGTACTTGGCGGGGGAGAAGATCATGCTCTCGTGGCATTTTTTGCTGCTGATCAGGAGCTGCCCGTCGATTTCACCGCCATCGGCACGGTTTCTCAGTTGCACGACGCTGGGACAGGCCAGTTGAGTGTGACCGTTGATGGACGTCCCCCTCAGGTCGAGAGCGGATTTACGCACTTTTCCTAACGGGGGGCTGCCGGTGTTCGCTCGACCAGGCGACATTGGCTCACCAAAGCGTTGACACAATGGAACAGTCGCTACGATACGTGAGCGTTGTCGTTTTCTGCCAGATTCGCACCAGGAGGACCGCCATTATGGCTCAACCACCCGTCTCGGGCCACCATGACAATCATGGACAGACCCCGGCTGCTTGGACGACCGTCATCATCATCACTTTGGCTTTCCTCGTCGGCACCGTTGGCATGGTCATTGGTCAGTGGTGGATGTTCTGGGTTGGCGTCGGCATGGTCGTCCTCGGAGGCATTGTCGGCAAAGTGATGGCGATGGCTGGCTTGGGGATGCCCAGCCACCACCCCACCGATACCCATCCGCGCGGCTGAATCTCCGTGGCTCTCGGCGGTCACGGCCAGGGAAAAGTGGCTGCCGGTCAACTCATTCTTGTCGTTGAAGATGACCCCGGAATCGCCGATGTGTTGCGGCTTTATCTCGAACGAGACGGCTTCCAGGTTGAGCATGTGGGTGATGGCGGCAAGGCCCTTGATGTCATTCGTAGTCGTCAGCCCGACGCGGTAATTCTCGACGTCGGTTTGCCAGGCATGGACGGCACGACGGTGTGTCGCACGCTGCGCAATGAAGACAACTGGACACCCATTCTCTTTTGCACGGCACGTGACGACGAGGTTGATCGCGTGCTCGGCTTGGAACTAGGTGGTGATGACTACATCACTAAACCATTCAGCCCACGTGAGGTCGTTGCCCGCGTTCGAGTAGCACTCCGACACGCATCACTGCCGGCAGTAGGCGAAAACCTTCATCTTGGCGAATTACACCTTGACCTATCCGCGCGTCGGCTCTTCGTGGGGAATCATCAAATCGACCTCACCGCAACCGAATTTGACCTCCTCGCTCACCTCATGGCGCACCCGGGTCGAGTGATCTCGCGGGACCAACTCCTGCTTGAGGTGTGGGGTTATGCATCGGCCATCAGCACCCGAACCGTCGACGTCCATGTAGCCCAAGTCCGCAACAAATTACAGGAAGCGTCTCCCATCCGAACCGTGCGCGGCGTGGGCTACGCAGTCGATGAGCCGCCATCATGAACTCGCAATCCAACAAGCAGCACGACGTTGTCATCCGCAGGCGGAGCGGCCTCGCCACGCGCATGATTGCCATGGGGATTTTGGTGGCCACTGTGGTGGCCGTGGTCGCAACAGCAGCTGCTTTTCCGCTGATTCGTGGCACCGCCGAGGCCACAGCACGTGGTGACCTGGCTCGGTTGGCAGATCTTACGACAGCCACTGTGCAGGAGAGGCGCGATGGCCGATTTGTAGTCCCACCCCAGGTGGCTTCCTCGTTGCGCGCCCAAAACGTCAGTGCCTACGTGCTGTTTGCGGGCACCGAAGATCTCCCGGCCGGATTGACCGACGCCGATGTCGAACAGGTGTTGGCAGGTGAGTCGTTTTCGGCCACTGCTGAAGCCACCCAGGGAGAAGTGCTGATCGAGGGCCGCCCCTTGCAAGACCAAAGTGCGGTCTTCCTTGTTCAGCCAAGCAGTGTTGTGTCAGCGCCCACCCAAACAGTCCTTCTTCGGTTCGCAGGGGCTCTTTTGCTCGGCATCGCTGTATCAATCGTGGTCGCCGTTCTCGTAGCGCAGCGCGTCACCCGACCACTTCGTCGCGCGGCTGATGCAGCGGACCTGCTTGGGAGCGGCGAACGCGATGTTCAGATAATTCCGGAGGGTCCCGCCGAAGTCGCACGAATCTTGGACTCGCTCAATCGGCTCAGCGGCGAACTCACCACATCTGAGGGTCGACAGCGTGAGTTCCTACTTTCAGTTTCCCATGAATTGCGCACGCCGCTAACGGCGGTTCGCGGATACGCCGAGGCTTTAGTCGATGGTCTCGTCCCCGCGCATGACCTCCAACGCGTGTCCCAGTTGGTGGTGTCTGAAACGCAGCGACTCGAGCGACTGGTGGCAGATCTGCTCGATCTGGCCCGCCTGGGCGCCGTGGACTTCCACGCTGAGCGGGTCCGGTGTGATGTGTCATCGGTGATCACGCAGGCGCAGGCGCATTGGCAGGATCGATGCGGTCGATTGGGCGTGCAGTTAAGTGTTGAGGTTGCCGCTGATTTGGTGGCGGTGGCCGATGCGGTTCGGCTGCGTCAGGCAATCGACAACCTGACCGAAAATGCTCTGCGCGTGACCGGCGAGGGACAGCGCATTCGCTGGCGAGCCCTTGCTGCCACCGGTCACCGCGGCGAGTCGGAGGTGGTCGTGGAGGTCAGTGACAGCGGGCCCGGTCTCAGCGCCGACGATGCTCACGTGGCCTTTGAGCCCGGCGTCCTTTACGAACGCTACCGAGGAGTGCGGAAAGTGGGTACCGGGCTCGGTCTGGCGATCGTGGGTCGTTTGGCTGCAGCTATGGGGGGAACGGCATCTGCTGGTTCCAGCGACCTGGGTGGAGCTAGCTTCACGATTCGATTGCCTGCGGCCACTGCGGAGGCACTCCGCTAGCCACGCCGGCGAGCAGCGCGTAAGGTTCTCGACATGGCACTTGGCCACCTCGCATCCGACGTAGCCGCTCAGGGGCAAGTGCTGCGGCCCGGGCGGGTACGAGACATCCGGCGGCGGTGGCGCCGAATGATCGCTCCGATCGTCACCATTGTGGGCCTGCTCGCAGCAACGGCTTATGTACGCCAGATTGATCCCAACATTGCCGGGCACTACCCGGGTTGCCCCACGCAGGTCTTCCTCGGCATTGATTGCCCCGGATGTGGTGGCCTACGAGCCACGCATGCTTTGGCTGAAGGAAATGTGGCTGAGGCCGTTGACCAGAATCTGCTCGTCGTCATCCTCCTTCCGCTCGTGGTCGTTTTACTCGTGGCCTGGTTGTGGCGTGCGTGGCGTGGTGAACTGAGCGATCCGGCGTCGATGACTCCCCGACAGCGACGCTGGAGTCAACTGGTGCCGATCATCCTGCTCATTGGCATGGTGGTGTTCACCCTTGTGCGTAACCTGACCCCGTATGGCGCTTCCGGAATTGGTTAGCCGGGAGTCCCCCGGGGTGGTTTCCCGCCTGGTGTCTTCAGCGTCTACTCTGGCCAGATGATGCCGGTGTGCCATAGCGGAGGCACCCATGTCTGTCCTTGACGACATCGTCGCGGGCGTTCGCATCGACCTCGACCTGCGTATGGCCTCGGTTTCACTGGCGCAGGTAAAAGAACAGGCCGCGAAACAACCTGGCGCCTACGACGCACAAGCCATCCTGCGCGCCCCAGGTGTGGGAGTCATCGCCGAAATCAAGCGAGCCAGCCCCAGCGTTGGTCCGATGGCAGCGATTGCCAACCCGGTAGAACTAGCCAAGGAATACGAAGCCGGCGGCGCGCGCATGATCAGTGTGCTCACCGAAGAGCGTCGATTTAGTGGATGCCTTGATGATCTGAAGATGGTGAGTCGGGCCGTTGAGATTCCCACCCTGCGCAAAGACTTCATCGTGTCGAGTTATCAGTTGTGGGAGGCAAGGGCCGCCGGTGCTGATGTGGTGCTCCTTATCGTGGCGGCACTTGATCAGTGCGCGCTTGAATCACTGATCGAGCGAACGTCATCGTTGGGTATGACGCCGCTGGTGGAAGTCCACGACACCGAAGAGACCAGACGTGCTCTGGATGCGGGTGCGGAAATCATTGGCGTCAATTCCCGAAACTTAAAAACCCTTGAGGTAGACCGCCATACCTTCGCCAGAGTCGCCCCAACGATTCCATCGAGTTGCGTGCGGATCGCCGAATCCGGTGTCCGTGGCCCCCACGACCTCATCGCCTACGCAGAACAGGGCGCAGATGCGGTATTGGTTGGTGAAGCTTTGGTGACCGGATCTGATCCGCGTGCGGCAGTGCATGATCTGGTAACTGCTGGGGCGCATCCGGCATTGAAGCGACCCCATCGCAGTAGTCACAGTGAGTGAGGACACGGTTATGACATCGCTAATCCCGGGCCAGGCTTCAGCTGGTCACTATGGCCGCTATGGCGGTCGCTTCGTGCCCGAGGCGCTCACCTTCGCGCTCGATGAGCTTGATGCGGCGTTTCGCGCATCCGTTGAGGATCCGATCTTTTGTGCCGAACTAGATGATTTGCAGCGCAATTACACCGGTCGCCCGAATCCGCTCACACATGCCGCACGTTTCGGTGCGCATTGCGGGGGAGCAACGATCCTGTTGAAGCGCGAAGACCTCAACCACACTGGCTCGCACAAGATTAACAACGTGCTGGGTCAGGCACTGCTGACTAAACGCATGGGTAAGTCCCGCGTGATCGCCGAAACTGGGGCCGGTCAGCATGGAGTGGCGGCGGCCACCGCGGCGGCTCTACTCGACCTTGAGTGCACGGTCTACATGGGTGAAGAAGATACCCAGCGGCAAGCACTGAACGTGGCCCGAATGCGATTGCTTGGTGCCGATGTTGTTCCGGTCACGGCGGGCAGCCGCACCTTGAAGGACGCGATCAATGAGGCGATGCGCGACTGGGTGGCCAGCGTTGATAACACCCACTACCTGCTGGGCACGGTGACGGGGCCCGCTCCGTTCCCCGAAATTGTGCGCTATTTCCATTCCATCATCGGTACGGAGACGAAGAGTCAGATCGAGCAACGCTACGGCCGACTACCCGATGCTGTGGTGGCGTGCGTCGGAGGTGGATCCAACGCCATGGGGATCTTCTCGGCCTTCCTCGAAGATGCTGAAGTTCAATTGCGTGGATATGAGGCGGGTGGCGAAGGCGTCGACACCGGTCGTCACGCGGCCCGGTTCGCCATGGGAGTTCCCGGTGTCCTGCACGGTGCCCGCACGTATGTCATGCAAGACGAGTGGGGCCAAACAGTCTCGTCACATTCGATCAGCGCTGGTCTTGACTATCCCGGTGTCGGGCCTGAGCATGCCTGGTTACACGATAATGGGCGCGCGATTTATGAGTCGGTTACCGATGCCGAGGCCATGGACGCTTTCGCGAAACTGTGTCGCACCGAAGGAATTATCCCCGCAATCGAAACAGCCCACGGTCTGGCAGGGGCAATGCGGCTGGGCAACGAGCTAGGCCCTGAGGCGCTCATCGTGGTCAACCTGTCTGGACGGGGAGATAAAGACGTCGAAACCGCCGCTCGCTGGTTCGCCATGAATCCAGATCAACATTTACCGACCCTAAATGAACAGATGGCAACGGAGCGGTGACCGCTATTGCTGAGGTCTTTGCCAAAGCGAAGAATGAGAACAGGGCGGTACTCATCGGTTATCTGCCCGCTGGTTTTCCCGACCTAACCTCATCCACAGAGCTGATGCGCGCCATGGTGGAGTCCGGTGTCGACATCGTAGAAGTGGGACTGCCCTATTCGGACCCGCTGATGGATGGACCGGTGATCCAACATGCGGCAGCAACCGCACTGGCCCAGGGCACAACGACAGACGATGTCTTAACTGCCGTGCGAGCCGTTGCCGACTGCGGAGCGCCCACCGTGGTCATGTCGTACTGGAATCCTATCGAGCGATACGGCGTCGCTCGTTTCGCCCAGGCCATGTCCGTTGCCGGTGGCAGCGGGGTTATCACGCCCGATCTCACCCCCGAAGAAGCTGACGAATGGATCGCGGCAAGTACTGCACATGATCTCGATCGGGTCTTCCTCGTCGCTCCTTCCTCCACTGCGGCCCGGATCAAGACGGTGACTGATGTGACCTCCGGGTTCGTCTACGCAGCCTCGGTCATGGGCGTCACCGGCACCAGATCTGCTGTTTCAGGCCACGCGGAAACCCTGGTCCAGCGGGTGCGCGAAGCCACCGGTGCCCCTATTGCTGTCGGCCTGGGAGTTTCCACTGCCCACCAGGCGGCTGAGATCGCCGGCTATGCCGATGGGGTGATTGTGGGCTCGGCATTTGTGCGCGCCATTACGGAGTCAGCCACCCCACACGAGGCTATCGAGGCTGTTTCTTCCCTGGCGGGGGAACTTGCTGAAGGGGTGCGACGTCGCAAGATCAACGAGGACGCACTAATTTAGAGTTTAGGTACCGCGCCACAGCAACACACTTGCACCCATCACACACCGAAGGACCAATGATTATGGCGAAAAAGGGCGGGTCTTCTAGCGAAGCCAAAACCACGCGCGACAAGGCTGCGGCAGCGGGCGCCTCAGCGCAGGCGGCAGAGAAGCGACGCGAGCGCACTATCCGTATCGCCGGCGCCGTGGGAGTCCTCATCGTTGTTGTGGCCATCATCGGCATCGCGGTGTTCGCCCGAGCAACCGACGGTGGCGGCGGTAGCGGTGGCCGTGACCTGCCCGACGTAAATCCGGCCGCGGCGCTACCCACCGGAGTTTTGGGCCCTGAATCGGAATACCCATACGCACTGCCCTACGGTGAAGGCGCCGATACGGCTCCGGTTTTGCAGTTGTGGGAGGACTTCCAGTGTCCCGCGTGCGCGCAATTAGAGTTGATTAACGGATCAGGAATCAAGGAGTTGGCCAATACCGGCCAGGTACAGTTACTGCTTCGTCCCACCGCATTCTTGGATCGAAACCTGGGGAACACTTCCTCCGCTGAAGCGATCGGGGCCTGGGGCTGCGCGGTTGATCAGGGTAGGACGGCTGAATACTCCAGCATTGTTTTCTTGAATCAGCCCGCCGAGGGGGCGGGTTTCACCACCGATGAGTTGATTGATTTTGGTCAGCAGGCCGGCATCGGTGGCCCGGATTTTGACACGTTTAGCCAGTGCGTCAATGACGGTACGTACCTCGGTTGGGCAGTTAACTCCACCGATGTGTTTTACCAGGACGAAGTTCGCGGCACCCCCACCGGCTACCTCAATGGTCAAGAGCTCACCGGCGCGCAATTGGCTGATCAGGCCGAACTGCAAAGCCTGGTAGATGCTGCCAGCGGCAACTGAGGCTTGGCTGGTGAACCCAGCGGGCCTGCTCGCAAGTATTCCTAGTCCGGCGCAAGGGTCTTGGTCGCTGGGTCCGATTCCCATTCGTGCCTATGCATTGTTCATCGTTGCCGGAATCGTGGTGGCGGTGTGGTGGGGCGGTCGCCGTTATGTCGCTCGCGGTGGGCGGCCGGGCACGATCGCTGATATCGCCCTGTGGGCGGTCCCGTTTGGCATTGTCGGTGGCCGCCTCTACCACGTGCTCAGCGACTGGCAGTTGTATTTCGGGCCGGATGGTCGTGGATTCGTAGCGGCGTTGCGCGTCTGGGATGGCGGCCTTGGAATCTGGGGTGCGGTGGCAGTGGGGGCCCTGGGTGCCTGGATCGGAGCCCGCCGAGCCGGCGTGGCCCTGCCGCCTGTGGCAGATGCCATTGCGCCCGCGATTGCCCTGGCCCAAGCCATCGGGCGATGGGGGAACTACTTCAATCAAGAACTCTTCGGCTCGCCCACCACATTGCCGTGGGGGTTAGAGATTGACGTGGCCAACCGACCGACCGGTTACGCCGAATTTGACACCTTCCAACCGACATTTCTCTATGAATCCCTGTGGCTGATCGGTGTGGTCGTGGTTTTGGTATGGGCTGATCGCAGATATCAGATGGGACACGGGCGGGTATTCGCTCTCTACGTCGCCCTGTACTGCCTTGGTCGACTCTGGATCGAAGCCTTGCGCATCGACGCCGCGAACACGATCCTGGGACTGCGCTTGAATATTTGGACCGCCGGAATTGTCGGCCTAGGTGCGCTCGCCTATTTCCTCTGGTCGTTGCGCACGAAGCCGGGGCGAGAAGAAATTGTGAGCGAGCAGGACTCTGATACCGTTACGACCTGAACGGGCCAACGATGTCCCGTCCGCTCTCGCCGCACAATCTTGCGGTGCTGCCTTGTCGGACGTGGAAAGGGCTCGCTAGCGTGGATATGACGCCAACTCAAAACCAACAGATGCCGTTTTCGGGCATGCCGAATGCCCAGGGCTTGTACTCCCCGCAGCATGAGCACGATGCCTGTGGCGTGGCCATGGTCGCCACCCTCACCGGAGTTCCCAGCCACGACATTGTCAGCAAGGCGCTCACCGCGCTGCGCAATCTGGACCACCGTGGTGCATCGGGAGCCGAGCCTGACTCCGGCGATGGCGCCGGCATCATGATTCAGTTCCCCGATGCATTCTTTCGCCACGTCGCAGGTGTCCAACTCCCACCGGCAGGACACTATGCCGCCGGCCTTGCATTCCTGCCCAATGACGACCTAGGCGAAGCGGCGACCAAGGCCCTGATCAGTGACATTGCCGCGGAGGAAGGCCTAGAGGTACTCGGTTGGCGCGATGTGCCCACCGATGCATCTTCCCTCGGTGCCACGGCACGAAGCGTGATGCCGCGTTTCGTTCATCTCATTGTGGCCGCGGTCGACCGTTCAGTGGCGGGTATCGACCTCGACCGAATGACCTTCGCGCTGCGCAAGCGCGCCGAGCACGCCAGCGAGGTCTACTTCCCATCGCTATCGGCTCGCACGCTGGTGTACAAGGGCATGCTCACCACCACTCAACTGGGCGACTTCTTTCCCGACTTGGCCGATCCGACCATGGTGTCAACCCTGGGTCTGGTTCATTCGCGTTTTTCGACCAACACCTTTCCGTCCTGGCCGCTGGCGCACCCCTATCGGCTTATCGCGCATAACGGAGAAATCAATACGGTCAAGGGCAATCGCAACTGGATGCGCGCACGTGAGGCACTGCTGGAAAGCGATCTCATTCCAGGTGATTTGACCCGGTTGTTCCCCGTCTGCACACCGGGCGCCAGTGACTCAGCTTCCTTCGATGAATGTTTAGAGCTACTGCACCTTGGCGGACGCAGTTTGCCGCATGCGATGTTGATGATGATCCCGGAAGCGTGGGAAAACCACGCTGAAATGGACGAGGCACGCCGAGCCTTTTACGAATTCCACTCCACCTTCATGGAGCCATGGGACGGTCCAGCAGCCGTATGTTTCACCGACGGTTCCTTGATTGGTGCTGTCCTGGATCGCAATGGACTGCGTCCGGGGCGATTTTGGGTCACCGAAGATGGCCTCGTGGTGCTCGGATCCGAAGCCGGCGTACTTGATATCGAGCAGTCGACTGTCATTCGTAAAGGCCGGCTGCAGCCAGGACGCATGTTTCTCGTCGACACGGTGGCTGGTCGCATCATTGAAGACGACGAAATCAAAAGTGACCTTGCCGAGGCTCAGCCCTATCTGGACTATTTACATGCCGGCTTGATTCACCTAGATGAACTGCCAGATCGCGAGCACATTGTCCACACCCACGAGTCCGTTCTGCGTCGCCAACAGTCCTTTGGATACACCGAAGAAGAACTTCGGATCCTGCTTACCCCCATGGCGTTGAGTGGGGCGGAAGCGATCGGTTCCATGGGAACGGATACGCCTATTGCGGCGCTTTCGCAGCGGCCGCGACTAATTTTTGATTACTTCCAACAACTTTTTGCCCAGGTGACCAACCCGCCGCTGGATGCAATTCGCGAGGAAATCGTCACCTCGCTGTCCACAACAATCGGCCCCGAGGGCAATCTGCTTTCGTCGACCCCGGCGCATTGTCGACAGGTTGTTGTTCCGTTTCCCGTGATCGACAACGATGAACTTGCCAAGATCTTGCATATAAACGCCGATGGTGATCTGCCTGGATTCTCAGCAGCTAAGGTCTCGGCACTGTACAACGTTGACAATGGTGGGCAAGGCCTCCATGACCGCATTGATGTGATCTGTTCCGAGGTGGATGCGCTCCTTGAGTTGGGTACGCGTTTCATCGTCCTGTCCGATCGGGATAGCAATGCAGACCGGGCGCCCATTCCATCGCTTTTGCTGTGCTCTGCCGTGCATCACCACCTCGTACGCAATAAGACACGCACACAGGTGGGCCTTGTCATTGAGGCGGGAGATGTACGCGAAGTACATCACGTGGCACTTCTTGTGGGCTTCGGCGCCGCTGCCATCAACCCGTACCTCGCTATGGAGTCGGTCGAAGACTTGGTGGCGCGCGGTGTCATCACAGATGTCACGCCAGAAAAAGCGGTACGCAACCTGGTTAAGGCCCTGGGCAAGGGTCTGTTGAAGGTCATGTCGAAAATGGGCGTGTCGACCGTTGGTTCTTACTGCGGCGCTCAGATTTTCGAGGCGGTAGGGCTTTCGCACGAGTTGGTTGAGCGCTATTTCACCGGCACCACATCTCGACTGGGCGGCATTGACTTAGACGTTATTGCCGAAGAGGTCACGGCACGCCATCGCTCAGCATACCCAGCCTCAGGAATCTCCCCTGCGCACCGGCGACTTGCCGTGGGCGGGGAATATCAGTGGCGTCGCGAGGGTGAGCCGCATTTGTTCAACCCCGAAACGGTGTTCCGACTTCAACATGCCACGCGCACGAAGCGTTACGACATTTTTCGTGAGTACACCGATGCCGTTGACGATCAAAGCCGGGCATTAATGACCCTGCGTGGACTCTTTGAACTGAAACATGGTTTGCGACCCGCGGTTCCCTTAGATGAAGTCGAACCAGTTTCTGACATCGTCAAGCGTTTCGCGACGGGTGCAATGTCCTACGGATCTATTTCGGCCGAAGCGCACGAGACCCTCGCGATTGCGATGAATCGACTTGGCGGAAAATCCAATACCGGCGAGGGTGGCGAAGATTCAGAACGCCTGCTGCCGCTGGCGAACGGTGACTCGAAACGCAGCGCCATCAAGCAGGTGGCATCGGGTCGATTCGGTGTGACCAGCGAATACCTGGTGAACAGCGACGATATCCAGATCAAGATGGCCCAGGGCGCGAAGCCAGGAGAGGGCGGTCAACTGCCCGCCCACAAGGTTTACCCGTGGATCGCCAAAACTCGTCACTCCACTCCTGGTGTCGGCCTGATTTCGCCGCCGCCGCATCACGACATCTACTCCATCGAAGATCTGGCGCAGTTGATTCACGACCTAAAGAACGCCAATCCATTGGCACGAGTCCACGTAAAGCTCGTCTCTGAGGTCGGTGTCGGAACGGTAGCCGCGGGGGTATCCAAGGCCCATGCAGATGTGGTTCTTGTCTCTGGACACGACGGTGGCACGGGTGCCTCGCCGTTGACCTCGCTCAAGCATGCGGGCGGCCCATGGGAATTGGGGCTTGCCGAAACCCAACAGACGTTGCTGCTGAATGACCTGCGCGACCGCATCGTGGTTCAAGTGGATGGGCAACTGAAGACGGGGCGCGATGTAGTTATCGCTGCTCTTCTCGGCGCTGAGGAATTCGGTTTCTCCACCGCACCTTTGGTCGTAATGGGGTGCATCATGATGCGTGTCTGCCATCTCGACACATGTCCGGTCGGAGTGGCGACACAGAACCCGGTGCTGCGGGCCAGGTTCGATGGACAGGCTGATTTCGTGGTTAATTTCTTTGAGTTTATCGCCGAACAGGTTCGCGAGTACCTTGCCGAACTCGGTTTTAGAACCCTTGATGAGGCCATCGGCCATGCGGAATTTATCGACATCAACCCCGCCACCAAGCATTGGAAGACAGCAGGTTTGGATCTCAGTCCCATTCTATATGTGCCCGAGATTGCTCACGATACGCCTCGCCGTCAAATGACCACCCAAGACCACGGCCTTGAAGCTGCTCTAGACAATGAACTCATTGCACTGTGTGCTGCAGCGATCGAACGAGGGGAGCCGGTTCGGGCAGCCTTGGCGGTACGCAATGTGAACCGCACGGTGGGCACGATGCTGGGTGCGGAGGTGACCCGAGCACACGGCGCCCGCGGACTGCCCGATGGAACTATCGACATCACCTTCCAAGGCTCAGCGGGTCAGTCGTTTGGTGCCTTCGTGCCGGCTGGCATCACCTTGCGACTTGAAGGTGACGCGAACGATTACGTGGGGAAGGGGCTCTCCGGTGGCCGCATCGTGGTGCGACCACACCGCGATTCAGGTTTTGTCGCCGAGTCCAGCATCATCGCCGGCAACGTCATCGCGTATGGCGCCACGTCTGGCGAGTTGTATTTGCGAGGTCAGGTTGGCGAACGGTTCTGCGTGCGCAACTCTGGCATTGATGCTGTTGTTGAGGGTATTGGCGATCACGGTTGCGAGTACATGACCGGTGGTCGGGTGGTGATTCTTGGCGCGATAGGTCGAAATTTCGCTGCTGGTATGTCTGGCGGGGTCGCCTACCTCCTCGACGCCGACCTGCATCGCATTAATCCAGACATGGTGGATGTAGAGGGTATGGATCCGGTATCAACTGAGGAGGTCGAATACCTACTACGTCGGCACCGAGAGGAGACCGGATCCGCCATTGCCGAGGATCTTTTGGTTGATTGGGCACGCAGTAGTGTGCGCTTCAGCAAGGTGATGCCGCGCGACTATAAACGGGCCCTTGCCGCACTGAAGAGGGCCGAAGATGAGGGCCTTGATCCGGCCGAGGTGGTAATGGAGGCATCCCGTGGTTGACCCGCGTGGTTTTTTGAAGGCAGATCGGCAGCTCCCTGAGCGCCGTCCGGTCGATATCAGAATTCAAGATTGGCACGAGGTCTATGAGCCCATGTCTCCGAGTCGCTTGCAAACTCAGGCGGGACGTTGCATGGATTGTGGCATTCCATTCTGCCACAATGGATGTCCGCTGGGCAACCTCATTCCTGAGTGGAATGACCTCGTGTGGCGCAATGACTGGCATGAGGCGATGGAGCGACTCCATGCAACCAATAATTTTCCTGAGTTCACCGGACGGTTGTGTCCCGCACCATGTGAGACAGCGTGCGTGCTCGGCATCAATGCTGACGCGGTCACCATCAAGCAGGTTGAAGTATCCATCATTGATCGAGCGTGGGACGAGGGATGGGTCACGGCGCAACCGCCGGAACGTTTGTCGGGGAAGACTGTGGCCGTTATCGGCTCTGGTCCGGCTGGTTTAGCAGCTGCTCAGCAACTCGCCCGAGCCGGCCACACCGTGGTTGTGTACGAACGGGCTGACCGTATCGGTGGGCTATTGCGGTACGGAATCCCTGAATTCAAGATGGAGAAGCGGCACCTTGATCGACGCGTCGAGCAGATGATGGCCGAGGGAGTGCGCTTTCGAACCGGCGTTGAAATCGGCGTCGACATGACGGTGGCGGCATTGCGACATCGTCACGATGCGATCGTCCTCGCCGTAGGGGCCACCGCCTGGCGCGATCTCGACGTTCCCGGTCGCGAGCTAGAGGGTGTTTATCAGGCCATGGAATATCTGCCCGGTGCAAATCGGGTGCAGGAGGGCGACATTGACATGGCTCCCATTGATGTGGCCGGTGCACACGTGGTCATCATCGGCGGTGGAGACACCGGCGCTGACTGTCTAGGTACCGCCCACCGTCAGGGGGCCGCGTCGGTCACTCAACTGGAAATCATGCCCATGCCAACGGCGGATCGGCCAGACGCTCAGCCGTGGCCGACGTACCCGATGACCTACCGGGTGTCTAGCGCGCACGAAGAGGGCGGCGATCGCGTCTTCGCGGTGTCCACTGAAGCCTTCGTCGGTGACGACGCCGGTCATGTCCGGGCCCTGCGGCTCACCGACGTGCAGTGGCAGGATGGAAAGCCCGTGCCGGCTAGCGCTACGTCACGCGACATCCCCGCGGATTACGTCTTTTTGGCGATGGGATTCACCGGACCCGAGCATGGTCCACTCCTTGAGCAGTTCGAATTGCCCATGACCGGACGCGGTGAAGTTGTGCGAGCCGACAACTACGTCACCGAACAGTCGGGTGTGTTTGTTGCCGGCGATGCCGGACGTGGCCAGTCGCTCATCGTGTGGGCCATCGCAGAGGGACGTGCCGCGGCTGCATCCGTCGATGAATTCCTCAGCGGGTCGACGAACCTACCGAGTCCAATTCCAGCATCGGCTCGACCACTCACCGTTTAGCAACGAGAAATTAAGAGGTAGGCAGTTATGGCTCGTCGCGCAAAGATCGTGGCCACTCTGGGTCCGGCGTGCGCTACCTATGACCAGGTGCTGGGTCTTGTTGTGGCCGGGCTTGACGTTGCACGACTGAACCTGTCACACGGAACATATAAAGATCATCAGGCGATCTACGAACACGTCCGAACAGCCAGCGATGCGGTTGGTCGCGGCGTAGGAATTCTGGTTGATCTGCAGGGCCCTAAGATTCGCCTGGGCATGTTTGCTGATGGTTCGGCACTGCTGACTGTGGGTGAGACTTTCACCATCACCACCGACGATATTTCTGGTCATGGGCAGCGCGTGTCGACCACATACGGGGGTTTGGCCGGCGACGTTGGGCCAGGAGACACCATCTTGATTGATGACGGGCGTGTGTCGCTATTGGTTAATCAGGTGACGGACACCGATGTCATCACGACGGTGACCGAAGGCGGGCGCGTTTCTGATCACAAGGGCATCAACCTGCCCGGTGTGCCCGTGAGTGTTCCGGCGATGTCGGAGAAGGACGTTGACGATCTGCGTTGGGGGTTGCGGATCGGCGCAGACTTGATCGCCCTGTCTTTCGTACGAACGGCCGATGACGTGAAGCAGGTTCACCAGGTCATGGATGAAGAAGGCATCCGAGTTCCAGTCCTAGCCAAGATTGAAAAACCCCAGGCGGTGGACAACCTAGCCGAGATCGTGGCGGCCTTTAACGGCATCATGGTCGCTCGCGGAGACCTTGGCGTCGAATTGCCGCTTGAGGCCGTACCGTTGGTACAAAAACGCGCCATCAATATGTGCCGCAATGCTTCTAAACCTGTCATCGTGGCCACTCAAATGCTCGACTCGATGGTCACGGCCACACGTCCGACTCGTGCGGAAGTGAGCGATGTGGCCAACGCGGTTCTGGATGGTGCAGATGCGCTCATGCTTTCCGGTGAAACCAGTGTGGGTGTCCATCCAGATCATGTGATCGCAACGATGAGCCGCATCATCGAACATGTGGAATCGCAGGCACTGAACCGGGTGACGGATCCGGTTGACGATTCCAGCGGCTCAACCGCCAAGGCAATGAGTCACGCGGCTGTGGATGTAGCCAACGCAGTTAAAGCCAGTAATTTGATTGCTTTCACCGAGACCGGCATGTCCGCCCGGCTCATCGCGCGGTGGAGGTCACCAACACCACTTTTGGCATTCACTCCTGATCCGCGGGTGCGCAGTCAACTCGCGCTGACCTGGGGAGTGGAAACTTTTCTGGTGCCATCGGTGGCCCATACCGACGACATGGTGCAACAGGTAGACAAGGCACTGTTGGACATCGGCCGGGCGAATGCCGGTGAGACCGTGGTCATCGTAGCCGGAGTCCCGCCTGGCACACCCGGAACTACCAACGGTATGCGCGTTCATCGCATGGGCCGGGGCGGAGAAGGTGCGGGAGTCTAGGGTGCCTCGCAGTAACGCTCACGCAAGCGTCCGCTAAGGTGACGTTTGATACGACATCCTTTAACGACCCGTCCAGAGAGGCGGGGAAGGAGGTCGACGGTGACGTCACCTGCCCGCGTGTTTGACGCTGACGATATGAGTCGCGTCCTCAGCCGCATTGCCCATGAAATCATTGAACGTTCTCGTGGCGTCGACGATCTTGTCATTCTCGGTATCCAATCGCGCGGAGTGCCGCTGGCGCAGCGCATCGCGTCGCGCATCGAAGACATCGCCGGCCACTCCATCCCGCTGGGTGCCCTAGACGTCACGATGTATCGCGATGATGTGTCCATTCGTGGTGCCCGCCCGGTCGGCGTCACCCAGGTTCCCGATGTGGGTATCGACGATCAACTCGTGGTGTTAGTGGACGATGTGTTGTTTAGTGGTCGCACCGTTCGCGCGGCCCTTGATGCTCTCAACGACATCGGTCGGCCCCGCTCGGTGCAGTTGGCAGTACTTATCGACCGAGGCCATCGTGAGTTGCCTATCCGGGCGGACTACGTTGGCAAAAACCTGCCCACCGCCTCGGCCGAATCAGTGATGGTAAGGGTGAGCGAAATCGACGGACACGATGAAGTGCTGCTGGGAAGAGATGATCGAGCCGCCTCCGTGGCCTCCGACGGATACCAGGCATGAGGCACCTACTGAGCGCAGCAGACCTCGACCGCGACCGGGCAGATTCGATATTGAACACCGCTGCCCAGTTAGCTACCCTGCAGAACCGATCGGTGAAGAAGTTACCCACACTTCGTGGGCGCACGATTGCCAACCTGTTTTTTGAAGACTCCACCAGAACTCGACTGTCTTTTGAGGCGGCGGCAAAAAGACTGTCAGCTGATGTGATCACCTTCACGGCCAAGGGATCGAGTGTTTCCAAAGGGGAAAGTCTCAAAGACACCGCGCTGACCTTGGAGGCGATGGGCGCTGAGGTGGTGGTTGTTCGCCATGGCGCATCCGGTGCTGCGCACCGGTTAGCCCATTCTGGCTGGACACAAGCCGGTGTGATTAATGCCGGAGACGGCACGCATGAGCACCCCACTCAGGCGCTGTTGGACGCCTACACCATTCGCGACAGGTTATGTGCCGGCGCAGGAAATCTTGATGGCCTCCGGGTGGTCATCGTCGGTGATGTGTTGCACAGCAGGGTGGCGCGCTCGAATGTGATTTTGCTGGGCACATTGGGCGCTGAGGTGACCCTCGTTGCACCGCCGACGTTGATGCCTAAAGGCGTCGAATCCTGGCCATGCCAATACACCTACGACCTAGATGAGGCCCTCACCGGCGCTGACGCCGTGATGATGTTGCGGGTGCAGGCCGAACGAATGAACGCTGCATACTTCCCATCCGCGCATGAATACTCCAGATCCTTCGGCCTCACCGCGGCTCGAGCCCAGCGACTCGCCGATCACGGCATTGTGTTGCACCCCGGTCCGATGAACCGCGGCATGGAAATCAGTGCTGATGTGGCCGACGGTCCTCGCTCGGTCGTGGTCGATCAGGTCACCAACGGCGTCAGCGTTCGCATGGCCGTGCTCTATGAAGTTTTCGGAGCACGAGCACAGGTGGGCGCGATCGGCAATGCCGAGGTCGACAATTTCATCGGAGGAGAACCAGATGCCCAAGGCTGATGTCCTACTCAGCGGTGTTCGGCCGCTCAATGAGCAGGCATGCGACGTTTGGATTAGCGATGGCCGGATCCGACAGGTCGGTGCTGCCGGCTCACTCGTTGGTGACCCTCACACCGTGCGACCAAATGTCGCCGGCCAGATCCTGCTGCCGGGATTGGTTGACCTCCATACACACCTTCGCGAGCCCGGTCGTGAAGACGCAGAGACAATCGCCACGGGTTGTGCGGCTGCGGCTCTTGGCGGATTTACCGCCGTTCACGCAATGGCTAATACCGCCCCGGTAGCAGATACAGCCGGTGTGGTGGAGCAGGTATGGCGGATCGGCCAGGCAACGGGGCGATGTGATGTGTATCCCGTGGGCGCGGTCACCGTTGGTTTGGCGGGGGAGCGACTAGCGGAGTTAGAGTCGATGGCCTCTTCTGCTGCGCGGGTTCGAGTGTTCAGCGACGATGGCATCTGTGTGAGTGACGCCGTGTTAATGCGACGTGCGCTTGAGTACGTGAAGGCCTTTGGCGGCGTGATCGCGCAGCACGCGCAGGAACCTCGGTTAACAGAGGGTGCGCAGATGAACGAGGGCGCGCTCAGCGCCCAGTTAGGTCTGACCGGTTGGCCGGCGGTGGCAGAAGAGGCGATTATTGCCCGCGACGTTCTCCTTGCTGAACACGTGGGCAGCCGACTCCACGTGTGCCACCTCTCCACGAGGGGATCGGTCGAAATTATCCGCTGGGCGAAACAGCGCGGAATTCATGTGACGGCCGAGGTCACGCCCCACCATTTACTTCTTACCGAAGATTTGGCCGCGACTTATGATCCGATCTACAAGGTCAACCCGCCGCTGCGAACAGTCGACGACGTGACGGCAGTCCGGGAAGGTCTGGCCGACGGAACAATCGACATCGTGGCAACCGATCATGCACCGCATCCGCACGAGGCAAAGGACTGCGAGTGGAGCGCTGGTGCCTTTGGCATGCTGGGCCTGCAAACTGCGCTACCCATTGTTGTGGAGACCATGGTGGCATCGGGTCTGATGTCGTGGGCTCAGCTGGCTCATCAGATGTCGGTGCAGCCGGCCCGCATCGGTCAGGTTGACCACATGCATGGCCGCCCACTACAGGTGGGAGAACCAGCGAACCTAGTGCTGATTGATCCGCAGAAACGGTGGACGGTTCAACCCGAGGCCCTGGCTAGTTTGAGTCGCAACACTCCCTATGTCGGCAGGGAGATGCCGGCATCTGTGCGCGGCACAATGCTGCGCGGAGAATGGACCGTCGTCGATGGTGAGCTCCAGTGACGTCCGCATCGGTCACCGACTGGCCGGAACGGCTGGCCTTGGTGGCCTTGATGCTGGGTGTCATTGCACTTGTTCTGTGGGCGATGCGACGTGGCTGGAAGCGGCGTGGACGCACACAGGCGGATCTGTCCGAACCCCATAAGCTAGGCGGTAGTGGGGGCGAGCTGCTCTTACAGGTCAGTGGTCTTTATGTCGGCTCAGTTTTCTCTGGTCGCTGGCTAGACCGCATCGTGGCCCACGGTATGGGTGTGCGCAGCAGGGTCGAAGTTGATCTGTTTGCTGATCGGGTGGACCTTCGCCGCGAAGGTGCCTTGTCCTTTTCCATTCCCGGTGTCGACCTCATAGCCGTTCGTGCTGACCGAGGCATTGCGGGTAAGGCCTACGAGCGAGGCGGCCTTGCCATTATTACCTGGTCGCTGGGGGAAGTGGCCGTTGATACCGGTGTCCGGGGTGACATCGCTGAGGAACAGACTGAACTCATCAAGGCCATCACCAGGGTGATCGAGGGTAATACCCACCAGAGGGAGGTTCAGTGAGTCCAGGTGCCCAGAAGTCGTCACACGAGGCGGCTGACAGCGTTGCTGTCTTGGTTTTGGAGGATGGTCGCGTTTTTCGCGGTCGCAGCTGGGCGACGATCGGCACCGCTCTGGGCGAAGCGGTTTTTGCTACCGGGATGACCGGTTATCAAGAAACACTCACCGACCCAAGCTACCGGGGACAGATCGTGGTGATGACGGCCCCGCACATCGGAAATACCGGCATCAATGACCGCGATAACGAATCCGACCGGATGTGGGTGGCGGGTTTCGTTGTGCGCGACCCAGCGATCGCTCCGTCTCACTATGAGTCAACTCATTCGTTGGAGGATGAACTACGGGCGCAGCAGATTGTTGGCATTCAAGCTGTCGACACCCGTGCCCTAACCCGGCACCTCCGAGACCGTGGGGCCATGCGCATGGGTATCTTCAGCGGAGCCGCCGCCCACAAGTCGGTGGAGAGTCTTCTCGTCCAGGTTCGATCGACTGCATCAATGGTGGGTGCGAATCTGACCGAGGACGTCACGACTACGTTGCCCTACCTCGTGCCAGCGCAGGGCGACCGGCGCGGTGTGATCGCGGCGATTGATTTGGGTATCAAATCCATGACGCCTCAACGATTGAGCGAGCGTGGCCTTGACGTGTGGGTGCTTCCCGCTTCTGTGTCGGCTGAGCAGATGCTGACCACCGGAGTCGATGGGGTGTTCTTTTCCAATGGCCCTGGTGATCCATCTTCAGCAGACCATGTGGTGGAACTGTTGCAGTCAGCACTGACTGCCCGTCGTCCGGTGTTCGGTATTTGTTTCGGTCACCAAATGCTCGGCCGCGCTCTGGGTTTAGAAACCTATAAACTTAACTTCGGACATCGCGGCATTAATCAGCCGGTACAGGATTTGCGCACCGGGCGCGTTGCCATCACCGCACACAATCATGGATTCGCTGTTTTGGCGCCGCTCGAGGGACAAATCGATACGCCTTTCGGTCGCGCCGAGGTAAGTCATGTGTGCCTGAACGACAACGTGGTAGAGGGGTTGCGCTGCCTTGACGTACCTGCGTTTAGCGTGCAGTTCCACCCCGAAGCTGCGGCTGGCCCGCACGACGCAGACCCGCTCTTTGACGAATTCGTTGACCTGATCGAACGGAGCCGATGATGCCGCGCAGAGAAGATATTCAATCTGTCCTGGTTATTGGGTCTGGACCTATCGTGATCGGTCAGGCGTGCGAATTCGATTACTCCGGCACCCAAGCCTGTCGCGTTTTACGGGCCGAAGGCATTCGAGTCATTTTGGTCAACAGCAATCCTGCGACCATCATGACCGACCCTGAGTTCGCCGATGCAACCTACGTGGAGCCAATTACTCCAGAAGTGGTAGCCAAAATCATCGAGCGCGAACGACCCGACGCTCTCCTGGCTACCCTGGGCGGACAGACGGCTTTGAATACGGCGATGTCCCTGCACCATAGTGGGGTGCTTGACCAATTCAATGTTGAACTCATCGGTGCTGACGTTGAGGCCATTGATAGGGGTGAGAACCGCGAGAAGTTTCGTCAGATCGTGGCCGATGTTGGCAGTGAGAGCGCGCGATCGCGCGTGTGTCACACCCTCGACGAATGCTTCGAAGCTGCCGTTGACTTGGGTTACCCCGTGGTCATTCGACCTTCGTTCACGATGGGTGGTGCGGGTTCGGGTATCGCCCGCGATGAAGAGCAGTTGCGACGCATTGCCGGTACCGGCCTGCAGGCAAGTCCCACGACCGAGGTTCTCCTGGAAGAATCGATCCTGGGGTGGAAAGAGTATGAACTTGAACTCATGCGCGATCGCTTAGACAACGTCGTCGTCGTGTGTTCGATTGAGAATCTTGATCCGATGGGGGTGCACACCGGAGATTCGATCACGGTCGCGCCAGCGCTGACGCTGACCGATCGCGACTATCAGCACATGCGCAATGTTGCGATCGACATTATTCGGGCCGTTGGTGTTGACACCGGTGGCTGCAATATTCAATTTGCGGTGAACCCCGCCGACGGCCGACTCATTGTCATCGAGATGAATCCGCGCGTCTCTCGATCCTCCGCATTAGCCTCGAAGGCAACAGGTTTCCCGATTGCAAAGATTGCTGCTCGACTGGCCATCGGATACACCCTGGATGAAATTCCTAATGACATCACTAAGAAAACACCGGCGTCCTTTGAGCCTGTGTTGGATTACATCGTCGTGAAGGTTCCCCGGTTCGCTTTTGAGAAATTTCCCCAGGCTGATGCCACGCTCACGACCACCATGAAGTCGGTGGGTGAGGCGATGGCAATTGGGCGAAACTTCACCGAAGCCTTGCAGAAAGCGTTGCGATCCACCGAACAAAAAAATGCCCCCTTTGATTGGTCCATGTCACCATTCACCATTGATGCGGCGGCTGAACTTGACGCGGCAAGCGTTCCCCACGATGGGCGATTGACACGTGTGCAGCGGGCACTGTGGGCAGGGGCGAGCGTTGCGCAAACCCATGACGCTACCGGAATAGACCCGTGGTTTTTGGATCAGATTCAAATGCTTAACGATCAGGCGCAGACCCTCGCGGACGCGGAGCAACTCAATGCGCCGCTGCTTCGCCAACTCAAACATCACGGTTTTTCTGATGCTCAGATTGGTGCCGTACGGGGGCTCACTGAAGCAGAAGTTCGCGCCATGAGACACGACCTCGGTATTCGACCGGTGTACAAAACGGTTGATACCTGCGCTGCTGAATTCGATGCGCAAACTCCCTACTACTACTCCAGCTACGACGAAGAATCAGAAGTCGCCCCCAGCGATCGGCAGAAAGTGATCATCTTGGGATCTGGACCCAACCGCATTGGGCAGGGAATCGAGTTCGACTACTCCTGCGTCCACGCATCCCTTACCCTTCGCGAGGCGGGCTATGAGACGGTCATGGTCAATTGCAATCCGGAGACGGTCTCGACCGACTACGACACCTCAGATCGGCTGTATTTCGAGCCGCTCACCTTAGAAGACGTCCTCGAAGTTATTCACGCAGAATCTGAATCGGGCCACATTGCCGGGGTCATCGTGCAACTGGGCGGACAGACCCCGCTAGGTCTTGCTCGCGGCCTGCTCGACCATGGCGTGCCCATCGTCGGGACGTCGCCGGACGCAATTGATCTCGCTGAGGATCGAGGTGCTTTCGGTCAGGTGCTGGCACGAGCGAACCTGCCTGCACCGAAGCACGGCACCGCGCTGAGTTTTCCTGATGCGCAGATCTTGGCAGCTGACATCGGATACCCCGTTCTTGTGCGTCCGTCCTATGTGCTGGGTGGGCGAGGCATGGAAATCGTCTATGACGACGCCATGCTCGCGGACTACCTTCTGCGTGCCACCGAAATTACTCCCGATCACCCGGTTCTCATCGACAGATTTCTTGATGATGCGATCGAGATCGATGTCGATGCCCTTTATGACGGACACGATCTTTATCTTGCCGGCGTCATGGAACATATTGAGGAGGCCGGCGTTCACTCGGGCGACTCCGCCTGCGCGCTGCCAGCTATCACGTTGGGATCTGGCGAGATTGATCGAATTCGGAAATCCACCGAAGCCATCGCTGCTGGCGTTGGTGTCCGCGGGTTGCTCAACGTCCAATACGCACTCACCGGCGACGTGCTCCATGTGCTGGAGGCAAATCCGCGAGCGTCGCGCACAGTGCCATTCGTGTCCAAGGCAACTTCGGTGCCGGTGGCCAAGGCAGCCGCACGAATCATGATGGGAACGTCAATTGCTGAGTTGCGCGCCGAGGGCATGCTTCCTCAGCAGGGCGATGGTGCCGAACTTCCTCCTGGGTCAGCGATCGCGGTGAAAGAAGCAGTGTTGCCGTTTGGTCGATTCCACGGCGTGGACACCATTCTGGGGCCGGAAATGAAGTCCACCGGTGAGGTCATGGGAATCGATGCCGACTTTGGCACCGCTTTTGCTAAATCTCAGTTGGCGGCGTACGCAAAGGGGTTGCCCGTGAGCGGCAGGGTCTTTGTCTCAATCGCGGACCGAGATAAGCGGTCGATGGTTTTCCCGGTAAAACGCCTACTCGATTTGGGCTTTGAAGTGGTGGCCACGGACGGAACAGCGGAGGTCTTGCACCGCCATGGCGTCCACGTGGGAAGACTTCGAAAACTCCGCGATGGGGTCGGGCCTGCTGGTGAGCCCACCACCGTTCAGGCGATTATGGACGGGTCAATCGACCTCATCATCAACACACCGTTTGGGGTAGGGCCGCGACTTGACGGTTACGAAATCCGAACGGCCGCTATCTTAACCGGTACCCCTTGCATCACCACGATTCAAGGACTCTCGGCAACGGTTCTAGGAATTGAGGCGCTAGTGGCAGGCTCCATGGGTGTTCGCTCCTTGCAGGAGCATGCGAATGACTTGAAAGCGCTGTATGCGAAGCAAGCCGATGCGCAGACAGTTACTGACCTGGCAGGAGGCCACGCGCGTGCCTGAGCAGTATCGAGGCGAGGTCGTCTCTGTGCGTCGAGCAGGGAGTTACCACGTGCTCACATTGACCGCTGGCAGCATTGCTACCCAGACGCGGCCGGGTCAATTCGTTGCCTTGGCGATCGGTGGTGAAGAGTCAGGGCTGCTGCTGAGGCGGGCGTTTTCGATTCACGGTGTGCAAGAGCGCGGTGTTTTTGGCGGGACCGTCGACGTCGTGGTGTCACCACATGGAGCCGGCACCCGCTGGTTGGCACAGCGACATCGCGGCGATGCCGTTAATTTGGTGGGCCCGCTGGGTCGTCCCTTTTCGCTTCCCCGAGACCCGGTCTCGTGCGCCCTCGTTGGTGGGGGCTACGGGTCGGCACCGCTTTTCATGCTTGCTGAGCAACTACGCGCTCGGGGTTGTCGGGTCGATATGGTGCTCGGTGCGGCAACCGAGGAGAAACTCTTCGGTGTGCTGGAGGCAAAGCGCATGGCCTCAACGGTCACCCTGACCACCGATGACGGTTCTTTGGGGCAGACCGGCCAAGTGACCGATGCGCTGGCCGGTGTGATGGACCAGCACGGCACCGATGTCGTCTATGCCTGCGGTCCGATGGGAATGCTCGCTGCCGTTGCCAATATGGCAACCGCACGTGGCGTCTACAGCCAGTGTGCGGTTGAGGAGTCCATGGCGTGCGGAATCGGTGTATGCATGACCTGCGTGCTGCCTGTCATCGGAGATGATGGAACTACTCGAATGGTCCGCTCGTGCATCGACGGCCCAGTTTTTCGCGGGGACACGGTGCGATGGGCTGATGTCGGCACCATCCCGCCCGACACACTCGGCGCGTCACCCGTTCGGGAATCATCAGAAGGTGCGCGATGACTCGCGCCACCGTCGTTCCGGCAGAGAGCCCTAGTCCGTGGAGTGACGGCCGGGTAAACATGAGCACCTCCCTGGCCGGCTTGGAGATGCCAAGTCCGGTCTTGACGGCATCCGGCTGCGCTGCGGCCGGGCGCGAGCTCGATCAATTTTTTGACATTACTCGGCTTGGCGCCGTCGTCACCAAAAGCATTACGCTCGAGCCGCGCGCCGGGCGACCTACTCCGCGTATGGCAGAGACTCCCAGTGGAATGCTCAATTCCATCGGTCTTCAGGGACCCGGAATTACAGCCTTTGTCGAGCGAGACTTGGCTTGGCTAACCCAGCGAGGCGCCAGGACAGTGGTCAGTATTGCTGGTGACACCGTTGAGGACTATGCGAAATTAGCGAAAACGCTTCGCATGCATGATGGTGTGGATGCGATCGAAGTAAATATCTCCTGTCCCAATGTTGCTGAACGTGGTCAGGTGTTTGCCTGTTCTCCCGACAGTGCGTCTGCGGTTATTCAGGCTGTCCGGCGAAATACCGATAGCCGGGTGCCCATTCTGGCAAAACTGTCGCCCGACGTGACCGACATCACCAGCATCGCCGTGGCATGCGTGCGGGCTGGTGCAGACGGTTTATCGGTCATTAACACACTTCTCGGGCTCGTCATTGATACCGAACAGATGCGTCCCGCTTTGGCCGGTGTAACCGGTGGCCTATCGGGTCCGGCCATCCGTCCTGTAGCGGTGAGATGTGTCTGGCAGATCCGGCAGGCGCTCCCCGACATCCCCATCCTCGGTATGGGCGGAATTCGCACCGGGCTCGATGCGCTGCAGTTCATTCTTGCCGGGGCGCAAGCGGTTTCGGTGGGTACAACAGTCTTTAACGATCCATCGGGACCCATTCGTGTTCACCAGGAATTAAGCACCGCACTTGCTGAACGTGGATTTTCCAGCCTCGCCGAAGCTGTCTCCTATGCACATAGAGCTCCGCAGGACCGCGGCCTAAGTGAATCGATAGCGCCAGCAGAGATCGACGAGGATTCACTGTGACTCAGTTCGGTGGCGCATCACCAGACGTTGCGCCCATTGTTCTCGCCCTAGATGCTCCCGATGTGAAACGTGCAAGCCAGTGGGTGCGAAGTACTGCGTCGTCGGTGGATACCTTCAAGATCGGCCTGGAAGTGTTCTTGCGCGATGGTGCGTCAGCGGTTGTCGCAGTGCGCGAACAACTCGAGTCGATGTCGTTGCAACGTCGTATCTTTTTAGATCTGAAACTGCACGACATTCCCGCCACCGTGGCCGGAGCAGCGCGGTCGGTAGCTCAGCTAGCGCCGAATTTCTTAACAGTGCATGCATCCGGTGGCCCAGCAATGATCGCTGCTGCTGCCGATGAATTGCCGCAAACCTTCATCACTGCCGTCACGGTCTTAACTTCCCTGTCGATTGATGATCTGACCAGTCTCGGGTTCGTTGCCAACTCGACCGACGATGTGACTGCTCGTGATCGAGACCTGACCGATGCAGCCGTCGACCTCGTCACTACCTGGGCCGCAATCGCTGTCGAGGCCGGGGCGCGCGCAATCGTGTGCTCGCCACGTGAGGTCGCCGCTGTCCGCCAAGTGGTGTCCCCCGATGTCGTACTCATCACTCCTGGGGTCCGGCCCAGTGGAAGTGCGCTAGGTGATCAAAAGCGCGTGGCCACGCCCGCGCAAGCCCTGTCTGATGGGGCCAATTTGCTCGTGATAGGGCGCCCGATCACTGCCGCCGCCGAACCCGGCTTGGCGGCAGCCGATATCGCTGCCGAGTGCCGGGATGCACTTCGTGGCTGAGTCAACTGCATGCGCCACTTCATGACGCCACCACAACTCAACGACGAGGCGCGCAATCGGGGGCGCGAAAACGCCCTCACGGCACGCCGACGGCGAGCGCAGATCAAGGCGGAACTGCGCGCGGGTGAATTAGACGTCGCGCAGTTGCTGCAGGAGCGTCGCGATCTCGCCGTGAGCCGCCTTCGGGTACACGAGGTTCTCACCAGCCTGCCCGGAATCGGCCCGGCGAAAGCAGCGGCGTTGGAAGATGCGGCCTCGGTGCCCGGCGAACGTCGACTAGGTCAGTTGGGCAGCCAGCAGGTGCAAGCCATCACCGCTGCGCTCGCTACGAGACGTGCGGCACGTTCGCCTCGCGTCGTCGCAGACCCTCAGCTCGTGGTGCTCTCGGGACCATCCGGGGTTGGTAAATCCAGCGTGGTTGCGCACATCCGCGAGAACTACCCGCACGTCTGGTTTTCCATCTCGGTCACAACGCGGGCACCACGAGCCGGTGAACGTGATGGCGTCGACTACCACTTCATCGACACCGAAGAGTTCCATCGCATGCGCGTAGCCGGAGAACTGCTGGAATGGGCTCAGTTTTCCGGACACTTTTACGGCACACCCGTTCAGCCGGTCCGTGCCCAACTTCAGCAGGGTGTCCATGTGATGTGTGAGATCGAACTGCAGGGGGCCCGGCAAATCAGGGCCGTGGACCCAGAAGCGCTCCTGGTTTTCTTGGCCCCTCCGTCGTGGGAAGTCCTGGTGGCTCGTCTCACCGGGCGTGGGACTGAGTCAGCAGAGGTTGTCAGCCAGCGGTTGGATACAGCGCGTCGAGAGCTCAGTGCCCAGGATGAGTTTGACGTGGTCATCATTAACGAACGGGTGTCACATGCGGCCGGTGCGGTTATGGCGCAACTCACGGGCTAGAATCTGATCGCAGGCTCTATCGGTAAATCCGGTAAGAGCTCCACAACGAAAGGTCACAGCGCGTGAGTGCATCGCAACGTTCCGAGGGAATCACCTACCCGGCCATTGACGATCTGTTGGAAAAGACAGAATCGAAGTACTCCCTGGTCATCTATTCGGCCAAGCGCGCACGACAGATCAATGCCTACTTCTCCCAACTGGGTGAAGGCTTGCTCGAAAACGTCGGCCCCCTGGTGGAAACCCACGTGCAGGAAAAAGCCCTCTCCATCGCCATGCGTGAAATTGATTCTGGCTTGCTCGTCGCCGAACCTTTTGATCCCACCGCACCTGTCCCGGTCGATACCGAACCCACGCTGGCGGACATGAGTTTTGATGCACCCGCCCATAGCAACCCCGAGGATGCCTCCTGAGCTCTTCGATTCTGCTGGGAGTGTCTGGCGGCATCGCGGCGTATAAAGCCTGCACGGTGCTGCGGCTCCTGCGCGAATCTGGCCACGAAGTCCGCGTGGCTCCCACCGAGGCCGCACTGCGATTCGTTGGGGCGCCCACCTGGGAGGCGCTGTCTGGACATCCGGTCACCACCTCGGTGTGGACCAATGTTCATCGGGTGGCGCACGTGGAGTTGGGGCGTTGGGCCGAGTTGGTCATTGTGGCCCCCGCCACCGCCGACCTGCTGGCCCGAGCTGCTGTCGGTCTAGCTGATGATCTGCTCACCACATCGTTGTTGACCGCCACCTGCCCGATCCTGCTGAGTCCGGCGATGCATACCGAGATGTGGCAAAACCCCGCCACTCAAGCCAACGTCGCACTTTTGCGTTCCCGTGGTTTTCACGTACTTGACCCGGCCGTAGGCCGGCTGACCGGCGCTGATTCTGGTTCGGGGCGATTGCCTGACCCCACCGACATCGTCGCTGCGGGTCTGGCTCTGTTGGCACCACAAGACTTCATCGGGCGCCATGTGTTGGTTTCAGCAGGTGGTACTCGTGAGGCTGTGGACCCCGTGCGTTATCTAGGTAATCGCAGTAGCGGACGCCAGGGAGTCGCGATTGCCCAGCGTGCTGCCGAGCGTGGTGCCCGGGTCACGCTCGTGGGTGCCAACCTCGACGTCGTCGTGCCCGCCGGCATTGATGTGGTGGCCGTTGAATCCGCCGAGCAGATGGGTGTGGCCATGCTGGGCCTCCTACCCACCGCTGACGTGATCATCATGGCCGCCGCTGTCGCTGACTTTCGCCCCTCAGATGTGTCTGATCACAAGATCAAGAAAACGTCGTCGGCACCGACCGCCATCGAGTTGCGGACGAATCCTGATGTGCTGACCACGCTCACCGCTGCACGCACGCCCGGTCAAATCTTCATTGGTTTCGCTGCTGAAACCATCGGTGGGGATGAACTCATGCTGGCTGGTCGCGACAAATTGCAGCGCAAGGGTTGTGACCTCTTAGTGGCAAACGATGTTAGCGGCGGCCAGGTTTTTGGTCAGTCGACGACCGCAGCGATCATCGTGGACTCGCGCGGTGGCTTGTTGGCAGTCCCGTCAACGACAAAAATTGACCTCGCCGATCAACTCCTAGATGTCGTTGCCACATGGGAATCCGAAGCAGGATAGGCTTTGCCCGTCAAGAGTGTCAGTGCTAAGCCCCGGCTTGCTGGCCGGCAACCCTCCGCCGCGATGGGGTGCCCCGGGTGACGACGCGGCCCTAACGGGCAAGCGCGCTGCGTGCGTGATGCCCCGCGAGACAGAAGGTGAGAGTTACTGTGCCTGGACGTTTATTCACATCCGAGTCGGTGACCGAGGGTCATCCAGACAAGATGGCCGACCAGATTTCTGATGCGATTCTTGATGATTTGCTGCGCCAAGATCCCCAGAGCCGCGTCGCCGTAGAGACCCTCCTCACCACCGGTCAGGTGCATGTGGCGGGTGAAGTGGCAACCGAGGGTTATGCCGACGTGATGCAGTTGGTTCGTGATGTTGTCCTCGGGATCGGTTACGACTCATCAAATAAGGGCTTCGACGGAAATTCCTGCGGTGTCAGTGTGTCGATCGGTAAGCAGTCTGCCGACATTGCCCAGGGAGTTGACGACGCCATGGAGGAGCGCGTCGGACACAGTATTGATCCCCTTGACCGACAGGGTGCCGGTGATCAGGGCTTGATGTTTGGTTATGCCAGCAATGACACCGATACGTTGATGCCCCTGCCGATCTCCCTGGCTCACCAACTGGCCGAACAGCTCACGCGCGTGCGCAAATCTGGGGATCTGCCCTACCTGCGACCGGATGGGAAGACCCAGGTCACGATCGAATACGACGCCGAAGACCGCCCGGTTCGCATCGACACGATCGTGGTGTCCAGCCAGCACGCTAAGGACATCAACCTGGATACCATGTTGGCGCCCGATATTCGCAAGCACGTGGTCGACCCGGTACTGGCAAGTCTTGATCTACCCAGCACCGACTATCGGCTATTGGTCAACCCCACCGGACGGTTTGAGGTGGGCGGACCGATGGGCGATGCAGGGCTCACCGGTCGCAAAATCATCGTCGACACTTACGGTGGCATGGCTCGACACGGCGGTGGCGCGTTTTCTGGCAAGGACCCATCCAAGGTTGACCGCTCGGCTGCTTACGCGATGCGCTGGGTCGCTAAGAACGTAGTTGCTGCCGGTCTCGCCGATCGATGTGAGGTTCAAGTTGCCTACGCCATCGGTAAGGCACATCCGGTCGGCCTATTCGTGCACACCTTCGGTACCGGCGTCATCGCCGATGAGGCCATTCAGGCCTACGTGCGTGAGGTTTTCGATTTGCGTCCCGGCGCCATCATCAACGACCTTGATCTGTTGCGGCCTATCTATCAACAGACAGCCGCATACGGGCACTTCGGTCGCGAATTACCTGATTTTTCCTGGGAAAGAACCGATCGCGCAGACGTCTTGCGAGAGTTAGCTGGCATCTAGTTGTTAGCGAGCGTCTATAGCTAGGTGTCCACACCCCAGTGATAGGGATCTACGCGTACCTGGAGTGACTGCAATTTGGTCGACTTTGAGTGCTCGGCTGCGACTTCTTTGATTGCTGAAACGAATGCGTGTCCTTGCGCTCGGGGTGCACTGAGCAAGAGCCGACTGCGTTGGTCCTCCAGCGGTATGGGACCGATGAACCGCCAACTCGGGTGATCGATTGGCTGCAGTTGCTCGACAACGCCCAGCAATGTTTCAGTGCCCGCCTCGATCGTGGCTGACCGAACGGTCGGTGGCAGATGCAGCTCGCTACGTTCGGCTAGATCACGGGCTGCCCACCAGGCGGAATCCCAGCGCAGGAAAGCCTGAACAAGACCCAGGGTCGGTGACGCCGCGATAATGACGCTGGATCCCGGTCTTGCCTTGTTAGCCGCATACATCCAGCGGCGCAGTGTTCCTTCACTGCTGCGGAGACCGGGCCGGCTCGCCATGGAAGCTGCATCGAGCAGAACCACCGCGGTGTATCCGCCCGGAGCATCCGGCTCCGAACCTGGAGTCGCAATAACCACTGCTGGTGTGTCGTCGACCTGGTGCACCATGTGGTCGCCACTGCTACTGACGATGGGGACGCCAGGAAATGACCGGGTCAGTTCTTCAGCGGTACGGTCGACTCCGACCGCAGCAGCCCGTAACTGCTGGGACCCACAATTGCGACAGGAATAGGCCGTACCTGCTGCAACTGCCGTACCTGCTGCAACAGTGACCGGATCGGATCGGCACCACGAGCAATGGGGCTGGGCTTGTGCGCTGGCTAGCGTGAGCGGGCCGGCACAGGTGGGGCAACGTGCGGGTTCACGGCAGTTCTGGCACACCAGATTCGGTACGTATCCGCGGCGAGGCACCTGAACCAGTACCGGTCCCGCCGCGATGGCAGCGCGAACCACGGGAAAAACTCGATCTCGAATGCGCGCGTGGGACGCAGCGGCGGTGCTCTCGGTCGGGTCTGCCTTCACTCGGGGCGCCCAGGTGCGGATGACAGGTCGCGTCGGAGTCAATGACACCGCCCAGCCAGCTTCCACCCATCCTTGGGTCTCCACAGATCTGGCGAAACCGCCAACGACGAGCGAGGTTGCATCGTTCATTCCTGCCCGCAAAGCCATGACTTCACGAGCATGCCAACCTGGGCGTTGCGGATCGACGAGTGATTCGTCGACGTCTTCCCAACACAGCAGTGCAGCGGGTGAATCAACCGGGGCGAAGGCTGCGGCCCGAGTGCCCACGACAATGTCGCATCGGCCGGTCAGTGCATGAACGAAAGCGGAGTATCGGGCCTGCGGGCCTTGATCGGCGGTGAGTAAACAGATGCGTCGGGCATCGAATCGAGATTTCAGCGCACAGTGGATCCGATTGACCTCGCGCGCATTGGGCGCGACGATGACCACGGGGCCTCGGGGGAGCGCTGCGGTGACCATGTCAGTGATGCGCTCAGCCGGGTCTTCGTCAGGCCGTGGTGACCAGACGACGCGAGTGTTGGTTGGGGCCGCCAATCGTTTGAGCAGCCCATCGCCGCCGGTGTAGGCCGCCCATGGATCATCGGTGGCGCTCCACACTGGTGAAGCTGCGCTGGCTGGGTGATCGTCTCGCGCGCGAGCAGCATTTTCGGCTCGCGCATGTCGTGGCGGAACCGCTGCCTTCACCACCTCGGCCATCGTGCCGGCGTACCGATCAGCAACCTCGCGACACAGTCGTGCGATCTGTGGCGTCAAGACCGGTAGGTCAGAAAATACCCGCTCGATGGGCTGGAGTCGATGGGTTGACGCTTGGTTGCGGCTCAGCACGAACCCCTGAACGAGCCGTCCAGCGAAGCGCACGCGTACTCGCACCCCGGGTTGAGCCTGGCTAGATAGTTCTGGCGGCACGAGGTAATCAAAGGGACGATCAAGGTGGGGGAGATGCACGTCAACGCAGACCCGTGCCACCGGGTGAGAAAGAGCTGACTGCACGGGCACCCCTGGATGCTGTCATGTTGGGCCGACATGGTCGTGAACGCGGCAGGCATAGACTGGTCGAGTCCACTGGTGTCTGACTACGGTGAGGATGAGTCTGAGTGAGTGTTCAAGACATCCGACTCTTTGGCGATCCGGTGCTGCGCTCGCCGGCCTCGCCTGTCGTGGACTTCGATAAGGAGTTGCGAAAGCTGGTCAAGGATCTCACCGACACCATGCAGGATGCGCCCGGCAGTGGGCTCGCGGCTCCTCAGATTGGCGTGTCTTTGCGCGTGTTCACGTGGTGGGTTGATGACGAACTCGGTCATCTATGCAACCCGACGCTGGATCTGTCAGACGAGGAACAAGTTGGTGAAGAAGGGTGCTTGAGTATTCCCGACCTCAGTTTCGACACGGTGCGCGCACTGCGCGTGGTGGCCAAGGGATTCAATATGCACGGCGAACCGGTCACGGTGGAGGGCAGCGATCTCCTCGCACGGGCAGTCCAACATGAGACAGACCACCTCGACGGCGTGCTATTTATTGATCGCCTAGACCCGCAGACCCGTAAAGAGGCGATGAAAGCGATCCGCGCAGCTGAGTGGTTCGGCGAACATGCGCCAACGGTGAAGGTCAGTCCACATACTTTGTCAGCGAAATGGTTGTAGAAATGTGCGTGACGGATGAGCTGTCTGTAGTGAGACACCAATGCTGAGACACCAATCATGAGAGTTGTGTTTGCTGGTACCCCGGCCACAGCTGTCCCGGCATTGCAGGCGCTGCTGCATTCAGCACACGATGTGATCGCAGTTGTGACACGACCTGACGCTCGGGTGGGGCGCGGCCGCCAATTGCAGCGCAGTCCGGTGGGTGAGGTTGCTGACGAGGTTGGCATTCCGGTGCTCACTCCCATACACCCACGCGATGAGAGTTTCATTACCGAACTGAGCGCACTGGGTCCAGACTGCTGTCCGGTTGTGGCATACGGCGCGCTGATTCCTTCTCCCGTACTAGCGGTTCCTCGTCTTGGCTGGGTAAATCTTCACTTTTCGCTACTGCCAGCCTGGCGTGGGGCGGCCCCGGTTCAACATGCGATTTGGCATGGCGACGACGTCACCGGTGCCACAACGTTCGTCCTTGACGAGGGTATGGATACTGGCCCCGTGCTGGGAACCGTCACCGAAACTATTGATCGCGACGACACAACCGGAACCCTGCTGGCGCGCCTTGCTGAATCCGGCGCTGAACTGCTGCTGCAAACGCTCAATGGCTTAGCGACCGGGCAGCTCGCGGCCGTGGCACAGCCACTTGATGGCGTTTCTACGGCGCCTAAGCTTGATCCGGAAGATGCGCGCATCAATTTTGGTCAACCAGCAATCGGAGTCGATCGACACATCCGGGCGTGTACGCCCGCACCAGGAGCATGGACACAGTTTCGCTCACATCGTTTGGGCTTAGCCCCGATCCTTCATCAGCATGATGCTCCACCCGAGGCGGTGGCGTTGGGCCCGGGCGAGCTTCTTTCTACGCGGCGTGCAGTGTGGGTGGGCACGGCCACGCAGCCGGTGCAGTTGTCGATGGTGCAACCGGCCGGAAAAAAAATGATGTCCGCACCGGACTGGGCCCGGGGCTCTCGGCTCGTGGCCGGAGAGGCTCTGCAGTGACACCCTCCGGTGGCCAAAAACCACGCCGTGACAACGGTAGTTCCAAGTCAAGGCCGAACAGTCCCCAGCGTGGACATCGTGGAGCGCGAGGAGCGGCCTATGACCTACTGCACAAAGTAGCTGCCGAAGATGTCTATGCCAACCTGGTGTGGCCACACATGCTCACCGAAGCAAAACTCACCGATCGCGATGCCGCCTTCGCCACTGAACTGGCCTATGGAACCCTGCGTTGGCGCGGACTGTACGACGCGGTGCTCGACCAATGCGTCGATGGCGGAGTGAATCGAATCGATCCCCGCCTTCGCGACGTGTTGCGGTTGGGCGTTCATCAGTTACTCACCTTGAAAACTCCACCACACGCAGCCGTGGCCGAAACCGTGGCCCTTGCGCGGCAGGTGGCCGGGGATCCACCCGCCGGGCTCGTGAACGCAGTATTGCGCCGAGTGTCTGCCGGTGGCGATCTGGAATACTGGAGATCCGTTGTGGCGCCTGGGGATACTTCGGCTGACTTGTCTATCGCCTATTCGCATCCACGCTGGATCGTGACCGCATTCAAGGAAGCTTTGGCGGCTCATCCTCCTAATGACGATGCGGCTTCGGACTCGGGTATTAGGGCTCTTCTCCAGGCTGACAATGAACCCGCTCGCCCGGTTCTTGTTGCCCGACCTGGTTTGCTGGAGCAGCGCGACCTGATGAATTTCGCCCACGTTGAACCTGGTCGGTGGTCGCCATTGGCGGGGGTACTGACCCAGGGCCGTCCCGCTGATGTGAGCGCCATCCGACAGGGGCGCGCGGGGGTGCAGGACGAGGGCAGTCAACTCATCGCGCTGGCCTTGGCCAACGCCCCCCTGGCGGGCAGCGGAACCGATGAGGCCTGGGTCGATCTGGCGGCCGGCCCCGGCGGCAAGGCGGCAATTTTGGTCGGGTTGGCCCAGCAGCGAGGCGCTGTGGTCACCGCGGTGGAGCCACGCGAGCACCGCGCCCAATTGGTGCGTGAGACCCTCGCTCGTTTTTCACCTCAGTCTTATCGGGTCTTGGTGGCTGATGGTCGCGATGCCATAGCGCTCATGTCGGCTGATCGAGTTCTGCTGGATTCTCCGTGTACCGGTTTGGGTGCCCTGCGCCGTCGACCGGAGGCGCGCTGGCGACGAACGCCGGCAGACCTAGCAACCCTTGGTCCTCTCCAGCGTGAACTCCTCGCAGCAGCGGTGGACATGGTGCGTCCCGGTGGCGTGGTGGGTTATTCCACATGCTCGCCTCACCTGGTCGAGACCGACCAGGTGATTGCCGACCTGTGTCGGGCACGCCCGGACGTGGAACTCATTGATGCCCGGCCGCTGTTTCCCGGGGTACCTGACCTTGGCGACGGCCCGGCGGTTCGGCTGTGGCCACATGTGCACGGAACCGATGGCATGTATTTCGCCCTGCTACGACGAACGTAAGGTCCGCTACCGCCTCCGTACCGCTCCTCCGTTGATCTCTGCCGTGGGGGACTAGGCTGCCGAGTGTGGGTATTCAGATTTCGCCGAGCATCCTGTCTGCTGATTTCGCCCACCTAGCCGACGAAGTAGCGCGCGTACCCACAGCCGACTGGCTACATGTGGATGTTATGGATAACCATTTCGTGCCCAATCTGACCCTCGGACTGCCCGTCGTTGAGTCGCTTCGGGCGGTGGCAGCCCAGCCCTTGGACCTCCACCTGATGATCACCGATCCCGACCGATGGGCGCCAAGTTACGCCGAGGCCGGTGGCGCCAATGTCACATTTCACGCTGAGGCAGCCCAGGCCCCCTTGCGCACGGCTCGCAACTTGCAGGCCATGGGTGCCCGCGCTGGGTTGGCGCTCAACCCCGGCACTTCCGTTGAGCCCTACGCCGATTTGCTAGGTAGTTTCGACATGCTATTGATCATGACGGTCGAGCCCGGTTTTGGCGGGCAACCCTTCCTGCCGCAGGTACTTGCGAAGTTGGCACGAGCTCGCCAGATCGCACAGAGTCAAGGCTTGGACATCTGGCTGCAGGTCGACGGTGGAGTGAGCGAGTCAACGATAGGTGCCTGCGCCGAAGCTGGCGCTGATGTTTTTGTGGCGGGATCAGCTGTATTCGGCGCGGACAATCCCGATGCCATGGTCAGCCACCTTCGCCAACTTGCGGAGAGTGCTTCACCCAAACCCATCGCTTCCGCCTGAAGAATGCTGCGCCCATGTCCGAGTTGACCGAGGCAGAGATTGCCGCGTTGATGGCGGCCGATGAAATCGCCCGCGCAGCCGGGGTACCTCGTGGGCCAAATCCACGCGTCGGGTGCGTCATCCTGTCCAGCTCTGGTCGCACCATTGCCTCGGGATTTCACCGAGGCGCTGGCACACCGCATGCAGAAGTTGCAGCGCTCGCTGCGGCGGGTGCACAGGCTCGAGCGGCCACGGCCGTGGTCACCTTGGAGCCGTGTGACCACACGGGTCGAACGGGCCCGTGCAGTCAGGCGCTCATCGATGCCGGGATCGCGCGGGTGGTGTTCGCCGTCGCTGATCCGGGCGGTGACTCCGGCGGTGGTGCCCAGCGACTGCGGGCAGCCGGAATCGAGGTCATCCACGCCGCTGATGAAGCTGGGGCGCAGGTGCCGGTTGCTGACATTGAGAGTTTCTTGCGCCCCTGGTTGATCGCGACCAAGCGAGGTCGTCCCTTTGTCACCTTGAAGACAGCCGCAACGTTAGATGGTCGGGTGGCCGCAGCCGATGGAACCAGCCGTTGGATCACCGGCCCCAGCGCACGGGCAGATGTACACCGGCTGCGCGGCGAAGTGGATGCGGTCATCGTGGGCACTGGCACAGCAATCGCGGACAACCCATCGTTAACGGTTCGTGATGCGCAGGGCGCCCGCCACGGCGTTCAGCCCTTGCGTGTCGTGGTCGGCTCCCGCGACCTACCGGTCAGTAGCCGGCTGGCCGCGCCCGCGGAAGGGGAGGGTGGCGTGGTGCACCTACGCACTCATGATGCGCCCCTGGTGCTGGCTGAGCTTTTTAACCTCGGTGTTCGACATGCGCTCATCGAAGGTGGGCCTACGCTTGCAGCAGCGTTCATCCGCGCCGGCATGGTTGATCAGTGGGTCTCTTTTATCGCTCCTATCGCACTGGGAGCGGGGCCAAGCGCCGTTGGGGACCTTGGCGTGAGCACGATCACGGCCGCCTCGGCGTGGGAGGTCCGAGAGGTCGTTCAGCTGGATACCGATGTCAAAATCACCGCAGTTCCCAAAGAAGCCACCGATTAGTCCGACTGCCACACCGAGGGAGATCGCTGTTGTTCACCGGAATCGTCGAAGAACTAGGCACCATCGTGGGCGTTGAAGAGCTACCCGGCGACTCAGCTCGTTTCACTATTGCCGGCCCCCTCGTTACCAGCGATGCCCACCATGGGGATTCCATCGCGGTCAATGGGGTTTGCCTCACTGTCAGCAGTCTCAACGACGATGGTTTCTGCGCCGATGTCATGCGCGAGACGTTGAATCGTTCATCCCTGCGTGGAGCGCAGGTGGGTACCCGGGTCAATCTCGAACGACCCGTGACACTCAATACGCGACTTGGCGGCCATATCGTGCAGGGCCACGTGGACGGTGTTGGGCATGTGCGTTCGCGTGAAGCGAGCGAGCACTGGGAGGTCGTCACCATTGACGTGCCCGAAGACCTGGCCAGATATGTCGTGGAAAAGGGATCGGTCACCCTCGATGGGGTTTCCCTGACCGTGGTCGGAGTTGGTCACGCTTTTCCAGACACGCAGGAGCAATCGTGGCTGAGTGTGTCGCTCATCCCCACGACGTTAGAACTCACCACCCTGGGGTTTCGTCAGCCTGGTGACCCGGTCAATGTCGAAGTCGATGTGCTCGCCAAGTACGTTGAGCGCTTGCTGATCCCCTCGGAGAACGGATAACACGTGACGGCAACTTCGCAGCATCACGGAAATGAATACGGCGACATCCGCATGGATTCCATCGACGACGCCGTCGCTGCCATTTCCATGGGCAAAGCGGTCGTGGTTGTCGATGACCCCGGTCGCGAGAATGAGGGCGACCTCATCTTCGCCGCCCAACTCGCTACACCTGAACTCACCGGTTTCATGATTCGCTACACCTCCGGCTATGTCTGCGTGGGTATGACGGGTGGGCACCTAGATCGTCTCGGGCTGCCGCCGATGACAGCCGTCAACGAAGATGCCAAGGGCACCGCATACGCCGTGTCGGTGGACGCGCGCGATGTCGAAGCCACCGGCATTAGCGCAAAGGATCGATCGCACACCATTCGCCGGTTAGCCTCTCCCGAAACCCAGCCCTATGACCTCACCCGACCCGGCCACGTGATGCCGTTGCGCGCGGTCGAGGGTGGCGTGCTGCGCCGCGCCGGGCACACGGAAGCTTCCGTTGACCTTGCTCACATGGCAGGGCTGATGGCCGCCGGTGCCCTGTGTGAGTTGGTCAACGATGACGGATCCATGATGCGCGCCCCGGAATGTCGGTCCTTCGCCGACGAGCACGGGCTGGTCATGATCTCCATTCGCGATCTCATTGCCCACCGGGCACGTCGGGAACGACTTGTTGAAAGGGTGGCCGCGGCGCGGATGCCCACGGAGTTCGGGGATTTCACCGCCTATGGGTATCGCAATATTTTGGATGGGGTAGACCACATTGCTTTGGTGTGCGGCGAGATCGGTAATGGCAAAGACGTCTTGACTCGAGTTCATTCTGAGTGCCTGACCGGCGATGTCATGTCTTCACTTCGGTGCGACTGCGGCCCTCAACTTGATGCGGCGCTCGCGGCTGTAGGACGGGAGGGTCGCGGCGTGGTGCTCTATCTGCGCGGACATGAAGGCCGCGGTATCGGGCTGCTACACAAACTGCAGGCATATGAACTTCAGGACGCAGGCCGTGACACCGTTGACGCCAACCTTGAGCTCGGGTTGCCGATGGATGCGCGCGACTACGGAATCGGCGCGCAGATTTTGGCTGATTTGGGTATCCGCTCGATGCGTCTTTTGTCCAATAACCCGGCGAAGCGTGCGGGGCTTGAGGGTTATGGTCTATCCATCAGCGATCGGGTTCCGCTGGTGATCACCCCGAATGAACACAACGTGCACTATCTGAAGACCAAGGCTGAGCGGATGGGCCATGAATTGTCCGGCAATGACGTGTCGTCATGAGCGGCTCAGGCGCGCCTGACACCGGTGGCGTTGAGGCTCCAGGCCTGCGCGTTGCGATCGTCGCTTCCCTGTGGCACGACACGGTCATGGACGGTCTGCTTGCTGGGGCATTAGCCGCCGGCCAAGAAGCACGCGTTACCTGCACCGTCATCCGCGTTCCGGGGGCATTTGAGTTACCCGTGGCTGCGGCGGCCTGTGCCCGGTCCGGCTTCGATGCTGTGGTTGCCCTGGGTACCGTAATCCGAGGCGGCACCCCCCACTTTGACTATGTCTGTAGCGCCACGACAGCGGGCTTGTCGCGCGTGGCGTTGGACCATGGCGTCCCAGTTGGTTTCGGCCTGTTGACCTGCGACACCGAAGAGCAAGCTCTTGATCGAGCTGGCCTTGTTGACTCTCATGAAGACAAGGGTCGCGAAGCTACCGAGGCGGCGATCTCCACGGCCCTTGTCCTGGCTGCATTGCCGACGCCTTAGGCTGTAAAACATGAAGACCTTCGATGAACTCTACGTTGAGTTGCAAGGTAAGAAGGCTTACGCCGACGTTCAGTCTGGAACGACGCGACTCCTTCAGCAGGGTGTTCACGCGATCGGCAAAAAGGTCGTAGAAGAAGCCGCTGAGTCCTGGATGGCGGCAGAATTCGAAGGTCGCGAAAGAACGGCTGAAGAAATCGCTCAGTTGCTCTACTTCGTTCAGGTGCTCATGATCGCCTCCGATGTGTCCCTGGACGACGTTTACCATCGGCTCTGACCATAATTTTTGTCCACGGCCATTCCTGCCACATTCATCCCGAAGGAAGACGCATTGCTTCGTGTAGCACTACCCAATAAGGGTCAACTAGCTGAACCGGCGAGGGCCATGCTGGCCGAAGCGGGTTACCTGCAGGGTGCAACTGGGCGCGATCTCGTGGTGCAAGACCCAGATAACGACGCAGAGTTCTTCTTTCTGCGGCCCAAAGATATTGCCACCTACGTTGGGTCTGGAACCTTAGACGTTGGGATCACCGGCCGAGACATGCTGTTGGACTCAGGAGCCGATGCTGACGAAATCATGGGTCTGGGCTTTGCCGGTTCCACGTTTCGCCTGGCGGTTCCGGTCGGAAGTGTCGGTGAAGTTAGCGAACTGCAGGGGCGCCGTATTGCCACGTCCTATCCGGGCCTGCTGGCACACTTTCTGTCCACCCACAACATCAGCGCCGAGATCGTAAGACTTGATGGAGCAGTAGAGAACGCCGTTCGTCTTGGAGTGGCCGATGCAGTGGCCGATGTGGTGGCAACGGGAACAACACTGCGTCAAGCCGGACTCGAGGTCATCGGAGAGCCAGTCCTCGTCAGCGACGCATTGCTTGTCCGGCGCCGTGGTGCGGCACCGGATGTCTTCGTCGATACCTTTATTCGCCGGCTACATAGCGTTCTGGTGGCGCGCAGTTACGTTCTGGTCGACTATGACATTCGTGCCGATCAGGTGGATCGGGCGTGTCAGATCACTCCCGGTATCGAGTCGCCCACCGTTTCACCTTTGCATGACCGCGAGTGGGTTGCGGTGAGAGCCATGGTCCCACGCAAGGATGTGCATCGCGTTATGGACGAGTTATACGATCACGGAGCGCGCGGCATCCTTGTTACCGCGATTCATGCCTGTCGACTATGACCACACCCGTGCCAGGCAACGGGCGTCACATTGAAACGCCAACACAGTTTCAACACGACGATGGCAGCGGGGACCAACAACTGTTGGCAGCTCTCGATCAATTTGCGACGGACCCGACGACGTTTGCGGAATTGCTTTCGGCGTTGGCCCGATCTCGGCTACTCGTGCCCGTCGTAGCGGTGCTCGACGAAGCCGATGACAGCGGTGCCGATAAGTCATCCCATATGGCGACGGTGACGCTGGTACAACCAGACGGTCGCCGCGGATTATTGGCTTTTACCAGTCAGGAGTCGCTGGCCCGTTGGGATCCCACCGCTCGACCGGTACCGGCGATGGCAATTTCGGTTGCGGCAGCATCGATTGCTGAGCATGCCGATGGGGTGCTGATCGACGTTGCCGGCCCCACCCCATTTGTTATTGATGGACCGGCCCTTCAATCCCTGGCTGAGGCACGGGGCCCGACATCGCCTCCTGGGCATCCCGAGGCTCCCTAGCGCATGACAACGGGTCCGGTGAGTTGTTCGCCTGGACCCTGTCCGGGAGCGTCGGGTAGCGCAGATGCTTCTCGGAAGGCGCGCTGCAGGGAAGTGAGTCCGTCCCGCAACGGCGCTGCATGTTGGCTGCCGATGTCGGGAGCCGCTGTCGTGACGAGGCCGGCAAGTGCATTGATCAAAATGCGTGCCTCGGCCAGGTCAACCTGCTCAGGGGCGTCAGGGCCCTCAGCGAGCCCGCAGCGCACCGCTGCGGCAGTCATGAGGTGTACGGCAAGAGTGGTCACAACCTCTGCGGCTGGTACCTCCGTGATATCGCGAATGGCGACATCTTCATCGCTGAGAAGTGGATCTGCTGCGGATGCCTGGTTTCGGTCTTGGTTGCCTAGGGGACCGACGTGGTCGGCGGGAGAAGCCATACTGATACCCTCGCAGACCTAGGGAGCATAGTGTGCGGCGCAGGCTGCTTCTTGCTCCCACCGCCCAAGTGGAATCTCGATTCCCACCTGATGAACGCCTTAAGTTCATTCAGGTTGGTCACGCGTTCGTTGCGTGTTCGGCGCGCCCTGCGCGCTGATATCGAGCCCTTTCACACCGTTTTGCGTCGATGGCGACATCGACAACGTGGTTAAAGGAGGCGCCATCAGCGTCGAACCCCGCATCAATGACCGGATTCGCGTTCCCGAGGTTCGACTTGTCGGGCCCGAAGGCGAGCAGGTTGGCATCGTAAAAATCGATGACGCACTGCGTCTGGCCCAGGAATCAGATCTTGATCTTGTTGAGGTTGCTCCCATGGCCAAGCCACCGGTATGCAAGCTCATGGACTACGGCAAGTTCAAGTACGAAGCCGCCGTGAAGTCTCGGGAAGCGCGCAAGAACCAGTCACACACCGTGATCAAAGAGATGAAGCTTCGTCCCAAGATCGACCCGCACGACTACGAGACCAAAAAGGGTCATGTGGAGCGCTTCTTGCGGGCCGGGGACAAGGTCAAAATCACCATCATGTTCCGTGGCCGTGAGCAGTCTCGGCCAGAGCTAGGAATTCGGTTGCTCGGTAAGTTGGCCGAGGACGTGGATGACTTGGGCTTCGTCGAAGCTACTCCGAAGCAGGATGGCCGAAACATGATCATGGTGCTTGCGCCCCACCGGCGTAAGTCAGATGCAAAGGCCAGCGCGGCGAAAGCGGCTCGTATAGCGGTGGACGCAGATGATCAGGTTCAACCGATTGCGACCCAGGCTTAGCGGGTAGTGATTTTTAGCCTCACTAGGCTCCACCCCTCTCGACAGGCTCCACCCCAGATTGGGCGACCAAGTAATTCGTCGCCCCGAGTAAAAGAAGGAAGTTGTTCCATGCCGAAGCAGAAGACCCACAGTGGGGCGAAGAAGCGATTCAAAGTGACCGGTTCGGGCAAGATCATGCGGGAGCAAGCCAACCGACGTCACCTTCTGGAGAGCAAGAGCAGCAGGCGCACCCGTCGGCTCGCCGCCGATGTTGGGGTGTCAGCCGCTGACGCACCCAAGGTCAAGAAGATGCTCGGTCGCTGAACCTTCCTTCCACTGACATTTAGTCCGATATTCCCAACTCACACATTAGGAGCTCGCCATGGCACGCGTAAAGCGCGCGGTGAACGCCCACAAAAAGCGTCGCGAGGTGTTGGCACAGGCCAGCGGTTACCGCGGCCAACGTTCGCGCCTGTACCGCAAGGCTAAAGAGCAGGTCACTCACTCGGCTGTCTATGCCTTCGACGATCGTAAGGCTCGCAAGGGTGATTTTCGTCGCCTGTGGATTACGCGCATCAATGCCGGTGTGCGGGCCCACGACATGACGTACAACCGTTTCATTCAAGGGCTAAAGATTGCCGGCATCGAAGTTGATCGCCGCATGCTCGCCGAATTGGCGGTTCATGATGAAGCCACCTTCACCGAGCTCGTGCACATCGCTCGCGAAGCCGTCGCGACACATTCTGCGGCGTAACCGTCATGCCCTCGGGCTCGGTGCAGATCACATCGATCGCGTCGCCTCGAGTCTCCTCGATCCGCAAGCTCCAGCAGCGAAGACACCGCGATGATCGCGGTGTCTTCGTCGTTGAGGGCTACGCCTCGGTCGAAGCGGCCTTAGCACACGGACATGTCCGCGAATTGTGGCTGACTGAAGCAGCCACCGCAGACCACGCAGATCTTGTCGAACTGGCCCAAAAACACCGATCACTGCTCATTGTGATGACAGAAGCCGTCAGCGTTGCGGTGGGACGCACCCAGTCACCGCCAGGAATCATTGCTGTCGCCGATCAGGTGGGCATTAGCCTGCAAGCATTGCTGCTGCGCGCACCGAGGCGGCTAGTGATCTTGCATGAGGTCAACGATCCTGGAAATGCTGGAACGATCGTGCGCACAGCAGATGCAGCCGGCTATGACGGCGTAATCTTTACGGCCGGGTCGGTGGATCCGATGAACGAGAAATGTGTTCGTGCTACGGCTGGCTCCATTTTCACCATGCCTGTGTGCGTCGGTGGAAAGTTGACCGAGATCAGTGATGCATTAACGCAGGCGGAGATATCTGTCTTGGCCACAGATCCGCTTTCTCACCTTTTGCTGGGGTCGGCGCAGGTTCGACAGCTACTTTCTGCGCCATTCGCCTGGCTGCTGGGGAATGAGGCTCGCGGCCTTGAGCAATCGGCGGTGGCATCGGCCGCAGCGACCGTCGCTATCCCTATGCCTGGCAACACCGAGAGCCTCAATCTTGCTGTCGCCGCGGGCCTGTGCATCTACGCCGATGTGTGGCAGGTCTAGGCCTAGGCGGCCTGGGACTTCGACACACCGGCGGGCGTGCCACGTCCACCGAGTCGGGTTGGGCCACAATAGGGAGCAGCCCCGATGTGCCGGGGGTCTACGTGTCAGGTGAGAAGGGTTTCTTTAGACATGACTCAGTCCATAACCGACTACATCAGCCTCCCAATTTTCGCCGAAACCGGTTATGTCGTCCTAGCGCCCCATGACCAGGCTGCTGATCCCACCGAGTGGCTCGACATCGAGTACGTCGATTGGAAGTCATCCGGCGACACTCGCTTCGCTCCACTGGCCAGCGCCTATGGCGATCTGGAGTGCAACGGGTTCTGGCACCATGACCCCGCCAAGACAGACAAGGACGGAGTCTGGGTTGAAGCCAACGCCGCCCTGGCCCCTCGGTTGAAAGCACGAGCGGAGGAGCCCGGCGCCAATATCGGTCGGTGTCGTGTCATTGAACTGAAGCCCAATGACTATGCCGACTCCTTGTACAACCTCCATATTGATGACAACAACCGGCTGAATCCTGAAGGGACCGGCTGGATTGTGCGCGGGTTTTTCAACCTTACGGACAATCCCGACAGCGTCATGATTCTTCGTGAGGACAAGGACGATCCCTCAACTGAGACGCGCATCTCACTGCCCGCGGGGGCGCAGGTCATCATCGACACGCAACGCCTATGGCACGCCGTTTGGCATCCCGGCGACGATGTGCGCTACTGCCTGATCACCTCGTGGGAATCAGGCCCAGAACTTTCCCGCTACATCGATGCCCGTCAGCCCAGGTCGCGTGTGGCCAGCCCGGATTTGCCGGCGGGCCTGGCCGAACAGGCTGCCGCAGACGTAGCGCAGCGTAAGGCGGCCAAAGAGGCAGCCAGCGGTATCACTGCCGACGTCATGAGTGAAGCCTGATCGCATCGGTTGAATGCCTGACCGGTACGTTAATAAGGCGGTTCTCGCGCGCCACGAAACGAGAACCGCTTGAGGAAGGCTGAGCGTTCGCTGCTCCTAGTCGAAAGGGTTTGTCTGTGCCATCTGTTGCAGATGTGTCTGAGGATCAGGTTCTCGACGCGCTAGAGGCTGAGGCTTTGCACGTCTATCGTGAGGTGGCCGGGGCTTTTCGCCGACCGGTTCTGCTCTATTCCATCGGCAAAGATTCCAGCGTGCTCCTCCATCTTGCGCGTAAGGCTTTCTATCCGGCTGCTATTCCTTTCAAGGTGATGCACATTGACACCACGTGGAAGTTTAAGGAAATGATCGCTTTTCGCGATCGCGTGGCCCGAGAACTCGACCTGGACTTAAAAATCGCCACTAATCATGCGGCGGTTGCCGAAGGAATCACTCCGTTTACCCACGGTGCCCACGAGTACACCCGAATTATGAAAACGGTGGCTCTTCGGCAGGGCCTTGACGAACTGCAGGCCGACTGCGCAATTGGCGGTGCTCGCCGTGATGAAGAAAAATCTCGGGCGAAGGAACGCATCTTTAGCCTCCGCGAACCTGGGCACCGATGGGATCCTCGTAAACAGCGGCCAGAGTTTTGGCGCACGGCAAATACTCTGTTGGCCGAGGGTCAAACGATGCGGGCATTTCCCATCAGCAATTGGACCGAGTTTGACATCTGGCGATACATCCGTCGCGAGGGCATCGAGATCCCCGATTTGTACTTCGCCAAACCACGACCCGTGGTCGAGCGTGAGGGTACCTTGATCATGGCTGATGACGACCGACTTCCGCTGCTCCCCGGCGAGCAACCGGTGATGAAGAGCGTTCGGTTCCGCACCCTCGGGTGCTATCCACTCAGCGGCGCGGTTGAGTCAATCGCGGCAGATCTGGACACCTTGATTGCCGAGATGCTGGAGAGCAATGTCTCAGAGCGCGCAGGGCGTTTGATTGACGGTGAAGGCAGCGGATCGATGGAAGCCAAGAAGGCAGAGGGTTACTTCTAATGACCACCGTTGCACACCCCCGTGATGACCGCACTGACAGTTTCGGGCTCGTTCCTGTTCTCCGACTCGTCACCTGTGGTTCCGTTGATGACGGTAAGTCGACTCTTATTGGGCGCCTACTTACCGAGACAGGTTCCATCCCCGAGGACCAACTCGACTACGCACGCCGCACCCGAAGGGGCGGATCCACGATCCCAATTGGCGAGATCGATTTCTCGTTGCTCACCGATGGTTTAGAGGCTGAACGCGAACAGGGCATCACGATCGATGTGGCCTACCGCCATATGTATTTGCCCAATGGCCGACGCGTGATCATCGCTGACGCACCGGGGCATGAGCAGTACACCCGCAACATGGCGGTTGCGGCATCGAATGCTGAGGTTGCCGTGCTGCTTGTTGATGCAGCGCGTGGGGTGCGACCCCAAACGTTTCGTCATCTCACCGTGTGTGCGTTGATGGGTGTGAAGAGCATGATCCTGGCGATCAACAAGATGGATCTCGTCGGTTATGAGCACGCCACCTTCGAAGAATTAGCCGGTCAAGTGCGCGCCGCAGCTGCACGCCTTGGTGTTGACGAGGTGCTGGCCATTCCCGTGAGCGCTGTGGTGGGCGATAATGTCACCACATCCACCGCTGAAATGCCTTGGTATCGTGGTCCTTCTCTGCTGCAAGCGCTGCAGGAATGGGCGCCGGTGCAGAGCGTGGAGGCGTCATTTCGTCTTCCGGTGCAGTTCATCGTTAGGGCCGAAGATAATTTTCGCGGCTACGCGGGTACCGTTACGGCAGGTAGCGTTCGGCCTGGCGACGAGATCATCGTGGCGGGCAGTGGCGTGAGCGCCAAAGTCGATCGGATCGTCGATTTCCATGGTGATCTCAGCGTGGGGTACACCGGCCAAGCGATCACGATCACGTTGGATCACGAAGTAGACGTCACCCGCGGCGATCTTCTGGCGGCAATCGGGGTCAACGCTCAAGGCGCCACCGCGTGGCCGCAACCGGCTGATCGTTTCTCCGCCGATGTGGTGTGGACAGGTGAAGAACCGCTCATGCATGGCAGGTCTTACTGGCTGGTCAACGGACCTCGGACAGTGCCGGCCACCGTCACCGTTGTTCGCCACCGACGCGATGTGGTCAGTGGTCAAGAACTGGCAGCTCGAGTGCTGGAAATGAACGACATTGGCCGCGTCGAAATCGCCACTGACGTTCCGATGGCGATGGACCCCTACGCCGACTTCCGCGACACAGGTGGCTTCTTGCTGGTCGACCGCGTAACGGCAGACACCGTGGCGGCGGGCATGGTCACCCACGTGCTGCGACGGTCACTCAATGTGGTGCCCCACGCGTATGAGGTCAACCGTGATGCTCGTGCGCTGCTGAAAAACCAGCGGCCTCAGGTGGTTTGGCTCACCGGGCTGCCGGGATCAGGAAAATCCACGATCGCCGATGCGGCTGAGCGACGTCTTCATGCGCTGGGTCTGCATACCTTCGTTTTGGATGGCGACAATGTGCGCACCGGCTTGAACAAGGACCTAGGTTTTACGCCAGAGGATCGTGCCGAAAACGTGCGCCGGGTTGCCGAGGCTGCGCGCTTAATGCTGGAGGCCGGGCTCGTTGTGCTGGTGGCGCTGGTGTCACCTTTTACGGCCGATCGTCGGGCGGCTCGAGAAATTTTTCGCGACGGGGAGTTCATCGAGGTCTTCGTAGATACACCGGTGGAGTTGTGTGTCGAACGCGACCCCAAGGGTCTCTACGCGAAGGCTGCATCGGGCACCCTTCCTAATATGACCGGAGTGGGTCAAGGATATGAAAGCCCAGAGCATCCAGACATTGTGTTGGATGGCGGAGGCGATCTGGCCGAAAACGTTGATCGGCTTGTTGCCCTGATCGTGGGTGAATAATCAATGTCAGCGCCCAATCGTTCCTATGACCCCGTTGGCGTCGCGGCGCTAGAGCCGCAGGCGGTGGGCGAAGCCGTTGGGCAAGCGCTCGCGGCTATCGAGGCGGCGAGGGACCTCACTGAACTGAAAGACGTGCGCCGGGACCATACCGGTGACAAGTCGGCTCTTTCACTAGCCAATCGCGAGATAGGCGCACTACCCCCGGCGGCGAAGGCTGAGGCGGGCAAGCGAATGGGCGAGGCGCGCCGGTCGGTCAACGAGGCGCTGGAACGACGTGAAGGTGACTTGGCAGTTGAACGAGATCTGCGGGTGCTGCGCGAGGAGACCATCGATGTTTCGATGCCTACTGACCGCGGGCACACCGGGGGCAGGCACCCACTCACCACCATGATGGAGCGAATGAGTGAGGTGTTCTTGCTCATGGGCTATGAGATTGCCGAAGGCCCGGAAGCTGAAGCCGAATGGTTCAACTTCGATGCCCTCAACATCGGGCCCGACCATCCCGCAAGAACGATGCAGGACACTTTCTTCGTCGATTCCGCCGAAAGCGGTGTTGTCCTGCGCACTCAAACGTCGCCGATTCAAATGCGGGCATTGCTAGAACGGCCGCTTCCAGTTTATGTCGTTGCACCGGGGCGCGTCTATCGCACCGATGAACTCGATGCCACCCACACGCCGGTTTTTCATCAGATAGAGGGCCTCGCCGTTGATGAGGGCATCACGATGGCGCACTTGAAGGGCACCTTGGATCACTTGGCGACGATGATGTTCGGTGAAGGAATTTCCACGCGCCTACGCCCGTCATACTTCCCCTTCACCGAACCTAGCGCGGAAATTGATGTCTTGTGTTTTCTGTGCCGTGGCGAATCTGTGGGCAACCTGGGCAGTCCATGTCGTACCTGCGGCAGCGAAGGTTGGATCGAATGGGGCGGTTGCGGCATGGTTAATCCACGTGTCCTGGAAGCCGCGGGAATCGACCCTGATGTGTACTCAGGTTTTGCTTTCGGCATGGGCGTTGAGCGCACACTGATGTTCCGGCATGGTGTAACGGACATGCGGGACATGGTTGAGGGAGACGTTCGGTTTACCCGGGCATTTGGGATTGAGGTTTAAGTGCGCGTCAGTGTTCAGTGGTTGGCCTCCTACGTCGACCTTCCCCCCGAAGTGCGTGGTCGCGAGATCGCTGAACGCCTGATAGCCGCCGGGCTTGAAGTTGAGTCGGTGGAAACCCTCGGAGCCGGGCTTCAGGGCCCCCTAACGGTGGGCAAGGTTGTGCGCATCGAAGAGCTTACGGAGTTCAAAAAGCCCATTCGATGGTGCCAGGTTGATCTGGGATCCGAGCACGGTGGAACGCGTGGCATTGTCTGCGGGGCAAGTAATTTCATCGTGGACGACCTCGTTGTTATCGCGACTCCAGGCACGATTCTGCCCGGTGATTTTCATATTGCCGCCCGCACCACCTACGGCCACGTTTCCGATGGCATGATCTGTTCTGAGCGCGAACTTGCTCTCGGTGAAGACCATGCCGGAATTATCGTCTTGCCCGATGGCACGGTGGGGGACGATGCCGTGGAGTTGTTGGGGCTCGGAGATGAAATCCTCGACATTGCGGTGACGCCCGACCGCGGGTACGCACTGAGCGTCCGCGGAATTGCCCGTGAAGTGGCGACGAGTTTCGATCTGCCCTTCAACGATCACGCTATGGCGTTGGCTGATCTTCCTGCGCCCGAAGCTACCGATGCGCCCTGGCCCTGCGATGTTGATGATGCAGCCATCTGCGAGATGTTCACTCTCCGACGAATCACCGGTTTCGATCCATCCGCTACTACGCCCGCATGGATGCGTCGTCGTCTAACCGCAGCCGGAATGCGATCAATTTCTCTTGCTGTTGACGTCACCAACTTCGTTATGCTGGACACCGGGCAGCCGCTGCATGCGTTTGATGGTTCGAAACTGCGCGGAACGGTCCGAGCTGGATATGCCGCTTCGGACACTCGCCTCACCACCATAGACCATGTGGAACGCGTATTGAGTCCTGACGACATCGTTATTCGCGACGACTCGGGCCCGCTGGGTTTGGCGGGCGTGATGGGTGGATTTAGCAGTGAAATCGACTCCACAACAACGGATATTGTCCTTGAGGCGGCCTGGTTTACTCCGCGTCGCGTCGCGCAAACGGCGCGTCGTCACCGACTAGCAACGGAAGCTTCGCGACGCTTCGAACGTGGTGTCGACCGTGTCCTTGCGCCCTATGCATCGGCCAAAGCGATGCAATTGCTGTTGCACTACGGCGGTGGCAGTTATGTGGGATTTACCGCGTGGGAATCGCCTTATGAACCCACCCGGATCGTTATGGCTAGCTCTTTGCCCGAGCGCACTGCCGGGATGGCGATTTCTGCGGGTGTGGTTGCCGAGCGGTTAACCGCGGTCGGGTGTGAGGTGGCGGGTTCGCAGGGTGATGGAGCGGATCATTTCACGGTGTTGGTGCCTTCGTGGCGGCCAGACCTCATTGACCCGGCCGATCTGGTCGAAGAGGTATTGCGTCTTGGCGGCTATGACGAGTTGCCTTCTCACCTGCCGGCAATTTCTGGCGGGCGCGGACTCACTGAGCGCCAGCGGAAACGTCGACGACTCGGACTTTGGCTGGCCGGAGCTGGCCTGACTGAGGTTTTGACCTATCCCTTCATGGGCCCGGCAGATATTGCGGCGCTGCGCATTGACGAAGAAGACGATCGTCAGCGTGGCGTTACCCTTGCCAATCCACTGAGCGACGAACAACCTCAACTTCGCACCACGTTGCTCCCTGGGCTCGCTGCGGTTGCTCGACGCAATAGGTCACGCGGTGCAGATGACGTTCTCATCAGCGAAATGGGTCGGGTCTTCTTCACCACCAAATACCACGACCTAGGCACGACTGTTATCCGTCCGGCCACCACCTCTCGTCCGAGTGAAGACGAACTTGCTGCGTTGGAAGAACTTCTACCGCACCAGCCTGAGCATCTCGCGGGGCTCCTCATCGGTCAGCGGGTTCGTTCTGGATGGTGGGGCGAGGGCAGCCCGGTCGACTGGGCACAGGCGGCTGCCTTGGCTCGAGGCTGTGCTCTAGAAATTGGCGTGCACCTGCAGCCACGGGCGGTCCATTACGCCCCCTTCCACCCCGGTCGAGTGGCCGGACTGTATCTCGATGACATCTGCTTGGGATACGCGGGCGAACTACACCCTGCAGTTCTCCTTCACTGGGGTCTGCCACCGCGGTCCTGTGCATTTGAACTAGACCTGACTGTGTTGCTTGATGCCTCGGTGGCTGTGTCGCATCAAACGCAGGCGCCCATCATTGCCACAGCACCGGTGGCCAAAGAGGACATCGCACTAGTGCTTGATGCTGGCATTGCGGCCTCCGACGTGGCTGCGGCGCTGACGGACGGTGGCGGCGACATGGTGGAGTCGGTGCGGCTCTTCGACGTTTATCAGGGCCCCCAGGTCCCCGCCGGGCAGCGTTCCCTTGCATTCTCAGTGCGGCTGCGTGCTGAGGACCACACCCTGACCGGGGAAGAAATATCCCAAATCCGAGAGCTGATGCTGGCTGCCGCTGCACAGCGATGCGGCGCCGTTCTCAGAGGCAGTTAGCCGCCGATTAGGCAATTATACGCATATGCGTATAATTCTCCTATGTCTTTTACAGCAGCGGTCCTGGGCGCCTCTGGCTATGCCGGCGGCGAACTCTTGCGGCTCATTGCCGGGCATCCATCGTTGAACCTCGGCGCGATGATGGCGGGAAGTCGGGCGGGAGATCGTGTTGATGTCGTCCATCCACAATTGACTGCGCTCACCGATCACCTCATGGCGCCCACCGATCCACAGGAACTGAGCAACGCCGATGTAGTTTTTCTGGCCCTGCCACACGGGGAATCAGCCGCCTTAATGGCCCACATTCCAGCACAGGTGAGGGTGGTGGATCTGGGTGCGGATTATCGATTAACCGATGCCGGAGCCTGGGAGGCCTACTACGGGGGTTCGCACGCGGGCACATGGTTGTACGGCCTGCCCGAGTTTGGCCACACCAGGCAATTGCTGGCCGGTGCAACCCGGGTGGCCAACCCTGGGTGCTATCCCACCGCCGTCACCTTGGCTATGGCACCGCTGCTCGCCGCCGACGTGATCGCTCGTCCAGAAGTCGTGGTTGTTGCGGCTTCAGGAACCTCCGGAGCCGGGCGCAAGGCCACCGAATCGCTGTCGGCCTCGTCGGTGCTCAACTCAATGTCTGCGTACAAGGTGGGCGGGAATCACCAGCACACCCCGGAAATGGAACAGTCGCTAGCGGCTGCGGCCGGTGAACCGGTCACGGTTTCTTTCACACCGCTACTTGCGCCCATGACTCGCGGCATTCTGGCCACTGTGTCCGCCCCGGTAAACCATGGAGTCAGTACCGATGATGTACGCGACATCATGCATTCTTCTTATGCCGCTGAATCCTTCGTTCATCTGCTAGCCCCAGGGCAGTGGCCGCATACCGCGGCTACCTTCGGGTCCAATTCGGTTCATCTGCAGGCAACCGTGGATGAGCACGCGCATCGCGTGGTTGTCGTGGCCGCAATAGATAATCTAATCAAGGGCGCGGCCGGCCAGTCGATTCAAAATGCCAATCTCATGTTAGGTATCAACGAACAAGCAGGGTTGACGGCGTGGGGTGTAGCGCCATGAGTGTCACCGCACCCGACGGATTCATTGCATCAGGCGTGGCTGCCGGCATCAAAGCATCCGGGGCGCAAGACGTTGCCCTGGTCGTCAATTCGGGACCAGAAGATGTTGTTGCCGGGGTATTCACCTCCAATCGGTTCGCTGCAGCACCGGTGTTGTGGAGCCAGCAGGTTGTAGCAGATGGTTCAGCGCGGGCGGTCGTGGTCAATTCCGGTGGCGCGAATGCTTGCACCGGACCTGAAGGTTTTGCTGATACACATCAAACGGCAGAGTTTGTGGCAGAGTCACTGCAGCGGAATGGGTTTGACATTGGGGCAGGTGACGTCGTCGTGTGCTCCACTGGTCTCATTGGCGAGCGTCTACCCATGGATCTATTGCTCGGTGGCGTCGAGGCTGCTGCGGCCGTGCTAGTGGCTGAGGGCTCAACGGCAGCACGAGCGATCATGACCACGGACTCGGTGCCAAAGGTCACGCGTGTCGAGGCGGACGAATTCACCATCGGTGGCATGGCTAAGGGTGCAGGCATGTTGGCCCCTGGACTGGCCACGATGATCGTTGTCCTCACCACGGATGCTTCTCTTTCTTCTGAGGTAGCAGCCCGATCGTTGGCCCTGGCGAGCAGAATGACTTTTGACCGAATCGACTCCGATGGATGCATGTCGACAAATGACACCGTGGTCTTGATGGCCAATGGTGCAAGCGGTCGACAGGTGAGTGAGAAGGAGTTCACCAACTATCTGACCCAGGCCTGCGCCGACTTGGCGCGCCAACTTATTGCCGATGCCGAAGGCGCCAGCAAGGAAATCTGCGTGAGCGTCCGGGGTGCGCACACCGAGAACGAGGCGGTCGATGTGGCCCGCTCGATTGCTCGCAGCAATCTACTCAAGTGCGCCATTCATGGTGAAGATCCCAACTGGGGTCGCGTTCTGTCCGCCATTGGCACTACATCTGCAGCCTTTCATCCCGATCAGGTTGATGTGGCGATCAACGGCGTATGGGTGTGTCGAGGGGGCAGCGTTGGCGAATCGAGGGATCTAGTGTCGATGGCCGCACGCGAGGTGGTTATTGACGTTGAACTTCGGGCCGGTGACAGCAGCGCTGACATCTGGACCAATGACCTGACAGCCGAGTACGTACACGAGAACTCGGCCTATTCGAGTTGACCCCGACAGCCCGCGTTATTGGATCACACAGAAGGAAGGTACCTGATCATGACATCTGGACTAAGTGCGCAGCATAAGGCTGGCGTACTAGCTCAGGCGCTGCCCTGGCTGGAAAAGTTCCGTGGGGCCACGGTGGTGGTGAAGTATGGCGGCAACGCAATGGTAGACACCGACCTTCAGCGTGCCTTCGCCGAAGATGTTGTCTTCATGCGCCTGGCAGGTTTACGCCCGGTTGTCGTGCACGGTGGCGGGCCCCAAATCTCGACGATGTTAGACCGACTCGACATCGCATCGGAATTCCGCGGAGGTCTTCGGGTGACCACAACTGAGGCCATGGAAGTTGTGCACATGGTTCTTACGGGCCAGGTTCAGCGCGAGATCGTGAGCCTGATCAACCAGCACGGCCCGTTTGCTGTGGGTCTTTCCGGTGACGATGCGCATTTGTTTACAGCACAGAAGAAGCACCTTGTACTCGACGGGATCGAGGTGGATCTAGGCCACGCCGGTGACGTGGTCGACGTGAACCCTGCCTTCGTTAGCGCACTCCTTGACGACGGAAGAATTCCGGTGGTCTCCTCGGTGGCTAGTGACCACAGCGGCACCGTGTACAACGTTAATGCCGATACTGCGGCTGCCGCCCTCGCCAGAGCTCTCGGTGCGTCAAAACTCATCATGTTGACCGACGTGGCGGGACTTTATGCGAACTGGCCAGATAGTTCCGAGGTCATCACTTCAATTACGGTCCCTGAACTCAGCGAAATGTTGCCGCGTCTATCGGATGGAATGGTGCCCAAGGTGGAAGCCTGTCTGACCGCGGTGAATGGAGGAGTTCCTCGCGCGCACATCATTGATGGCCGGGTGCCTCACGCGCTATTGGTCGAGGTATTCACCGACGAGGGCGTTGGCACGATGATCGTCGACGATCGTGGTCAGTGATGACAAAAGATTCGGCATCCAATGTGAGCCTCAACAGCACCGAGCATCCGGGGGAGTGGAGTCGACGTTGGTCGGCAGCGTTGATGAACAACTACGGCATACCACCGTTGACACTGACCCGTGGGTTAGGCACCAGGGTGTGGGACGACGATGACCGTGAGTACCTCGACCTGTTAGCCGGCATCGCGGTTAACGCCCTTGGTCACGCTCATCCAGCTTTGGTGACAGCTGTGACCGAGCAGGTCGCCACGTTGGGGCACACCAGTAATCTTGCGATGACCGCGCCCCCTATTCGACTTGCCGAGAAATTGCTGGAACTGCTTGATCCGACCGGAATGCTCGACGGACGGGTGCTGTTTAGTAATTCCGGCGCCGAAGCGAATGAAACGGCGTTCAAACTCAGTCGTCTCACCGGACGCCAACACGTTGTGGTTGCCGAGAACTCTTTTCACGGCCGGACAATGGGCGCGTTAGCGCTGACTGCGCAACCGGCCAAGCAGGATCCGTTTCGGCCACTTCCTGGCGACGTCACTGCCGTTCCATTCGGAGATGTCGATGCGCTGCTCCGCGCAGTGACGAGCGAGACAGCAGCAGTATTCATCGAACCAATTCAAGGTGAGGCTGGGATCATCGCATCGCCGGTCGGCTACTTATCAGCAGTGAGAGAGATCACCAGTAAGTGCGCAGCGCTGCTCGTGATTGATGAGGTGCAATCCGGAATTGGTCGAACAGGCGCATGGTTTGCGCATCAACGACACAATGTGATGCCCGATGTGGTCACCTTGGCCAAGGGTCTTGGTGGCGGCCTCCCCATCGGAGCATGCGTTGCCTTCGGCGATGCCGCGGCACTGTTAAGTCCGGGCACACACGGTACAACATTCGGTGGGAATCCAGTGGTGTGTGCCGCCGCACTCGCGGTGCTCAATACGATTGAAGCAGAGTTGCTGTTAGCCAATGTTCAACGTTTGGGTAAACGGCTCAAAGATGTTGCGGCGCAGGCGGTACAAGTGCACCATGTTCGAGGCGAAGGGTTCATGCTCGGTGTTGTCTTGCGTGAACCGATGGCAGTGCAGGTCGAGGCTGCTGCGCGCAATCACGGGATTATCATCAATGCGGTGCGTCCCGATGTGCTCCGACTCACGCCACCCCTGGTTTTAAGTATGGCCGATGTGGACCTATTCGAGCAACGGTGGCCGACCATTCTTGCCGAGGCAGCTGACGCCTACGCAGGTGCTTCATGAGTGCACCTAGGACTCCGGCGGCTCGGCGCATGCGGATGCGTGATCTCATTGCGACACAGACGATTCACTCGCAGGCACAGTTACAGGACTTGCTGGAAGATGAGGGTTTCTGCGTCACCCAGGCAACCGTGTCTCGAGACTTAACTGAGATTGGTGCGGTGCGAAACGCGTCATCGGCTGGTCCGACACGTTATGTCCTGGCTGAATTTGAACAGTCACTCGTATCCGCCGGACCCGATGATCGGCTGAACCGGACTCTTGCAGAGCTTGTTGTACAGGCGGAACACTCCGCCAATATTGTCGTCGTGCGGACACCACCTGGCGCTGCGCAATATTTGGCCAGCGTCTTGGACCGAGCGGGTTGGTCCACGATTCTGGGTACGGTGGCCGGCGATGACACAGTGCTCTTGGTCACTCGCGATGCCGAAGGCGGAGCGCAACTCAACAGGAGCATCGTGCAACTAGCCGAGAAAGGACAGCAGTCATGAGCAATCCATCAGAAGGCGCTCCCACCCGCTTATGGGGAGGTCGCTTTGCCGGGGGTACGTCTGACGCTATGGCGGCACTGTCTGCCTCGGTCCACTTCGATTTCCGGCTTGCACCCTTCGACATTGCCCAGACGCGAGCTCATGCGCAGGTGCTCAATCAGGCCGGACTCCTCGATGATGGCGAACTTGGTCGAGTGGAGACAGCACTAGCTGCGCTGGCCGTCGATGTGGTGAGCGGGGAATTCACCCCCACCGCCGACGACGAAGATGTTCACACCGCCATTGAGCGAGAACTGATCGGCAGGCTCGGCTCACTCGGCGGTCGGTTGAGAGCTGGTCGTAGTCGAAATGACCAGGTAGCAACCGACTTTCGTATGTACCTACGAAGTGCCGCCCGCGACGTCATCGCGCAGGTGGCTGACTTGCAAGAGGCACTGCTCACTCAGGCGTCGACCCACGTAGAGACAATGGCGCCCGGCTTCACGCATCTGCAGCATGCGCAACCAGTCTCCTTCGGTCACGAACTGGCCAAACACATTCACGCCCTCGCGCGCGATGTGGAACGAATGCAGGATTGGGACGATCGGGCGGGCCGGTCACCGATGGGAGCCGGGGCACTTGCCGGCTCATCACTCGGTCTTGATCCGCATGCGGTTGCGGCAAGCCTGGGATTCCACGCGGTGTTGGCCAATTCCATCGACGCGGTCAGTGATCGAGATTGGGTCGCGGAGTTCTTATTCATCACCGCGATGATCGGTGTGCACCTGTCCAGACTTGGCGAAGAGGTGATCTTGTGGACCTCTCGCGAATTCGGCTGGGCCACCCTTGACGATGCCTGGTCGACGGGGTCGTCCATCATGCCCCAGAAAAAGAATCCCGACGTGGCAGAACTCGCCCGAGGAAAGAGTGGTCGACTCATCGGCAATCTGACCGGCCTCCTTGCCACGTTGAAGGGACTTCCGTTTGCCTACAACCGAGACCTTCAAGAGGACAAGGAGCCGGTCTTTGATTCGATCGATCAGTTGCATTTGGTACTGCCGGCCATGACCGGCATGGTGGCAACCCTGCGGTTTGACGTATCTAGGATCGAAGCATCGGCGCCCGAGGGATTCTCGCTAGCGACCGACATTGCCGAGTGGCTCGTTCGGCAAGGAGTCGCCTTTCGAGATGCTCACGAAATCGCAGGTGAGTGTGTACGCGTCGCTGAAAACCATGGCATAGAGCTAGACGCCCTCACCGACGACCACCTACTCGATATCTCCGCTCATCTCACTTCCGACGTGCGTGATGTGCTCACCGTGACCGGGTCGGTTGATTCGCGATCGACCACGGGTGGCACCGCACGAGCGTCGGTGCGAGAACAACTCACCGGTTGCGTCAGCCTCATTGAGGGTGCTCGAAACTGGTCTGTCCGCTAACGCAACCGAGCTCGTGTCGCCGTACGGCCACCGGTCGAATGGTTGGCAGTGGAGGTAGGGAACAATGGTGGCTTGTGAATGCGTTAGTCGATGACCTGCAGCGGCGGGGAGTTATCGCCCAAAGCACCGAGATCGAAGCCTTGGCGCGTGATTTGGACCAGGGTCCGATGACGCTGTACTGCGGGTTCGATCCCACGGCGCCCAGTCTGCATCTGGGTAACCTGTTGCAAATACTTACCGTCGCTCGTTTTCAACGGGCCGGGCACGTACCTCTTGCGTTGGTGGGCGGCGCCACCGGCTTGATTGGCGACCCGAAATCCAGTGGCGAACGCGCGTTAAATAGTGCTGAGATTGTGGAGCAGTGGAGTACCCGGGTGAAGTCGCAGTTGGAGCGGTTCTTTGACTTTACCGGCCCTAACGCCGCTCAAATGGTGAACAACTACGACTGGACGCATGAAGTCTCGGTCCTGGAGTTCTTGCGGGATATCGGCAAACACTTCAGCGTCAACCGAATGCTTGATCGTGAAGCCGTGGCGGCTCGACTCGCTGATGCTGGCATTTCGTTCACCGAATTCAGTTATCAGGTGCTCCAAGCTCATGACTATCTACAGTTGTACCGAAAGTACAATTGTCGACTGCAAACGGGAGGGTCAGACCAGTGGGGCAACATCACCGCGGGAACCGACCTCATCCGCCGAGTGGAGCGGGCAAGTGTGCACGCCCTCACTACGCCATTGGTTACCAAATCTGACGGCACTAAATTTGGCAAGACCGAATCGGGCACGATCTGGCTTGACCCGGTCATGACCACCCCCTATGCCTTCTACCAGTTCTGGCTCAATAGCGATGATCGTGATGTCATGACGTATGCCCGCCTCTACAGCAGCAGCGATGCCCATCTTCTGACGCAATGGCAGGAGGCGACCGCTGATCAGCCCCATCAACGAGCCGCGCAACTTGGTCTGGCCACGGAAATGACCACTCTCGTGCACGGTGCGCAGGCAACCGAGGCGGTTCAAACGGCCTCCAGGGCCCTATTTGGACACGCCGATATTGGTGATGTGCCCCTAGACACCCTGGCCGCAGCGCTCAGCGAAGTTCCGGGCGCGCAGGTGTCCGCTGCTGAAATAACTGACGGCCTTCTCCCCAGCATTGTTGAGCTGCTTTCTCGAAGCGAACTCGTTGCCGGGAGGGGTGCAGCCCGGCGTACGATCAATGAAGGTGGCGCCTACGTCAACAATCAACGCATCACCGACGACACCTGGCAGCCCCGTGTCGCCGATTTGCTTGGTGGTCGTTTCCTGGTGCTGCGCAGAGGAAAACGCACAATCGCCGGAGTTGAAGTCGTAGCCGATCAGCCCGCTTAGGAGTCAATCCGTCAGGCGATTTGACTCTGCATTCTCAGGGCGCGTATAGTCAGTCCGCTCGCTAGGAAGCACCGGACACCGTGGTCACCACGGGTAGGCCGGATCCGCGAGTTGCAGTAGAGAAGCAAAAGCGAGCTAGGTTCTCCAAATCAGATTCGGCAGTGTTGTGGCGCAGGTCACAGACAGCTAACTTGACTTAGGAAAACCTTTCGAATAACGTTAAAGGGTTGCCCTGAGAACGGTCTCCATCGGAGGCGCGCTCAGCAGCACACGATCCTTGAGAACTCAACAGCGTGCCATATATCGATGCCAAAATAACTCCGTTATGGAATTGGCTGACACCTTCGGGCTGCAGTCATCCCTAACGGTTCCTTTGGTTGATACAAGCACCAGCTTGTGTCTGCCAGCATCACTCATATTCGTTGAGTGAGATGCCTTCGGGCATCAACAAAAACATCAACGGAGAGTTTGATCCTGGCTCAGGACGAACGCTGGCGGCGTGCTTAACACATGCAA
>JABAYF010000030.1:3758-58257 GCA_018609125.1 Candidatus Nanopelagicales bacterium | reverse complement strand
GCCATCAGCGTGATCGCACGCGAACCTGGCTCTATCGGAACCCGCATCGGCGACGTGGTGCGAGTGAAGCCACGGCGTCACTATATTTTTGACGCAAATAACGCGGGGCTACGACTCAGCGAGTAGCACCGGGACCGTTGAGGACCGCACCACCAAGGTGGTGGGCACGACGGTTGCCTGGGCAACCCGGCTTCGTTCCGCCATGGGCAATTGCAACTGGGCCAGAAGCGCCTCAGCGGCCATGCGGCCAAGATCGCGTACCGGTTGTGTCACCGTGGTGAGGTCGAGCAGATCGGACAGATCGTGGCCGTCAACGCCCACGACGGCAACGTCTTGGCCAGGGCGAAGTCCATGACGGCGCAGGGCGCGAATCGCTCCGAATGCCATCTCATCAGAAGCAGCGAAAACCGCGGTGGGCGGCTGGGCGTGGGCAAGAAGCCCGGTCATGGCCTGTTCGCCACCGGCAACGGTGAAATATCCAAAACTGCGCAGTTGCGGGTCCTGAGTGAGACCTGCCTTACGCAGGGCCGTTGCATATCCACGTTCCCGGTCAGTGGCCGGAGTAAATCCGGTTGGCTTGGGTTGACCGGTGATGATGGCGATGCGCTGATGGCCCACGTTGATCAGATGCTGGGTGGCCGTTTGACCGGCCGCCACGTCGTCAATGGACACCGAAGGTACACCCGCTGCAGTTGCACCGATCAAACTCACCGGCAACCCCAGGTCCAATAGATTCGCAACCGCAGATTCCTCCGACGGCAGGGCCACCACAAGAAGTCCGTCAACGCGCCCACGAAGTCTTCGCTCTGGCGGAATCCGATAGGCGATTGCTGGATCACCCACTTCGAAAACGAGTAGGTCAATGTCATGGGTGTGTAACACGCTATCCACCCCGGACAACACCGTGGAGAAAAACCAGCGGGCGATGAAGGGCGCAATGACTGCGATGGTGCCCGTACGGCCACTCGCCAGCCGAGACGCACTCGGGGAAACGACATAGTCCATGTCGGAAGCAACCCTGCGGACGAGTTCCCGGGTCTGCGGATTCACATGAGGGAGTCCGCGCAGGGCACGGGAAACCGTTGCGGTGGACACTCCTGCCGCGGCAGCTACATCTCTGATCGTGTACGCCACAGTTGCGCAGCATAGTGGCCGGGGGAGACCTTAGCCTGCGAGCGCACCCAATGCGCGTGCGATTCCGTCAAGAATGTCTGCCTCGCTCACGACCACACGGTCAAGATTGGTCCGCTCAACAACGGCCTGTAACACCAGCGCTCCCCCGGCTATAACATCCACCCGGCCCGGATGCATCACCGCGAGCGCTGCACGCTGGGCGCGAGTCATGTGCAATAGCTCATCGGTCACCGAGTTGATCTGCTCGCGGCTAATCACGGTGCCGTGCAATAACTGCGGGTCATAGGTAGCCAAATCGTGCGCGATGGCGCTTACGGTGGTGACCGTGCCGGCTAACCCGGCCATGCTGCACGCAGCAGACAACTCCACATGGGCGCTCACCTCATCTAGGGCGGTGTGAATATCGAGGCGTGCCGCACTTACCTGGGCAGAAGTTGGTGGATCGTCATGGAGGTGGCGCTCGGTCATCCGGACGCACCCGATATCGGCGGAGTGGGCTGACTGCGGGGTGGCCATGTCGACGTTGCCGAGCACACATTCGGTGGAGCCACCACCGATATCGACGACGAGTACCGGTGACTGCACGAGGTCGGATTTCAGGCCAGCTACCGCGCCGAGAAAGGATAAAGACGCCTCCTCAGCGCCGCTGATTACTTCTGGAGTCACTCCCATTCGCTCTTGCACACCGTGGATGAAATCGACGCGGTTTGCTACATCGCGGCTGGCGCTGGTAGCAACGAATCGAATCCGATCCACCTGCGCTGCGGCAATGAGTTCGGCATAGTCCGCACATGCAGCGAAAGTCCGATCAAGCGCGGCAGCGCTGAACTGCCCCGTGCGATCCACTCCTTCACCGAGACGAACGATGGTCATGCGTCGATCAATTTCGGTCAGGTGCGCTGGCATACCGTGAGGGTCCTGATGGACGTCAGCGATGAGCAGCCGAATCGAATTGGTGCCGCAGTCGATGGCCGCAACGCGGCGGCTAACACCGGTCATGGTTGATCATCCGCACGATTAATCACGCTGCAATCAATGGGTTTCCACCACTTACCCAAGGCTGCGACGACTTCGTCTCCGAGCGGATTGACACCCGGGCCAGCCGCCAACGCATGGGCACAAAGGACATGGAGACACTTCACTCTATTGGGCATACCACCGGCCGATATCCCAGCAATTTGGGACACCTCGCCAAGTTGACTGCGTTCAAGGAGGTAACTGTCATGGGCCCGGCGGTAGTGATCACGTAAATCTTCATCCTCAGCCAGACGTGATTCCATCTCGCGCATGAGGCCCTCACTTTCCAGCCGACTACATATCGCAGACGCGCGTGGACAGGTGAGGTAATACATGGTGGGAAACGGTGTTCCATCGTCTAGCTCAGGGTGGGTGGTCACCACGGCGGGCCGCCCGCACGGACAACGGTAGGCGACAACTTCGGCGCCGCGAATCGACCGGCCAAGTTGCTGTCTCATGATGGTCCGATCCTCATCACTAACCCGGCTGTGCTCCGGTGGTGTCTGGGGCACCGGAGTCAGGGAAGCGCGCTAGCAGCGGGTGCGATGGTGGACGCTGCCACGCTCTCATCGATTGCCCGCAGCCGTGACCAGCCTCGGTCAAACCAGGTGCCCGACTCAGCGCTGCTCGTCACCTCGGCTGGGTCAACGGGCCGGTCATCAGCCCCAAGAACGACGTAGCCCACCTCACCGGGAAAAACGAAATGCAGTCGACTGCGCGCCTGAGCGGTGACGTAGGCGGGGTCCTGCCAATCAGCGACGCGAGCGCTGAGGTCGGCTACCCGTTCCTCCGTCGAGGTCACCTCCGCTTGGAGGCGATCAATCTGGCTGCGTTGGGATAACCACCCGCGGACGGGTATGGCCAGGGTGATGGCAAGGAGGGCCAACACACAGACCAGAATTACCGCGCGCCCAGTGACCGGTGCACGACGGGCAGACATGGGGGTGAGTCTCTCACGACACCGACGAAGGAGTCGGCAACCTGGCCCGGTGAGCCGACCTGCCAGCTACGCCCTATCGACGAAACGCGCTTCGGCCCGCATATCGGCCACCGTCGGCGAGCAGTTCCTCGATACGCAGTAGTTGGTTGTACTTCGCCACTCGTTCTGAACGGGCTGGTGCGCCGGTTTTGATCTGACCGGCGTTCACCGCAACCGCAAGATCGGCGATCGTGGTGTCCTCGGTTTCGCCACTGCGATGACTCATCATGCAGCGGTAGCCGTTGCCCTGGGCAAGTGCCACCGCGTCGAGGGTTTCGGTGAGGGTACCGATCTGGTTCACCTTGACCAGAAGCGCGTTGGCCGCACCCTGATCAATGCCCTGGGCCAACCGCTCGGGATTGGTGACGAACAGGTCATCACCCACCAGTTGTACGGTGGCGCCTACGGCATTTGTCAGGTGGATCCAGCCCGACCAATCGTCTTCAGCCAGCGGATCTTCGATCGACACCATGGGATAGTCAGCGATCAAGCTTTCGTAGTAGCCGGTCATCCACTCGAAAGATCGAGTGTGGCCTTCAAACTGGTAGGAACCATTGGTGAAAAACTCGGTTGCGGCAACGTCAAGAGCGAGCGAGATATCTTCGCCCAGTTCCAGGCCCGTATCTGCAATTGCGGTTGCGATGAGGTCCAGGGCCGCACGGCTATTGGGCAGGTCCGGGGCAAAGCCACCCTCGTCACCCAACCCGGTGGCATAGCCGGCTTTTTTCAGCACCGACTTCAACGAATGGTAAACCTCAGTTCCCCAACGCAGGGCCTCGGCGAATGTTGGAGCGCCAACGGGGGCAATCATGAATTCTTGTATATCGACACCGGTGTCCGCGTGTGCGCCACCGTTGAGAATGTTCATCATGGGCACCGGAAGAACATGGGCATTGGGGCCACCGACGTAGCGGAAAACGGGAAGCTCGGCCGAATCTGCGGCGGCACGCGCCACGGCGAGACTTACACCCAAGATTGCATTCGCACCCAACCGCGACTTATTCGCGGTGCCGTCAAGGTCAATCATCAACTGATCAATGATGCGTTGCTCGCTGGCATCGATACCCAAAATCTCCGGGGCGATTTCATCCTCAACCGCGACCACAGCTTGTTGTACACCTTTACCGCCGTATCGGTCATCGTCTTCATCGCGACGCTCGGCAGCTTCAAATGCCCCTGTTGATGCTCCAGAGGGGACGGCTGCGCGAGCAGAACTGCCATCGTCGAGTGATACCTCGACCTCGATGGTGGGGTTGCCCCGTGAATCAAGAATTTCGCGCGCAAGGACGTCATCAATGGTGGCCATGGAACCAACCCTAGACTGCCCGCGCTCAGCTAGAGACCAAGCAGCACGCGAAGGTGCCGCGGGCCAGGAGATCCCTGCGACACCATGAGGGCGCTGACCTGTTGAACACTCCAGTCGGGATGGAGAACGTGGAGATCAGCAGCGATCGACGCCAGGGCCCGATACCCCACGAAGGCGGTGGGCAGCACGGTGGCGGTGAGCAAGGCTCTTCGCCACGCGTCCTCGGCTGCTTTCGCATCAATAAATCCGCGACGGATCAGCAGGTCAACGGCTTCGGGCTCGACGATGTCGCCACCGTGTACCCGAGCATCCAAAATCGCCCACAGCGCTACTCGCGCCTGCTGGTGCAACTGCTGCATTCGGATCGCTTGGCTGGGTTGCCCTGATTGCTCGTCATAGACCGCCCAACCTGCGATGAACACTTCGCTGCGCCGGAACGGATGTTCATCTAGCGACCCGGCCGTTTGCGCAGTTGCGCTGTGCAAGTGAAGGTTCGGGCGCGCTTGCCGCCCGATATCGTCTAGTGCCGCGCGCACAACGCCCCGCTCGGTGACCGCGCTTCCCCGATACTCTGCAGCGCACTCGCGCAATTGGGTGGTGACTACGTCGAGGTGATCCTCGGCGGCGGCCAAAACATCGACGGGGGTGAGCTGCTCGTCGAGGTGGTGCCACATCGCCGCGCTATAGAGCCGAACACCAAGCCGCGGGTCACGCTGGGAACCGGCTAGACGTTGGTTCAGCCAACCGAGATGATCACCGACCGCAGCACCGGCTTCATCTAACTCCTGCCCAACATCGCAGCCCACCTCGGCAGCCAGCTGCGCGATCTGGGCAGCGGTGCCAGGAAAACCTCGGAGCTGTTCCATGGCGGCGGCCACATGCATGCCCGACATCTCCCCCAGGGTTTCTCGGGCATGGGTTAAGAACTCCGGTACCTGGGCGAGCCGAGATTTCGCGCTAGCCACACGAGCATCCACCGTTGAAAACTCTGCCTCGGTGAGGATGGTCAATGCCGGAATTGGACTCCACTGCAGCGGATCCCATCGATGGCGGGCCACATCAACCAGATCGAACCGCAACGCTGCAACTCGCCCGCGTACGATTTCTAGATCCACCTGTTCAGCAAGGGGGAGCTCCACATCATCTACCGCATCAAGCCGGGTGAGGTGGTCATCTAGAGACTGCACAAGGTCTGCCACCCTCTCCGTGTCACGATCGGGCAGAACACCATCAGCCAAGGAGAGGTCTGCTGCTGCCGCGGCGGCGGCCTGGCGAAATTCAACGCTTGCGTCGTTCACGTTGCGCCCGTAACGCCAGATTCCTGCTCTCTCACCGTGGCGATCCTTCGGCGCACCGCATCCCGGGCTGCTGCCTCAGCGTCCCAGCTACGCGTTCGTGCGGCTGCTACGAGTGCGTAAAGCATGTCGCCGAACTCCTGCTCATCATCGACCGATGCCACGATCTGTTCAGCCACCTCAGCCATAGGCATCGACACCGAAATATGGTCGCTGCGCGCTAGGACCTTGCCCGCATGCGCCAGCGCCGGCAGCCCCGCAGGGATACCGTCGAGGGCAGACTTCCGACCCTTTTCTGTCTGCTTCAGCTGCTGCCAACCCGCTTCAACTTCTTCAGCGGTGTCCGCTCTCGCATCAGCGAAGACGTGTGGATGGCGACGAATCAGTTTGGCAACAATGCCCTGCGCCACATCGTCAATATTGAAACCGTCGTTTTCAGCAGCGATGCGGGCATGGAAAACCACCTGCAGCAGTAAATCGCCAAGTTCCTCGCACAGGTCAACCGAGCTGTTTGTCTCAATCGCTTCAACAACCTCGTAGGTCTCTTCGATGAGGTACTCGACCAGACTTTGGTGCGTCTGGCGTGCATCCCACGGGCACCCACCCGGAGAGCGCAAACGGTCCATGACGGTAATGAGTTCCCGCAGGGGATCACCGGTAGGCATAGGCGTTAACTTTGCAGTGGATCAGCAGCCGGGGTAGCCAGATCGGTGGGGACGGGTCCGACAGACAAGACGGTGGGTTCCCACGTACCAAAGCGCGCACTCACGGTGATGTTGAGTTCACCGGACAACTCGGTGAGGTATGCCAAGACCAGCGCGTTTTGATCCTCCGGTGTCGCATCGGGTGCCAACACCTGACCGATTTGGCTGAGCAGAATCGACACGGCGATCTCTTCGTCAAGCTGCGAGGGTGGAATATCGTTGTCGAGGGCAAGTTGATCCAGGGCCTCCTGGCTTCCTGCGTTGCGAACCAGATCGAGCAGTTGGCGATCAATCGAACCCTGATCGGCAGTCACATCGAGACGATCGGCAGCCTGGTCAACAAGGCTGGCTCGGATCAGCCGCTGAACGGTCAGTTGCACCAGGGCAGCGTCCTGCGTTGTCGCCGCGAGACCGCGGCCCACATTAATCTCAGAAACCGCACTGCTCACCTGGTTGGTGGACACGCGATCATCGCCAATGACGGCTGCGGCACCGGCGGCTTGGCCTCCCCCGCAGGCGGTGAGGGCCAGACTGGTGAGGGCCAGCGCTGCCAGCGCTGTGCCAATTCGCGATTTCATGGATTTCACCTAAGCGCTCCTGACTGATTCACGCGGTTGCACGACATCGACCACCGAGATGGCCCATTCGAGTAAATCGATACCAATTACCGGTTGCCCGCCCACCGTTGCCGTCATTGGTCGGGGTATAAGGATCGTACGGAGCGCGGGCTTAATGATGGTGCCCGGGTACAGGCGATTGAGTCGCATCTGCCCCGACTCGGGCAACTCCACCGGGTGAAAACGCACCTTAGCGCCCTGCAGCACCACCTCCGCTAGCCCGGCTTGCTGGGCCAGCACCCGGAAGCGTGCAACGAGGAGCAACTTCTCCACCGGCTCTGGCAACGTGCCGTAGCGATCGAGGAGTTCCTCAGCCACCGCAGCCACCGCTGCGTCATCGTGGGCATCGGCAAGTTGGCGATAGGCCTCTAGCCGCAATCGTTCCTGATCGACATAGTCGTGGGGAATATGGGCATCAATGGGCAATTCGATCCGGGTCTGCACGCTCTCCTCCTGCGCATCACCGCGGTAGTTGGCCAGCGCCTCACCCACAAGTCGCACATAAAGGTCGAACCCCACCTCGGCAATGTGTCCACTCTGTTCGCCGCCGAGCAGGTTTCCAGCGCCGCGGATTTGAAGATCCTTCATCGCAATGTGCATGCCGGAGCCAAGATCTGTGTTCTGGGCAATGGTTGACAGTCGCTCATAGGCCGTTTCGCTGAGCGGTTTTTCCTCCGGATAGAGGAAATAGGCGTAGCCGCGTTCGCGTCCTCGACCCACCCGGCCGCGCAGTTGATGTAACTGAGACAGCCCCATCGTGTCGGCTCGATCCACGATCAAGGTATTGGCGTTGGCGATATCGATTCCGTTTTCCACGATGGTGGTACACACCAGCACATCGATGTCTCCGTGCCAAAAATCGAGCACAATTCGTTCAAGTTGGTGCTCGTTCATTTGACCGTGCGCCACCGCGACCCGGGCCTCGGGCACAAGTTCACTAATCCGCGCCGCAGCCCGGTCGATGGAGTCGACCCGGTTGTGCACGAAAAAAACTTGACCATCTCGGATCAACTCGCGTCGAATCGATGCCCCCACCTGTTTATCGTCGTAGGGTCCCACAAATGTCAGGATCGGATGGCGTTCCTCGGGGGGCGTTTGGATGGTTGACATTTCGCGAATACCGGTGAGCGACATTTCTAGGGTGCGTGGAATTGGGGTGGCCGACATCGTGAGCACATCAACACTGGCCCGCAGGGCCTTCAGGTGTTCCTTGTGCTCCACCCCAAACCGCTGCTCTTCGTCGACAATAACAAGTCCTAGTTCTTTGAATCGCACGTTCGCACTGAGCAGACGGTGGGTGCCGATAACGACGTCAATGGTTCCGTCGGCCAGACCATCTATCACCTGTTTCGCCTCCCCATCCGTTTGGAATCGAGATAGGGATGCGACCTTGATCGGAAATGGTGCATAGCGCTTACTGAAGGTTGACAAATGCTGCTGCACTAGCAATGTGGTAGGCACCAAAATGGCAACCTGCGTGCCGTCCTGCACCGCCTTGAACGCAGCACGCACGGCAATCTCAGTCTTGCCGTAACCGACGTCGCCGCAGATCACCCGGTCCATCGGCACCGGCTTTTCCATGTCCGCCTTGACCTCGTCGATGCTCGCCATCTGGTCCGGGGTTTCCACGTAGGGGAAGGCATCTTCTAACTCGCGCTGCCACTCGGTATCGGGGCCAAATGCGCGTCCCGGGGTAGACATGCGCGCGGCATAGAGGCGAACCAACTCACCCGCTATCTCGCGAACGGCACGGCGCGCCCGCGCCTTGGACTTTTGCCAGTCGCTGCCACCTAGGCGGTGCACGCTGGGTGCCTCGCCACCCACGTAGCGGGAGACCTGGTCGAGTTGGTCGGTGGGCACATAGAGTCGATCGGCCGGCTGGCCGCGTTTTGATGATGCATACTCCAACACCAAATACTCCCGGGTAGCCCCGGCCACTTCGCGCTGAACCATCTCGATGTATCGACCCACGCCGTGTTGTTCATGCACGATGAAGTCACCCGAGGCAAGCTGCATTGGGTCAACAGCGCGACGCCGCTTCGATGGCATCCGACCCGACTCGCGAGTCACCTCACCCTGCCCCAGCACGTCAGCCTCGGTTACCAACACCAGGTCAGCAAAGGCCACGCCTTCGCGCAACCGAGCCGTCGTGACCGTAACAACGTCTTCGGCAGGCGCGCTTGAGATCCCTTCGGTGAAGATGACAGGCACACCCTCATCGCGCATGCTGTGCGCCCAACGCTCCGCGGTGCCATGACCTTCGGCCACGAAAACTACGCGGCGCCCCTGGGCCAACCAAGCCCGAATATCACTGAGCGCTTGCCCTACATCGCCGCGATAGTCCGGCACCGCCTCGGCATCTAGTCGTTGGTCATCCTCGGTTTCAGCAAAGGGCGCCGTCGACCAAAAACCCACTCCCCTGTCGCGGGCGCTGGACCACACATCCGCGAGATCGCGATAGGCCGATGCGCCCAAATCTAGCGGGGTGAGCGCCCCGGCCGCCGCGTTGTGCCAAGAAGCATCAAGAAATTCCAGCGATGTGCGCACCAGGTCTTCCGCCCGGCCACGCACCCGCTGCGGGTCACACAGCGCGATGCTCGAATGGGCAGGCAGCGACTCGACCAGCAGCGATAGGTCATCCACCAGCACCGGCGCCAACGCCTCCATGCCGTCAACGCTGATGCCCTCGCTCAACTGCTCCGCAATGCTGGCCATCTCCGGGTGCGTCTGCATCAATGTCTTGGCTCGGGCACGCACCGCCGGGGTCAGCAGCATCTCTCGGACGGGAAGGGCGGTCAATCCCTGCTCAACCAGATGCAGAGACCGTTGGTCGGTGACGGAAAATGCACGGACCTCCTCCACGGTGTCGCCCCATAGTTCAACGCGCAGTGGATGTTCATCATTGGGTGCGAAGACATCCAAAATGCCACCGCGCAGAGCAAATTGCCCGCGACGTTCTACCAGATCTGTGCGCGTGTAACCGAACTCCACCAAACGTTCCGCCACCTGCGCCAGGTTGATGTCCGTACCTGGCTTAGCTACAACCGGGACAATTGAACCCAGTTCAGCAACCATCGGTTGCAGCACAGCGCGAACGGGGGCAGTAATGACTCGGAGTTTTGCATCTTTACTACTCAGTCTGGCGAGTACGCGTAGACGCTGACCCACCGTGTCCGCCGCCGGACTCAACCGCTCATGCGGCAGCGTTTCCCAACCCGGAAATACTTCAACCGACCCCGCACCAAGCAGGTCGGTTAGACCGGCGGCAAGGTCCTCGGCTTCGGCCGCAGAGGACGTAACGGCAAGAACCACACCATCAATCGCTGATGAACATTCGGCCACCAAGAAGGGTCGAGCGGCCGCTGGGGCAACGATAAGCCCACCATCGACCGATAGATCGTGGAAATCAGCACCGGCGTTTACCGAAGCCCGAAGTGCCGAAAGAGTCACTACCGACCGGCTTCAGCCATGGCTGATTGCAGCGCCGACGCTATGCCGGGGTGACCCACAACAAGGTCGGTGACATAGGGATGTGCCTTGTTGAATGCGATCGGCTCACCATTAATATGACGTGCCGCTAGGCCATAGGCATGGGCCACCGAAAGTGGAGCCGCAACGTCCCACTCCCAAAAACCAGTGTCGTGCACATAGGCCTCGGCGCGACCGCTGAGAATGACGTTGACCTTGGCGCCCACCGATCCCACGTCGATGACCTCCACCCCGGCGGTAAATCCCTGCTCAGCGAGGCGGGCGCTAAGAATGTCAACCGCGGCATGAAGTACAGCCGGTGGACGAGTGCGCGAAGCGACAATGCGTAATGGCCGATCGGTGGGCAATTCGGTAAACACCGGAGCAATGTCTGCACTCGTTCGCGTCATTTTCTGGGCGGGCAACTCAACAACTCCGGCGGTCAACCGCCCACCCGTCGGTGCGGATTTGTCTTTAGTCCACAGCACGATATGAACGGCAAAGTCTTCGCGACCCTGACCAAACTCACGCGTGCCGTCCAGCGGGTCGACAATCCACACCCGCTCTGCGTCGAGTCGTTTGGGGTCGTCCACTGCCTCTTCACTCAGCACGTCATCGCTAGGTCGCAACTGGCTGAACCGGGCCACGATGTGCTCATGCGATCGTTGATCACCAAGATCGCGCAACTCGGTAACGGCCGCTGCGTCACTGGGCACCCCGAAGGTGTTCCGCATATCCATCAGCAGCAGTCCGGCTTCTTCAGCAATGAGCTTTGCCACTGCCACGTCGGTCAATTCATCCATCAGCCCTCACCCTTCGCGATCGGAAACTCCATCTACGGTCCGGTTGAATTCATTTTGCGCCGCCGCTACGCCGCGGCTCACTATTTCGTGAGCAGCGATCGCGGCCTGGTCGATAATTTGGCTAACATCATTGCGTTGGGCGGCCGGAAAAGCACGAAGCACAAAGTCGGCCGTGTCCTGCTGTCCAGGTGGGCGCCCGATGCCGACACGCAGCCGGATAAATTCCCCCGTTCCAAGACTGGATCGCGTGCTGCGCAATCCATTGTGCCCATTGTCACCACCGCCCTGTTTGATGCGCAGAGCACCCAGCGGCAGATCTAGTTCATCGTGAATCACGATCAAGGACTGCTCAGTGGCGCTAAAGAACTTAAGCAGTGAACTAATGGGACCGCCGGATTCATTCATGAAACTGTGCGGTCGAGCCAGCACCACCGACGCACCTTCCCAGTGTGTCTGGCAGATGTCACTGCGCGTCTTCTTCGATTGCTTCCACCGACTCCGTGCCTGCTCAACCAACACATCGGTCACCATGGCACCGATGTTGTGACGGGTACCGGCATAGCGTTCGCCAGGATTACCCAACCCCACCACAATCCAGGTGGTCGGCTGCTGCGTCATAAAGTCATCTCCGCCTTACCGCGCAGACCGAGTGGACCAGTCTTGGTTAGGAGTTTTCGCCCTCGGTTGCTGCCGTCTCACCGGCATCACCGCTGGTGGACTCAGACTCATCTGACTCTTCAACATAGGAGCCGGAGAATTCCGGCGCGCTTTCTGCAGCAGCAGCAGCCGCTTCTGCCTCGGCAACCCGAGCCAACGAACGAAGCTCACGGGCCTTGGCTTCAGCGGCATCAATGACGATGAGGTCAATGTGCTCCACATTGCGGCGGACGGGATCACGCTGCACATCGCGGGGTTTGGTGATTACCGTGGCGCCATCAACGTGAATCTCCAGCGTCACCGAAGGCTGACGCAGCGCGAGGGTGAGTTCGTGCTCGGGCAGGGAGACATGGACCACGCTGGTACCCCCGGAGTACATGACGGCGGGGATGCGCCCGGCCCGTCGCAACTGTCGGGCAGCACCTTTGCCAAATGAACTACGGGCTTGCGCTTGCAAGGGCACAGACACGACAGACTCCTCCAGGGATAACGCTGATTAAGGCAGATACGGGCGGTGGTGAGGTGCACTCACCGCCACAGAAACCAGGCCAATGGCCTCGGCTCTGTCGATAACGGTGCGATACACGCAACCCTCGCCTAGAACGGGTTAAGACTACCTCTGCGACTAGCGGTCAAACAGGGTGGGTTCGGCTGGCTCAAACATTCGGGTCACCGAGCCATCGGTGAAGACTTCGTAGATGGCCTGGGCGAGGAGCGGTGCGATGGGCAAAACGGTCAATTTCTCAAACCTGCGGTTGTCTGGAATGGGCAATGTGTTGGTGACTACGACCTCACTGATTCGTGATTCCATCAACCGCTCACGTGCGGGGTCACTCAAAATTGCGTGTGTGGCAGCCACAATGACATCAGCGGCGCCACTATCAAAGAGTGTTTCGGCTGCCTGCACGATGGTGCCGCCGGTGTCGATCATGTCGTCAACGACAACGCAGACGCGCCCTTCAACATCGCCGACAACCTCCAGCATCTTGACCTGATTCGGTACATCCGGGTCTCGACGCTTATGAATGATGGCCAGTGGCGCGCCGAGAATGTCGGTCCACTTCTCGGCCACCCGCACCCGACCAGCATCGGGTGACACCACGGTGATGCGAGACCTGTCCACCTCCCGCGCCACATGGTCGGCAAGTAGTGGCAACGCAAAAAGGTGATCCACAGGTCCGTCGAAGAAGCCCTGGATTTGAGAGGTGTGTAGGTCCACGCAGATCAGGCGGTCTGCCCCTGCAGCCTTGAATAGATCAGCCATGAGCCGGGCTGATACGGGCTCACGGCCACGATGCTTCTTGTCTTGGCGGGCGTAGCCGTAAAACGGCGCGATCACGGTGATGCGCTTGGCCGAGGCGCGCTTGAGCGCATCCACCATGATGAGTTGCTCCATGATCCAGGTATTGATCGGAGCGGTATGGCTTTGCAACACGAAAGCATCGCAGCCACGTACGGACTCTTCGAACCGGACGAAGATCTCGCCATTGGCAAAGTCATAGGCCGAAATGGGACACAGATCAACGCCGAGTTGATTGGCGACCTCTTTGCCAAGCTCAGGGTGCGATCGACCCGCAAGCAGGACCAGGCGCTTATTGGGCGGGACGCTCAGGGTGCTCATTGAGATTCCTCCTTGGACGCCGGCGCAGATGCCGGTGTTGCTAACTGTGCGGCCGCTGCAGATGCGGTTCCGGCTCTTCGTCGTTGCACCCAACCGGAAATATTGCGTTGCCTTGCCCTACCGACCGCCATGGCGCCAGCCGGTACGTCTTCAGTGATGACCGATCCGGCCGCCGTGTACGCACCGTCGCCGACCGAAATGGGCGCGATGAGCATCGTGTCGCTTCCGATTCGCACCTGGTCTCCCACAATCGTGTGGTGCTTGTTTGCGCCGTCGTAATTAACAAAAACTGTTGCCGCACCTATGTTCGTACCGATACCAATGACTGCATCTCCCACATAGGAAAGGTGGGGTACCTTTGATCCGGTGCCCAGTTCAGCATTTTTCATTTCCACAAAAGCACCGGCCTTGGCCCCGATACCGAGGCGCGTACCAGGACGCAAATACGTGAAGGGGCCTACCGTTGCCTCGTCGCCGATGACCGCAAGCTCGCCCATCGTGTGCACCACACTGGCCCCCACGCCCACCTCACAGCTTTTCAGCGTTGTTCCCGGTCCGATGCGGGCACCGGTAGCAATCGTGGTCGGTCCCACAAGATGTGTCTGTGGCATCAGCACCACATCTGCGGCCAGATCGACATCGACGTCGATCCACACGCTCCCCGGATCGAGAATCGCTACCCCGGCGCGCATCCATTGATCGTTGATGCGCTGCTGCATGAGTCCGGCTGCGCCAGCCAACTGCACCCGATCGTTAACGCCCAGGATCTCACTGGCATCCGGCACGAGCCAGGCGACCAAGCGCTCATCTTCTGCGCTCAACAGAGCTAACACGTCGGTGAGGTATTCCTCTCCCTGCGCATTGGCTGTGGTGATGTTGGCCAGCGCACGCATCAGCGGACGGCCGGCAAAGACGTACATCCCGGCGTTAATTTCGTCGATGGCCAAGGTGGCGGGGTTGGCGTCCTTGTGTTCGGTGATCGCGATGATCTCGCCGCTGGCATCGCGCACCACGCGCCCGTAACCGCTCGGATCGGCTAGGCGCGCGCTCAGCAGCGTGGCCGTGGCCGCCGCCGCCTGATGCGTGGAAAGAAGCTGCGCAACGGTGCGACCGGTAAGCAGCGGGGTGTCCCCACTCAGGACGATCACGGGAGCCTCAGTGTCTAGGTGAGATCCATCAATCAACGCTTCCAGCGCCACACGCACCGCGTGACCGGTCCCGGCCTGCACCTGCTGAACAACGGTGTCTACCCACGGGGCTACCTCATCAAGGTGCGCAATGACTTCGTCGCGCCCGTGTCCCACCACGACCATCACGTGTGCGGGTTCAATTTCAGCCGCCGCCGACACCACATGCTGCAGTAGGGAGCGCCCGGCGATGCTGTGCAACACCTTGGGGCGCGAAGACTTCATCCGGGTGCCCTCGCCCGCGGCGAGAATGATCACAACCGGGGAACCGGAGCCGGGGACGGCGTTCATCGGGACGAACCCTACTCTGCCCATGGTGCTCCCGGAGAGGGAGTCGAACCCCCATTCAGAGATTCAAAGTCTCTTGTCCTGCCATTAGACGATCCGGGATAGCAATCCCGCATTGTGCCATCCTCCCTCGCCGACGCTCGCTGCGGGCAGAGGACAGGTGCATCGACCACCTACGCATCCGTAAGTTACGGTGTAGTAAGTTTTTAGTCATACCTCAAGGAGTACATATGTCGACCCCAGCCCCCACCACGTCGCCGGTCCCCACCACGGTGCCCATCGAACGTGGCATGCGCACCATCATCGGCGCCTTCGTCGCCATTCCGCTGCTCGCGGTCGCCCTCGCCGTGCCGGTGGCCTGGGGTGGCTGGCTCAGCTGGGTGGACATCACGCTTGCAGCGGTGCTGTATGTGATTGCCGCCGGCGGCATCACTATCGGTTACCACCGCCTGTTCACGCACGGTTCCTATAAGTCCCCCCGGCTGGTTCGGGTGCTGCTCGGTATCGCCGGTGGCCTGGCCATTCAGGGTTCGCTTGACCAGTGGGTGGCCGACCATCGTCTGCATCACGCGCGCAGCGACGAAGACGGAGACCCGCACAGTCCCTGGCGCTTTGGCACCACTCGTCGCGCCGTTGCTAAGGGTCTCGTTTATGCCCACATTGGCTGGCTGTTCGATTCCAACAACACTTCGGTCGAACGCTATGCACCTGATATTCGTGCCGACCGTGATCTTGACTGGATGTCACGCAACTTTGGTTGGTTAGTCGCTACGTCACTTCTTCTCCCAGCATTGCTCGGAGGTCTCATCACGTGGTCGTGGTGGGGTGCGCTCACCGCGTTCTTCTGGGCCGGACTTGTGCGGGTGGCCCTGGTTCATCACGTGACCTGGTCAATCAATTCCCTGTGTCACGTCTTCGGTAAACGACCCTTCACCACCCGTGACAATGCAACGAACCTCGCCTGGCTGGCACTGCCGTCCCTGGGCGAATCGTGGCACAACCTGCACCATACCGAACCCACCTCAGCCCGACACGGGGTACTGCGCGGCCAGTTCGATCTCAGCGCAGAGATGATCCGGTTCATGGAAAAAACCCGCCTCGCCTATGACGTCCGCTGGCCCAAACCGGAACGACTCGCCGCGAAACTCAAAGACCCCGAAATGCGCCGGCGTATCCCCGGGTGGGTCGAACCGACACGGCCGTAGCACTACAGTCGCCGTATGCGCATGACCGGCCGTGAGCGGCGTGAACAATTACTCGCCGTGGGTCGCACGCTTTTCGCCGAGAAGGGTTACGAAGCGGTTAGCGTGGAAGAGATCGCCGCAAAGGCTGGCGTCTCCAAGCCCATCGTTTACGAGCACTTCGGTGGCAAAGAGGGTCTCTACGCGGTGGTCGTCGACCGGGAAATGAACACGCTGATGGAGCGCATAACCAACTCACTCCATGGTGACCATCCACGACAACTTCTCGAGCAGGCCGGTTTGGCCCTGTTCGACTACATCGACGAAAACTCAGAGGGCTTTGCCATCCTGGTTCGAGACTCACCGGTGTCCCAGCAGACAGGATCCTTTGCCAGTTTGATCGTGGACATCGCCGGGCAGGTTGAAGACGAACTTGCCGCTCAGTTTGCTGCCCACGACCTACCCAAAGGCCTCGCTCCCGCCTACTCGCGCATGCTCGTCGGCATGACCGCCTTGACCGGCCAATGGTGGCTTGACGTTCGCAAACCTCGCAAGGAAGAGGTCGTTGCGCACATCGTCAATCTTGCCTGGAACGGTCTTTCCCACCTAGAGCCAGCACCCCAACCGCTGCGGGTGACCGAGCGCAAGAAAAAGAACTAGCGTGAACGAATCGGATCCCTTTTCGGATCCCTATCCTGATCGCGACGACATTGACCATGATGATGTGGACCACATCGTTGCGGCGTGGCGCCGGGAGAGGCCCGATTTGGATGTGTCCCCGCTAGAAGTGTTCTCTCGCATCAGCCGACTCGCCCGCCACCTAGACATCGCCCGGCGAACTAGCTTTAGCCACCATTCCCTCGATGCCGGTGAGTTTGATGTCCTGGCTGCGCTGCGTCGGTCTGGCGCCCCCTACGCCATGACACCGGGGCAGTTAGCGGCCAATACGTTGGTCAGCACCGGCACCATCACTAATCGGCTGGATCGGTTGGAAGAAGCACAACTTATTTCGCGAGCGCCGGACATCAGTGATCGTCGGGTGGTGTCCGTTCAACTCACCCCTTTCGGCTGCGAACGCGTCGATGCCACCCTGACCGAACTTCTCCTGCGCGAGCGCGCCATTTTGGCTTCCCTGGACCTCCAACAGCAGCAGCAGTTGGCCGATCTTTTGCGGTCGCTCACACAAGGCTTCGACATCACCTAACTCAGGCTTACCTAGACAGCACCAACGCCCGGTGATTCCACTCGGGCCCCGGCAACGCCACCGGTGACCGCGTGCACCCGGGTTGTTTCACCGCTGCCGCTCAGGAACACGGCCAGATCGATCGCATGATCTCGGCTCTCAGCCAAGAAGAACACGGTGGGGCCACTTCCGGACACCATGCCAGCCACGGCTCCACCTTCTCGACCAGCCGCCAGGATTTTTGCTAGTTGCGGCCGGAGTGACACCGCTGCCGGTTGCAGATCGTTGTGCATGGCCGCACCGAGGGCGGCTGCATCATGGGCACGCATGGCCGCCATCGCCTCGGCAGGGATGATCGGATCAGCAACTGACTTTTCTATATTTTGGCGATCAAATTCCTGATACACCGCAGGCGTTGACAGTTGCGCGTCGCTCGCCGAAATGACCCAGTGCCAATCCTGTGCCGTAAGAACCGGGGTGAGTTTTTCACCGCGCCCCAGTCCCAGCATCGTTCCACCGTGTAGCGCGAAGGGAACATCAGATCCCAGTTGTGCGGCGAGGTCGTCGAGATCGGTTCGACTAAGTCCAAGGTTCCACAGAAGATCTGCGGCGAGCAGGGCAGCGGCCGCATCAGCACTACCCCCAGCCATGCCGCCGGCCACCGGAATGCGCTTGTCAATGTGCACGTGAACATCGGGTGCAACTTCCCCCATTTCGGCCACCATGAGCACGGCGCGGGCAGCAAGATTGGATGCATCCGTAGGCACAGCGCCAGCATCGACGCCGGACACACTCACACTCACCCCCTGCCCATCGCAATTGCTTTGAAGATCAACCCGATCGCGCAGATCTACCGCATGAAACAGTGAGGCCACGGAGTGAAAGCCGTCTGTGCGCATTGGACCAACCTTCAGCACCACGTTCACTTTGGCCGGGGCGCTGACGCTGATAGACATGACCCGACCCTACGTCGTGATCCCTACAGCAGCCGTGCGGCCGCGGCAATGCGAGCGAATTCGGTGACTCCCAACTGCTCACCTCGCGCAGAAGGATCAATGCCGGCAAGAATCAGGGTCTCCTCAGCGCGTTGTGGCGATCCTGCCCACGGAGCAAGGGCAGCGCGAAGTGTCTTGCGCCGCTGCGCAAATGCAGCATCCACCACCGCAAATGTCTGCTGCCGTGTTGCGCCTTCCTCCGGCGGCGATCGGTGCTGAAACGCCACCAGCCCCGATTCAACCCGAGGCGCAGGCCAGAAGACCTGCGCAGAAACACGCCCGGCTCGCTGGGTGCTGGCGTACCAGGCCATCTTGACCGATGGCACACCGTAGACACGACTGCCCGGCGCAGCAGCCAGCCGGTCAGCCACCTCTGCCTGCACCATCACCAGGCCAAGGTGAATGGAGTCAAAATGCTCGAGCAAATGCAGTAGCACCGGCACGGCCACGTTGTACGGCAGGTTTGCCACCATCGCTGTCGGCAGGGTGCCCAGCTCGCACACGTCAAGCGCGTCGGCGGTAATCACAGTTAGTCGATCTGCGCTGTCAGGTTGGTACGTAGCAACCGTTTCGGGCAGTGCATTGGCCAGAATTGGATCAATCTCCACTGCAATTACCCGCTGCACGCGCGGAAGCAGAGCCAAGGTGAGCGACCCAAGACCGGGACCCACTTCAAGCACGACGTCATCGGGGCCGACCCGGGCCTTTTCCACGATGCTGCGCACCGTGTTCGGGTCAATAACGAAGTTTTGACCGCGCTGCTTAGTGGGACGAAGCCCTAATTTATCGGCCAGTTCCCGCACCTGACGGGGTCCGAGAAGTCCGTCTTTCACCAGTCCCCAAAAGCGCGCATACTGTTGTGCCACAGCGCCTCACAGAGACTGTCCACCGTTTCGCCGCGAGTGGCAGCCATGACCTCAACCGTGTGCGGAATTAGGTAGGAAGCATTCACTCTCCCGCGATGGGGCACCGGGGTGAGATAGGGCGCATCGGTTTCTACCAGCACAAGTTGTCTCGGCAGTGCCCCTAGAGCGGCCCGCAGCGGCTGCGCGCTGGGAAAGGTGACAACCCCGGCGAAGGAGCAGTACCAGTCGTTCGCCGCACATGTGAGCGCCATCTGTTCGTCACCAGAAAAACAGTGAAAAACCACCCGGTCGGGAGCGCCCTGCTCCAACAAGATTCTGATCACATCCTCGTGCGAATCACGATCGTGGATTACCAAAGTTTTGTCGTAAGTCTTCGCGAGTTCGATGTGCTGACGAAAGGATTCCTGCTGAGCGGGACGACCCTCCTCGGTCGTCCGAAAATAGTCCAGGCCCGTCTCGCCCACGGCCCGAACACGAGAACTGTTCAGCAGTCCTTCAATCTGTTCAATCGCCTCCGCTAAGGCCGGCAAACCCTCTTCAACACCCAGCCGCGCAGCATCATTGGGGTGCAAGGCAACGGCGGCAATGACGGATTCGTGCTCATCTGCCACCGATGCCGCCCACTGTGAAGACACCACATCGCAACCAACCTGAACCACCCGCGTCACATTGACCGATGCTGCCCGCTGTAGGGCGGTGGCAACCCCGAGAGCCTCTTCGCTACCGCGCAGGTGCCGATCCACGACATCAAGGTGGCAGTGGGAATCAACGACGGGTGAGGGCAGCGATGAGGGAATGGGTGGCCGGCCAGGGTTGCTTTTCGACATTATTCGTCCGAATCGCGATCCACGAGTCGGGGAAACAAACCCTCCCCCTTCACGACCGGTGTTGAGGCAGGTAGCTGACCCCAGTCGCCAACGTGTTCGATTCGCTGATCAGCAATTGCGCCGAGAGCTTGCTCTGCACCAAGCTGCTCCCACAGCGCCGCCATCGTTTTCGGCATCACCGGGTAGTACAGCACCGAAATGGCGCGTAACGACTCAATAATCGTGTTCAGCACTGTATCGAGCCGAAGTGAATCGGCTTCGTCCTTCGCCAGCACCCAGGGCTGCTGCTCGGTGACGTACTGGTTCACCACTTCGACAAATTCACGGATCGCCGCGATACCTGCAGAGAAGTCCAACGCCAGCATGCGCTCATCAGCCCGAGCCACAGTGACAGCGAGGAGTGCGACGAGATCATTTTCCGCCTGTGTGAGTTCACCGGCCACCGGTAGCGCACCGTCTCTATACCGCTGCACCATCGCCGTTCCGCGAGACGCAAGATTGCCTAAACCATTGGCAAGTTCAGCGTTGTAGCGCGCGGTCATGTCTTCCCACGAGAATGAACCATCGTGACCGAAGTTAATAGCTCGCATGAAGTAGTAGCGAAACGCATCCGACCCGAAGTGATCCACAATCAACTCTGGTGAAATACCGGTCAACCGCGTCTTGCTCATCTTTTCGCCACCCACCAGCAGCCAGCCGTGCGCGAAGACCTTGCGTGGCAGCGGCAAACCCGCCGCCATCAGCATCGCCGGCCAAAACACGGCATGAAACCGCAAGATGTCTTTACCCACCAGGTGAACGTCAGCCGGCCACACCCGATCGAACTCAGTCGCGGCAGCACTTCCCGGTGCGGCCCCGTAGCCCACAGCGGTGACGTAGTTCAGCAGTGCATCGAACCAGACGTAGGTCACCTGTTTTTCATCCCAGGGCAGCCCGATGCCCCAGGTGACACTTGACCGCGACATGGATATGTCTTTCAGGCCCGCGCGCAGGAAACTCATCACTTCGTTGTACGCACTCACCGGCTCAATGGCTGAGGGGTCCTGCTCGTAATGCTCAATCAGGGCATTGGTGAAGGCAGATAATTGAAAAAACCAGTTGGCCTCACTCAGCATCTCCACCGGTTTGCCATGCACCGGGCAGAGCACCGTGCCGTCTTCTTCGGTGATGACGTCGCCGGGAAGTTTGAACTCCTCGCAGCCCACACAGTAGGGGCCTTCGTAGTCTGCCTGGTACACGAAACCGTTATCCCGCACTACCTGCCAGAAATGCTGAACGCCGACACGGTGGCGTTCCTCGGTTGTGCGAATAAACCCGTCGGTGGCCGCATCGATGGTGTTCAGCACCGGCTGCCAGGACTCCCCCACAAGTCGGTCGCACCAGTCCTGCGGGGCGACACCGGCCGCTTCAGCCGCACGCTGCACTTTTGTGCCGTGCTCATCGACACCGGTTTGATACCACACCTGTTCGCCTCGCTGGCGATGCCAGCGCGTGAGCACGTCGCCGGCGGTTGTGGTGTACGCATGGCCGATGTGCGGGGCGTCATTGACGTAGTAGATCGGCGTCGTGACGTAATAGGCGGCCATGGTGGCCGATCCTACGGAGGTGGCCCGCCTAGGCGTGCAGCGACCACGGCGTCATAAACCTCTCGCCGACTTACCCCCGCGGCATGGGCCACGTCAACCAAGGCCACCTTGCGATCTGTTCCCAACGCGATGAGGTCGGCTACCTGCTCGGCCCATTCCGCTGGGTTACCGCTGTGTTCAGGTGCCGGAGCACCTTGAACCACCAGGGTGATTTCACCTCTAACGCCGTGCTCGTTGACGTGATCTCGCAACACCCCAACGGTGTCTCGGCGCACCTCCTCATAGGTTTTTGTTAGTTCCCGACACAGGGCCGCGGGTCGTTGGCCGCCAAAAACTGCGGCGAGGTCGTTGAGCATGGCGGCGAGCCGATGGGGTGCTTCGAAGAACACCATCGTGCGCCGTTCCGTGGCCAACTCCTGCAGTCGTCGCGTTCGCTCACCTGATTTGCGTGGCAGGAAACCTTCAAAACAGAATCGATCCACCGGTAATCCGGATGCGACCAGGGCGGCCAGGACCGCGCTTGGGCCGGGCAGGATCACGATCGGAACATCGGCGGCAATCGCCGCACGCACGATCCGGTACCCCGGATCACTAATCGCCGGCATCCCGGCATCAGAGACCACCAGCACGTCGCGGCCGGCGGCAAGATCTGCCAGGAGGCCCTCAACGCGTTGCGCTTCCACCGAGTCGTGCAAAGACACCACCCGGCCCGTTGTCGTGATGTTGAGGTCCTTGGCCAATCGGCGTAGCCGACGCGTATCTTCCGCCGCGATCACATCGGCACTGGCCAAAGCCGCACAGAGGCGAACGGTGGCATCACCACTGTTGCCGATCGGTGTGCCCGCGAGCATAAGTCGGCCGCTAGCAGGATCGGTCATGTATGCATCCTGCCAGCAACATAACCGGTGCCGGACACCTACGATGGCGTGATGATCTCCGCGGACATCGACGTGCCCGCAAAGCGTCGTTCGTGGGGCAGCAAGGATCTGTGGTTGGGCTGGGGCGGACCCCTCGCGGTCACCGCGGTTGCCGGGATCATTCGTTTCACCAATTTGGGTCGCCCAAATGACGTCGTCTTTGATGAGACCTACTACGCCAAGGACGCCCTCGCCCTGCTGCGTTTTGGTACCGAGCATTCTTTCCTCGAAGGTGCCGACGACACAATCTTGGCCTCCGACGGCAACTGGCGAACCCTGGACATTTTCACCGGGGATCCCTCCTATGTGGTGCACCCGCCGGGTGGCAAGTGGGTCATCGCTGCCGGTGAGTACCTGTTCGGCATGACCCCCTTCGGCTGGCGCTTCGCCGTGGCGCTGATGGGGACGATCGCGGTGCTGATGACCGCGCGCATCGCTCGCCGACTCACTAGGTCGAACCTGATCGGCATTACCGCCGGGTTGCTTCTCGCCTTGGACGGCATGCACATCGTGATGAGCCGAACGGCCGTATTAGACATGGTGCTGTCCTTTTGGGTGCTCGCATCCTTTGGCTTGCTCCTCATCGACCGGGACCAGGTACGAAAACGCATGGCCGACGCCAGTCCCGAACGATTATCCGGGATGGCCACCGAATGGGGTGCGCGGTTGGGTCCACGGCCGTGGCGGTGGGCGGCCGGGATCACCCTGGGCTTGGCCTGCGGGGTGAAGTGGTCGGGGCTGTGGTTCATTGCGGTTTTCGGCCTGATGACTGTGCTGTGGGACGTCGGTTTGCGCCGGCGACTCGGCGTGGGGCGCCCCTGGTCGGCCACCCTCTTTCGCAGCGCCCCACCCGCTTTGCTGGCCATAGTCGGGACCGCGATCGTGGTGTACCTGATCACCTGGTCGGGTTGGATACTTACCGATAGTGGCTGGGATCGTCAGTGGGCACAGGGCCAGGATCCGTCGTGGGTGCCCGACTGGCTGCGCTCCCTGTGGCACTACCACTCCACCGCATGGCGCTTTCATGTCAGTTTGGATTCTGAACATTCTTATCAGTCAAACCCGCTGAGTTGGTTTTTACAAACCCGACCGACCTCCTTCTTCTACGAGGGTGATCAGATCGCGGGCACGTGCGGTGCGCAAAACTGCTCCGCCGCGGTCAATGCCCTGGGCAATCCGGTGGTGTGGTGGCTGGGCAGCATGGCCCTGATCTATCAGGTGTGGCGCTGGGTGGCCTGTCGAGATTGGCGTTCTGGCGCCATCTTGGCCGGTGTTGTGGCCGGTTGGGCACCGTGGCTGCTCTACCTCGACCGCACCATCTTCACGTTCTACACGGTCGTGTTCGTGCCTTTCATCGCCATCAGTTTGGCCATGGCCTTAGGCGCCGTCCTAGGTTCAGCCGACCGAAGCCCGACCCGCCGCCGTTGGGGGGCGATCGCGGCCGGTGGAGCTGTGCTGCTCGCGGTCATCGCTGCCTGGTGGTTCTATCCGATTTGGACCGGACTCCCCGTTCCATATGAGCAGTGGACCTGGCGCATGTGGATGCCGACCTGGATTTAGGCGCATTCCTTATCGCGCCCGTCGCGCTGCAGACACACGAACATGGGCAGCACCGACTTTTCTCGATTCCCAACGGCTGGCTGGACAAGCCGGAAGCGACGTGTCTCATAGGGCTTAAGTCCATCGGTGGGCAGTTTGACCCTGGTCATGAAGGGGTACTCGTCGTTGCAATAGCTCGCGCCCTCCCGGACGAGCAGCACGGCATCGGACTTCTTCCAACGCTTACCCACCTTGACCATCACCGTGGTGTTCGCCGGTGGTCGAAATTTCCAGCAATCCTTCTCCACCACCACGGCGTAGGAGTTACCCGGTCTCGTACACCGGGTGGTGTTGTCCCTGTTGTCGTCACCGTCTTGGATCCAGCCGCAACCCACGATGGGCTTGGGCGCGGCGTTAGCCGGGGCGGCACCTAACAGGCCCGCGGCCCATAAGCCACCGGCAGCCAGGGTGATCGACGCGGCCAGCACGGTCGCACGCGTGCCACGAACAGGACGTGATTGCTGTGATATCGCCATGTGGAGCTGAGGGGATTCGAACCCCTGACCCCCTCGATGCGAACGAGGTGCGCTACCGGACTGCGCTACAGCCCCGACGAGGTTGGTTACCTCGGGGGCTGCCAGGTTAGCAACCGCGGGCCCTTGATGCTGGCCATGCCCCCATCAGCCCGTTTGGTCGAACCGATCCTCAAGGCGGGCAGCGGTCGTTGAACGCTGTGTCGAACGCTGCGTTGATCGCTGAGTGGAACGGCGGCGCGGGGCAGTGATTTGCCGTTGCACCTGCGCGGGTTGTTCGGCCGCCAGTTGACGCGTCGCGGTGTGTTTACGCGCTGCGAGTTGGCGTGAGCGAGTGGCTCCCATGGCTACGGCAAGGCTGATGAAGCCGGCGAGCAACACGAGCGGGGTGACCATGACCCAGGGGGCCGCCAGTCCAAGCGCCCAAGCGGTTGCTCCGGCAGCGGCAAGAGCAACGAGGGTGACGCCGATGACGCGGCGACGCCGCACGGAGCGCTGTGCGGCCGTGACCGAACCGGTGTCTTTAGTTTTGAACCGGGACAGGACACCGAGGGCTTGCTCATGTCGTTGGCGGCGATGTGCTTCATCTGCGTCGTGGCGGCTCAGCCACATCGGGATCAAAACGGCAGCCCACAAACCTACGATTGCAACGTAGATCAGGCCCGTCATATATGCACGCTATGCGGTGGGCTCACTCCGATCGTGGATCTTCATGGGCTGACCTGCTTCGTGTCGCGCCAGCGGGCCAGCACACCGCCGGGAACCTCGCCTCGAACCAGGGAAAAAGTCAGGTGATCACGCCAGTCACCATCAATGTGTAAATATCTTTCTCGCCGACCTTCCGGTCGAAAACCCAGCTTTTCAACCACGCGCAAGGATGCGGTGTTCTCCGGACGGATATTGATCTCCACCCGATGCAAACCAAGACCCTCGAAACAGTGGTCGGTGGCCATGGCCACGGCGGTGGGAATAATTCCTCGGCCGGCGACGGCGCCATCAACCCAGTAGCCGATGTACGCGCTGAGCAGCGATCCACGCGCGATACCGCCTACGGTGACCTGGCCAACCAGGCGATCATCGCTGATCACCACCCACGGTAACGACCGGCCCTCTCGTGCCTCGGCCCGTAATCGCCGCACCATGCCGGCAAAGCTGGACGGGGCGTCGTACTCGCCCAGAGGTAGCGTGGCTTCCCAGGGACGCAACCACTCCTGGTTTCGTTGGCGCACCGATCTCCACGCCGCGGCATCGCGAAGCCGAATAGGACGAAGGCTGATCGGCCCCTCGCGCAAGGTCACCGGCCAGGGGCGATTCACGTGGACGGCTCACGCTGCCAGTGGCCGCGTCGACCGCCAGTTTTTTCAATGAGCATCACACCATCAATTACCGCCGCCGGGTCCACCGCCTTCACCATGTCGATGAATGCCAATGCAGCAACGCTCACGCTGGTGAGCGCCTCCATCTCGACACCGGTGCGATCCGCCGTGCGCACCGTGGCGCGGATGGACACGCGGTCATCACCCACCTCAAGATCAACGGTCACGCCATGGATGGCTAGGGGGTGGCATAGCGGAATGAGATCGGCGGTCTTTTTAGCCGCTGCGATACCGGCGATTCGGGCAACGCTGAGTGCATCACCCTTAGGAATCTCCCCCGAGCGCAACAGCGCGATGACCTCGCTACTCACTCGCACGACGCCGGTGGCCGTCGCTGTTCGAACGGTGATGTCTTTGCTCGTGACATCCACCATGTGCGCTGCACCGGTGGCATCCAGATGAGTAAATGACGCACCCGACTTGGGAGTGCCGTGGGCATCGGTCATGACGCACCAATTCGATTACGTAGATCCATCACCGGCAGGACATCGCCCGGGGAAACGTGGGTGATGTGAGGCGCAATGACGGCCAGAGCATTTGCTCGAGCTAGTCCACCCAAAATATGTGACCCCTGCGCACCCACCGGTGTCACCGTCCACCCGCTCTCGCCGTAGTCGAGCCACACGCGCGCAAATTGAGTCTTGCCCTCAGGTGAGGTCATCGCTTCGGTACACACGGCATCAACACGAGGACGTTCCGTGTCGGCGTATCCCATCATGCGACGAATCATCGGACGCACGAACACCTCGAAGGACACATAGGAACTCACCGGGTTTCCGGGCAGCGTGACAATGGGGATTCCTTGTTCACCGAGGGTTCCATACCCCTGTGGCATCCCCGGCTGCATCGCCACTTTGACAAACTCCACGGTGCCCAGGCGCGACAGGACCGCCTTCACCGTGTCGTAAGCACCCATGCTGACCCCACCTGATGTCACCAGCAGGTCTGCGCGCACCAGTTGGTCGTCGAGTGTGTCCATCAGGCGCTGTTCATCATCGGGGACCGGTCCGGCACGAAATGCCTCCGCCCCGCTGGCTCTGGCCGCTGCCACCAGCATCATCGAATTCGAATCAGCGATGAGTCCATGCTTTAACGGTGTCCCTGGTTCAACAAGTTCGTTTCCGGTGGAGATCACCACGACGCGCGGTCGAGGATGAACCGGGGCGCTGCCGTGTCCTGCCGCGGCGAGAATGGCTATCTGACTTGCACCCATGAGTTGTCCGGCCGAAAGAACCACCTCGCCGGTATGCACATCTTCACCCGCTCGGCGGATAAAGCGACCGGCCACGCTGCCCTGCCAGATCGTCACGTTGTCAATGCCGGCATCGGTGGACTCCACCGGCACAATCGCATCAGCGCCATCGGGCAGTGGGGCCCCGGTCATGATGCGGATTGCGGTGCCCATTGTGACCCGCTCGGTGGCTCGATAGCCCGCGGGCACGTCATCAATCACCGTTAAGGTCACCGGGTTGTCCACCGATGCGGATGCAACGTCAGCGGCCACCACGGCGTAGCCATCCATTGAACTATTATCGAATGAGGGCAGCGGCCACAGCGCCGAAACATCCTCGGCTAGCACGCAGCCTTGGGCATCAAGCAACGGAAGCTCTAACCGCTCCAGCGGGTGAATATTGTTCAAACAAACGGCGCGTTGCTCATCGACTGGACGCAGGTTCATCAGCGGTCACCCTTCATTTCCTCAAGGTGGTCCACCAGCCACGCATGCAAAGGTGGGCCGAGGTCGTCGCGTTCGAGTGCGAGTTGAATCACCGCTTGCAGATACGACAGGCGGTCGCCGGTGTCGTATCTGCGCCCGTTGAAGACGACCCCGCGCACTCCACCACCATCTACGGCCGACATGGCTGCCAATTGCACGAGCGCATCGGTCAATTGAATCTCACCACCGCGTCCGGGCGGCATATTTTCCAATACGTTGAATACGGCCGGATCAAGCACGTAGCGACCAATGACGGCGAGATTGCTGGGGGCTAGCGCGAGATCGGGTTTTTCGATCAAATCGGTGACGATCACGTGATCACCCTGTGGCTGCACCGCCGCGCACCCGTAAAGCGAAATTTGATCGGCGGGCACCTCCATGAGGCAGATCACCGAGCCACCATGGCGTTGCTGGAGATCCAACATCTGAGCCAGCACCGGATCGCGCGGATCAATCAGGTCATCACCGAGCAGAACCGCGAACGGCTCATCGCCCACGTGGTCTCTGCCCATCAACACCGCGTGCCCAAGTCCCAGCGGTGCACCCTGGCGAATGTAGTGAATTCGAGCCAGGTCCACCGATGCCTCAACCAGGGCAAGGCGTTCGGTGTCGCCTTTTGACCGCAGTGACTCCTCCAGCTCGACCGTGCGATCGAAATGGTCCTCCAGGGCAGACTTATTACGCCCGGTTACGAAGAGGAGATCGTCCAGACCCGCGGCGGTGGCTTCCTCCACCACATATTGAATGGCCGGCTTATCAACGACGGGCAGCATTTCTTTGGCGATAGCCTTGGTGGCAGGCAAAAACCGCGTCCCAAGTCCGGCTACGGGCACTACCGCCTTGGTCACGCGCATGACCTCACCCTAGAGGGAACACGTGACGGATGGGCGCAGGCCGGGAAGGGGACGCATCATGTGGTCCAAGGAAGACGCTCGTCGTTTCGCTCGCCAACAGCGTCGAGAAGCTCAGCGAAGCGGTCGCCCGGACGCATTGATGGACCCATCCCAGCGCACTGTTTTCACCGAACTCATGAAGCGTCTGGATACGCCGACATCGAAGTCGACCATCGCGATGTATGTGAGTAGCACACGCGAACCACCCACCCACGAGATCATCTCCACCCTTGTGGCCCTGCCCGTGCGGGTTGTGGTGCCGCGGGTGCCATCCCATCAACGGGCGCTGCAGTGGGTGGAAGTAGACGAAACTTCGGCTTGGGAACCAGACGAGCGCGGCCTGTGGGCGCCGCTCGGTCAAGATGTGGGCCTCGATGGCTGCTCGGTGATCGTGGTGCCGGCACTACGAGTAAGCGCTGCTGGGGACAGGCTCGGGCAGGGAGGTGGCTACTACGACCGTGCCCTGGCCACGGTTGCGCCGCACGCGCAGGGTGGGCCCTGGCGTATCGGGCTGGTCTTTGACCACGAACTCACAGCCGAAACCGATTGGTACACCGAGCCGCACGACGAAACCCTTGATCTCGTCCTCACCCTCCCGCTATCCCGCCACCCACAGCCTGGCCGAGCGCCAACGCCAACAGACCCGCAGTAAGGGACACAGCAACGGCGAACAGGGCCGTCCAGCTTCGCCCGGCCCGAGCCAGGTCAATCGTGTCGATAGCAAAACTGGAATAGGTACTCAGCGAGCCGGTGACCCCCACCGCAAGAAACAGTGCCCAGTCACCATTCATGCCCGCCACCACGACACCGAGAACGAACGAGGCAAGTACGTTGGCAGCGGCAATGCCGATGGAAGCACTCACCATCACATTGTGTCTGCCTAGCAACACCTTCGACAGTTCGACAAAACCCCATCTCGCCACTGCTCCTATCGCGCCGCCCAGCACAACGAGCGCCAACGACGTCCAGGTGAACGCGGTCATGCTTGATTCACCCGAGCGCCCATCAACCGCCGCACGGATTCACTGCCTACCAGGACAGCCAGCAGGCAGGACACGACAGTTCCCAGCAGGTAGGCCAGTGCCATCGTGGTGGAACCGGTGGCGAGGAGGTCGATAGTTTCGCCGGCGTAGGCCGAAAAAGTAGTGAAACCGCCCAGAAAACCCACACCCACGAGAGCGCGCGCATAATCGGCGCGATTCCCCGGCCATGACCGAGCGCTCAGCCAGGCGCTGAGGCCGCCAATGAGCAGGCAGCCGATGACGTTGATCGTGAACGTGCCCCACGGGTTCCCACTTGCCGATACCGCTGGCGCACCTTGAGCCAGCCAGCGGATAGCGGCACCGAGGCCGCCACCAATACCGATGGCCGCGATGAGTGCGACCCGCGCGCGGGTGGGCACGATGCGCTCAGGCGTCGCGGCGCACGAAAAGGATCCAGGACGGAATGAGTAGGGCTAGCACCCACACCGTAAAGACTGCTAGGTGACCCCAGGACTCAGCACCGGTGGATTCAATCGCTTCCAGGGCACCGGAAAAGGGCAGCACCCAATCAATCCAGGTCCAATTCTGAATCCCTGCAATGGCCAAAATGATGGGCTCAACCACGGCCGCACCCACAATCGGCACCAAAATTCCCAGTGGCTGATTGCGAGAAAGCGCAGTGATAGCGAAAGCGAATAGTGCGAAAAGCGTGATGACCAGCACGGTTTGCCCGATCAATCGAACAGCGGTGCTGGTATCGAAATCGAAACTGGCATCGCCCACGAGTAGGCCGAGACGATCACCGAGGGCAACGGCAGCGATGGCCGCGACTGAAGTGGCTGCCACAACCGCGGTGACCATGATGACCTTGCCCCAAAAAACGGTGCTACGTTTGGGAAACAGTGCCAGGGTAATTCGAATGAGCCCGTGGCGATATTCCTGTCCAAACGACACCGCCCCCACAGTTACCAGCAGGGATGCCATCAGTAACACTGTGGCGGAGTTGAGGCCAAGGGGTGAAAAAACATTGCCATCGGGCGGTCCGCCGTCGGTTCGACCACTGTTCACAAATGATGCGCCGGCCCAGGCGAGAAAGAAAGCCAGGACAGCGGGCAGCGCAATACCTAACCCGATAAGAACCCAGGTAGAGCGGACAGTGGTGACGCGCAGCCATTCATAGCGAAGCACCGCACTCACTGGGCACCCCCCTGCGTCGAGGCAGAGTCTTGGACGGGCTGAAAGGCAAACTGCTGTTCGTCGCCGGTGAGGGCGAAGAACGTGTCTTCAAGGCTTGCCCGGCGTACGGCGAGTTCGCGCACGACGAGGCCTGCATCATAGGCAGCCTGGCCGATCTGGTCGGTGGAGGCGCCCGTTACCGAAAGGCCGTCGTCACCTTCCAGTTGCGATGACACATCAGTAAGTTTTTGCTGCAGCGCGCGGGGATCGGAGCAGCGCACGAGAACGTCGCTGCGCTGGGCGAGGAGGTCATCAACCGTACCGGCAGCAATGAGTTTTCCCTTGGCGATGACGATGATTTGATCGGCCATCATCTGCATTTCACTGAGGAGATGACTGGAGACCAGCACCGCCTTTCCCTGGCTCGCATAGTGCTTGAGGAATTGACGCAACCACTGGATGGATTGCGGATCCAAGCCGTTGGCAGGCTCGTCCAGCATGAGCGTGCTGGGGTCGGCCAACACGGCGCCGGCCAGACCGAGGCGTTGGGCCATGCCCAGCGAGAAACCCTTGGGACGTTTGCCCGCAACTTCGGTGAGCCCCACCAACTCGAGGACCTCATCAATTCTGGACTTAGGTAGTTGACGATCCGAAGCGATCATGCGCAGGTGGTCGCGCGCCGTCCGACCGGGTAGGAAAGGCCGAGCATCAAGATGGGTCCCGACAACGGAGCTGCAGTGAGGGTGGTCGGTGAGGGGTCGGTCATCGAAGAGGGTGCGTCCCTCGCCGTGATCGAGACCGAGCATGAGGCGCATCGCGGTGGACTTGCCCGCCCCGTTGGGCCCGAGGAATCCGGTGACGACGCCATTGGGCACGGTGAAACTCAAGTCTTCAACGGCACGTAAGGAACCAAAGGACTTACTGATGGATTGCACATCTACTGCCATGTGGCCACCCTAACCAGAAGGGTGGCGCGCATCGCGCGTCATCTCCACAGCGAGGCTTAGCACTCACTGAAGTCGAGTGCTAATCTTTGGGGGTGCCTACGTATTCCTACACCTGCAAAGACTGCGGTGCCGAGCACGACATCGTGCAGGCAATGACCGACCCCACGCTCACCGAATGCCCCTCGTGCGGTGGTCATATGCGCAAAATGTTCAATAACGTGGGCGTAGTTTTTAAGGGTTCGGGGTTTTACCGTACCGACTCCCGCTCGAACGGGGAAAAGCCCAAAACCTCCACCGAAACCAAGGCCGATGCGAAGCTAGCCAATGCCCCCGCCGATAAGGCAAAGCCAGCCGAACAGCCCAGCACTGCGAAGCCAGCGAGTCCGGCCCCCGCGCCTAAGGCGTCGTAGTTTCCCGTCGCTACCCGACAGGCTGTGGATAGACGCACCACCGGCATAGCCGCTGGCCACTAGCGTCGCCCACATGCTGGGCACCTCACCGAAAAATTCCTCAACCGGCCTGCTCGATTCAAGCCGCGGCCTACTGCGCCGGCATCGCCGTATCGTGGCCGCACTCCTCGCTGCGATGTGCGTGCTGATCATTATGGGTGGTCGCAGTACCGCTGGCCCCATGGTTAATTTGGTTACTGCAGCGCAGGACGTACCTGCCGGCACAACGTTAAGCGAAGCCGATCTCGCGGTCACACCGGTGCCGGTCGACCTCGCCACCGCAGGTAGCTATGAAGTGCCTGGCTTGCTGGTGGGGAAAATTATCACCACGCCACTGCTTGCCGGTGAACTCATTACCACCACCCGGGTCTTGGGCACACGGCCCCAAACTCAACCCGGCGACGTGCTGGTGCCCGTTCGACTTGCTGATTCTGGAGCGGCAGGTTTGTTGGCTCCCGGCGATATTGTCAGCGTCATCGCCGCCAGCGTCGACGGACAGGCTCGCATCATCGCTCGCAATGCCCGCGTTGTGGCACAGCCCATTCCGCCGGCTGGATTCACATCGCAGAGCGGATCCCTGGTGCTGCTCGCAGTGTCACGCGACGATGCTGTCGAACTCGCCGCTGTGTCGATGCAACGAGCCCTTACGGCAGTTTTGCAATAAATTCCGGTCTAGAGTTGGTACATGATTACTGGCTTTCGTAACTTCATCACCCGTGGCAATGTGCTGGACCTCGCCGTCGCATTCGTTGCTGGCGCTGCATTTTCTGCCCTGGTCGTAGCATTCACCGAGGCATTCATCACCCCGCTGATCAATTTGGTTCTCGGTGGCGGCGTCGATGCCGGTCAAATCATCATCAACGATCAGACCATCAATATCTCGCTCATGGTCAATGCCGTCATCACCTTTGTTATCACCCTCGCGATCATTTACTTCGCGTTCGTTGTTCCCATGAACCGTTGGCGGGAGCGCCAGGAAGCAGCCGACGCGGTCGAGGCAGCCGGACCATCGGCGCAGGAATTGCTCCTGACCGAAATCAGGGATCTGCTTGCCGCTGAGCGTCGTTCCACATCGTGATGCCGTCGACCTCACCGCTGCTACCTATCCGTGGTGTGGTGGCACCTCGCGTAGATAGTCCTCGTCCTCGTAAGGTTCAACGCCTTCATCTTCAGTAATGTCAGGCAAAAGCGGTTTATCGTCTCTTGGTTGGGCCTGGCCTTTGGGTGCGGACACCTAGGCAGGCTAGCGTGGGTTCCATGCGGATTGTGTTGCTAGGCGCCACGGGCTATACCGGTCGACTTGCCGCCGAAACGATGGTGCGTGCCGGGTTGGCACCTACCCTGGCCGGTCGACGCCACGACGATCTCGTTCGGCTCGCTGATCGACTCGCCCCACTTGCACCCTCCCCACAGACAGAGCCGGGTATTGCCGTTGCTGACGCGACTGACAGCGCTAGCGTCCGAACCCTTCTCCACGATGGTGACGACGTGCTCGTCAGCACCGTTGGTCCGTTTATGGAGTTGGGCACCGCTGCGGTAGCAGCCGCCGTCGATGCTGGGGCCGGCTATTTAGATTCCACCGGTGAGCCTCCCTTCATTCGCAGCATCTTCCAGGAATGGGGACCGCGGGCTGAAGAAACTGGTGCCAGACTCATCCCCGCATTCGGTTATGACTACGTGCCCGGAAATCTTGCCGGCGCCATCGTGTGCGCTCGCGCTCGAGAAACCGGACACACGCCCACCCGCGTAGACGTGGGCTACTTCGTGGACGGCGAGTTCGGACTATCTTCTGGCACCAAGGCCAGTGCCGCTGGCGTCATGCTGTCCCCATCCTTCGGCTTTCGCCAGGGGCAGTTGCTCAAGGGCAATCCCTCCGGCACGCGTTCCTTTGATGTGGGGCGCAACAGGAGCTGGAAGGCCATGCCGGTGGCAGGCAGTGAGCATTTCGGTCTACCACGCGTTGAATCTGATCTCACCGATGTCGGTGTGTGGCTAGGTTGGGCCGGTCGCTGGACTCCCGCGGCTGCTGTTGCCGGTCAAGTTGCCGGTTCCTTAGCGGCTATTCCTGGAATTGATTCTGGCGTCACGGCCCTGCGCCGTCGCCTCGCCAAGACAACCGGCCAAGGCCCTGATTCCGCCGCTCGCGGACGGGCTCGCACACTGGTTGTTGCCGAGGCTACCGATGCGGTGGGTCGACCCCTCGGCACGGTTTGCTTGACCGGACCGTCACCCTACGATCTCACCGCTGAACTTCTCGCGTGGGGTGCGGTTTCCCTTGCCACGAAGGGTGTTTCCCCCGGTGCGCATGGCCCTGTGGATGCGTTTGGTCTCGATGTGGTTGAGCGAGGTTGCGCCGATATGGGTCTCATCGCCATCACATGACAACTCTCGACCGCCATCTTATTGAAGAAAACACCTGGCGAATTCTGCGCCGGAACCATCAGGAGCGCATTGATGCTTGGATTGTTCCGCACCTGGACCGCCGCCGTCTAGGCATTGCGCATCCGGTGCAGGACTTCATGTTTGACTACTACAATCTCAGTCCGGCAAAACTTCGTCGCTGGCACCCGGGCTGGGGCTTTGCACTATGCGGCGACGTCGCCGAATGGTCCGATGTGCGTGGGTACCAAGTAAATAACAAGCACGCCTACGTTGATGAAAGCACCATCAACTACGCGCTCGTACACGATATTTTGCATCTGCTTGAACGCACCCAACAACGTCCGGCAGCTCTCGGCTGCTTCGGCCGACATGAATGGGCGATGGTCTACCAATTGAACCCCGGCGAAGTTCGACACTCCGCTAGACCGCTGCGTTTACCACCTGCGCAAATTGCGGAAGTGGTGGAGTCTAGCCCGCTGCGCTGCACTCATTTTGATGCATTTCGCTTTTTCACGCAGTCAGCAAAGCCGCTTAACTCCGTGAGTCCAACGCGCGCCACCCAGGCTGACTTGGAGCAGCCTGGGTGCCTGCATGCTGCCATGGATTTATACAAGTGGGCCTATCGCATCTACCCCCTTGTGGGTGCGGATTTACTGGCTGATTGCTTTGAACTCGCCCATCACACTCGCACCATTGACATGCGTGCCTCTCCCTACGATCTCACCGAGGCGGGCTATTTGCCTATCACGATCGAAACACCATCCGGACGCGCCGAATACGTTGTGCACCAGCGTGAAATCTCTGAGCGCGCCCAACGACTCCGAAGCGAACTAATTTCGGTGATCCACCGTGCCACTGACGCGACGAGCAGCTGCACGCCGGGCTGACGTGGCCCGGTTTTGGGCCTGGTGAATTTGGGACACGATGGCAAGCGCGAGAGCTTCTACGTGGTCTGAGGCGTAGTGCCACTCAGAGGTGTCGACGTGCGTTTCGTCTAGCCACTGCAAAATGAGCACATCGGAATCCTCGTGCAGCATAGGAAGATACGCCGCGTACGCCAGGCCCAGGTCAATCAGGCCACGGCCCAACTCCGCCAGGGCAGGCTGCGCGGTAGGCAGGTGCACCTCAATTGACTTGGCTCCCCCGCGGCGGGCACGATCCATCGCCGCATCAACTTCGTCGACGAGATCAAGGCCCACCACATGTACATCAATGGTGGCCGACTGATTTCCGGCGTCATATGACGATTTCGCCCGTGTCTGGGTCGGCGCCTCCACTCTGTCATTCGGGGCGGCAATGTGACGCGGCCAGGCGCTGTGACTGAGCACCACCCGCAAGATTGCTGCGTAGTCTTCGGGCACAAAGATGGTGGCAACTGGAAAATCCCCCAGTACGCCAAAGGCGACCGTGACGCTGCTGCGGTGATGCATTAAGCCGTTGGTAATTCCCACCTGCTGCAGGGCCTGGTTCCGGTTGACTCGCAGGCCCACCATGACCGCACCCTCTTTAAGCGCAATCTCCTGGGTAGCCGTATGCGTTAATACTGGCTCGCGGAAACGGCCAATTACGCTGCGTTCCTTCAGTCGATCAAGCAACTGTTCGCCCAGGGATTTGGCGATGCCGCGGTGCCGGAACCGCGGATCGGTGACCGTGCTACCGGACTCCACGACGTGTGGGCCGAAGAACACCGCTCCCCAATGTGCAACAACCTCGCCTGCGCTAGTCACCGCCACCATCCCGATGCGTGTCCCCGCGCGAAGGGCGGCCACGATGCGTTCCGGGAAATACAAATCGGTGTTGGGATAGCTCCAGCCGTAACATCGGTAAAGCAGACGTGTGAGGGAGGAAGCATCGGCTTCGATTAGTTCACGAATCGTGACCTCTTCGGTGCTTACCGCAACTTCAGCATGCAGGATCTCTTCGTCAGTTAAGTCCTCCACGCTGTGATGTGATTGCAGCGCAAGATGAATGGCCGTTACATTGCCGTGCCCATCGGTGCCGGCATGTGAGCCGGTGACCACACCTAGTGACACCAGCGGATGCAAAGTGTGGGGTTCGGCGCTGATCGGCTCGCCACGATCGCGCAGCTCCAACACTACTTCGGTGCCATCGGGAGTGATCACTAGTTCAATCTCTCCATCGTCAATTTCCGGGCTGGATCGCCGCCCTACATCGTCCAGCAGCAGCCGGACAACCAGACCGCAGCCATCGCCATCTCCGCCCAGGTTAGCCACTGCCATGCGTGCTGCGGCGATGACGGCGGATCGACCAACCTCGGTGTGTGGGGCTTGGATCCTAATCACGGATGCGGGACTCCCAACCCATCAAGTTCTTCCAGTATTTCCCCGTATCGTTGATCAACCGCCGCGGCGATCGCGTCATCGTAGTCGCGACGCCATCGGCCGCCGTGCACCTGGGCCCCCACCACCGAATTGGCAAACCACCGACTTAACTGCGCATCAGCAGGTAGCCCAAGGAAATCTAGGAGCTGGGTCAACGTGGCGTCTCGATCAGTCGAAGCCAACTGTTCCAGGTTTACTCGCAGCACCCGCCCGACCGGACAGTTGACCTCAGCCCGATGGGCCTCAATCATGCGATCACGCCAAGCATCCAGGCCCTGGATGACTTCGCTGGGCCCAAATGGTTTGGATACGAAAGACGCCGCAACGTCGCGACCGTCACGCATCATATGCACCACTTTCCCCTCGGGGAAGAGCGCGAGTACCCGATCAGCGTTTCGAGCGTTCGCCGGGGTTGTGTCGACCCAGCGACTCAACGGATTCCGACGCGTCCGGCTAGAAACAATCGTCTCGGCGAAGCGCCTTGATGCGACGAAGGGGTCGACGGGGAAGCCACTCTCATAGTCCGCCGCCAGTAAATCCAGTTCGGCTTCGCTGACTCGACGGAACAACCCTGACCTCGCACCTGAGGGCTTGATCCGGACGTACCAGTGGGCGCGGAGGTTGGCGATGACCTCCTCCGGTGTGCATTGGCCTGCGTAGGCATCAGCGAGTCCACCAAACGATGCAATAAAGCGCAACTCACGCGGATTGGTGGAGCCGACCTGGGCATGGCGACCGAGCAACTGCCCCGCAATCGTGGTGCCGCTGCGTCCAGTACCGCCCACGAAAATCGGTTCCGACGGCGCCTCTCGCCACACAAGATCCACGCTTTGCAGCCTACTGCGCAAGAGATTGCTCGAACGGCTGGACAGATTGTCCGGATGTCCGTACATTTACCCCATGTCCCGCACTTGGCCAGGAATACAGCGCCCCGATCGAACCGATCCGATGCCACTGTGGGCCCAGGTACACGCCGACCTGCGGGCGCGCATCATGACCGGCGACTTTGCGGCCGGCTTTCCCGGTGAACTGAGCCTGACCGAGGCTTACGACGTGAGCCGACACACGATCCGCGAAGCCATGCGGGTGCTCACCAACGAGGGTCTCATTCGCCGTGAGCGAGGCCGGGGTACCACCCTCACCCCACCACGGTTCGAACAAGACCTCAACACCTTGTATTCACTCTTCGACTCTATGAAAGCCCAAGGTGTTGACCATCACAGTCAGGTCCGCCGCCTCGCCCGAACCGTCAACGGGGTGGTGGCCGAAAACCTGGGGCTGCCAGTCGATACGGAACTGATCGTCTTGGAGCGGGTTCGCTACGCCGCCAGCGAACCGCTAGCGGTCGACACCTCGTGGCTCCCCGCCGAACCGGCGGCCGCCCTGCTCGGCGTCGACTTCCAAGAAGCCGGCCTCTACGCCCAACTCCATGACCTGTGCGGTGTCACCGTGGATGCCGGAACCGAGAAGGTCACCGCCATTAACGCGCCATCTCATATCGCTGAGCAACTCCACGTAGCCGAGCACACCGCTCTCCTCATGATGGAACGTTTCGCCCTGGCCCAGCAACACCCCATCGAGTGGCGCGAAACCTACATCCGCGCCGACCGCTTCAGCCTCGAGTCCACCTGGACTCCCGCGCGCTCACCAATTACCGCCTAAGGACAGGACACCCTCGTCATGGGAATCATCACGCTGCTCGCCGGATTTCTCGCCATCTTCATCGGGATGGCAGTTGGAATCCTCGGCGGTGGCGGTTCAATTTTGACCACCCCGCTCCTGGTTTACGTGGTGGGGTTCGACGCCAAACAAGCAATCACCGCGAGCCTTTTCGTTGTTGCGGTCACCTCCGTCTTTGGACTCATCGGCCATGCCCGCGCCGGGCGAGTGATATGGCGAACCGGATTGATTTTCGGATTCGCCGGCATGGTGGGCGCTTTTATCGGCGGTCAGGTAGGCGCACTACTACCCGGTGCGCTTCTGCTCGCCGCGTTTTCGGTCATGATGGCTGTGACCGCAGTAGCCATGATTCGTGGACGCAAGAAAATTGCGGGCAAAGCCCATTCCGGGCTCCCCGTTTTCAGAATAATTCTTGACGGACTCATTGTTGGCCTGGTCACCGGCCTGGTCGGCGCGGGCGGGGGCTTCCTGGTTGTCCCGGCGCTGGCTCTCCTCGGTGGCCTCGCCATGCCCAATGCAGTAGCAACCTCCCTGCTCGTGGTCGCCATGAAGTCTTCAGCCGGTTTCTTCGGCTACGCACTCACCTTCGGCGGTGATTCACCGGTGAGTTGGAACGCTGAAACCCAGATTGAGTGGCCCATTACGTTGATCGTGACAGCAGCCGCCGTCGTGGGCGCGTTGATCGGTAGTCGCCTCGTGGGATACATCCATCCGGACAGGTTGCGGGCAGGATTTGGTTGGTTTGTCCTGGTCATGGCGGTGTTCGTCCTGAGCCAGCAAGTGGGCTCCACCATCATCGAATTTGCCCAGGGCGGACCCATCCAATTAGCCGAGGTAATCCTTGGAGGTCTCGCCATCATCGCGGCCTTTACCTGGGTTATTCGCCGCCCAACGCAGGTGGCCATCGCCGACTTTGACGAACCTGTTCCCCAGGCCAAGCCCAAAGATCCACCGGCCACCTAAAAAGCTGGGACCGTCACATTCGTGACGGTCCCAGCTTGATGGAGATCGGTGCCTACTAGGCCAACGCCTTGGTCTTGATCTTGTTGAACTCCTCTTGCGTGATCGCACCGGCATCAAGCAGCTTGTGGGCCTGGGCGATCTGGTCCGACGCCGAAGTACCAGCGACAGAGCGAATGTAATCATTGGTCTCTTGACGTGCTTCCATTGCCGCTGTCATCTGTCGCTTGCCCATGGACTGGCCGTAGATGATGACATAAATCAGTAGCGAGATGAACGGCACAATGAGCAGCACCACGATCCACGCCGCTTTTACCCAGCCACTCGTGTCGTGACGGCGGAAGAGGTCAATGATCACCGAGAACAAAATCATGAAGTACATGATCATGAAGAAGATGATGAGCAGACTCCACAAGAACTGTCCGAATTCCATGCTTTTCCTTCTCTCGTTGTTACCGGTCGAATCCCGACCGATGACTCTAATCGTGCACCCTCAGGCCAGCGAACTGGTGTAGCGAACCTCAACTATTCGTCGGTTGAAACGGGAACTGCTGGCTTGAACCATCGGCCCACGGCTGGGTGGTAGGGCTGAGGCGCTTCGTTGTGCGCTGTTCGTTTAGCCGGGCAACCAACAGTGCCTGCGTTTGGGCATGGGTACGGTTGCCGTACAGATTGTCTATTTCAGCAGGATCACGGGTGACGTTGTACATCTCAAATTGATCAGCCGGCGGCGCCACCTGGCCGCCAGTGGGGTTCGCGGCCTTGACCGTTGTCGTCGCCACGCGCGTTCCCGGTCGATTCACCGGACCGGGAACGAAGGTGAACACATCCTGCACGTTCGGAGTAGTCCAAAAATCTGGGTTATCCCAGTACCGCGAATACTTCCATCGCTCGCGTTCGCCATCCGGCCCCGTGGGTAAGTAGGTGACCACTGTCTCCACGCAGTTGGGCTGATCTACCGGCTGGTACGGCAAGCCGAACGTCGAAATCGCATTTTTGCCCTTGAATGGCTGATCATCGGTCATGAAGAAGACCGAGTCATTGGCAAGACGATTGGGCGACTGCTCCCCAAGCAAAACGCCCGACAGGTCCCGGCCCACGAGGCGTCGAACCTGGGTGTGAGTTTCTTTCAGTTGATTGGCAAGCACGTTTTCATCCAACCCGGCGAGCCCGAGCATCGTGGGCAGCAGATCGGCGTGACTGGTGATCTCATCGCTGCTCACTGACTGCGGGAACAGCTTTGGATTATGGAACACGAAGGGAACACGAAGCATTTCATCGTATGCCGAATGCCATTTTTGGAACATTCCACCATGTGCTCCAAGCATTTCGCCATGATCGGACAGATACACAATGATGGTGTCCCGGTATTGACGACGGCTACTACGCAGCGCAGCGATCACGCGCGAAATCTGGGCATCCACGTTCTTTTGCAGTTGGTAGTAGAAGCGGTGGTAGTCGTCATCGTTTGTCAGCGGTTGAAATCCATCCGGATATCGAGCTACGAAACTGGCCTGAGCATCGGGTTTGGTGCTCAGGTCTTCACTTGCCGACACGCGATATTCCGGACCGAAAAGATTGCTGGGCACATTTGAGTTGATGAGTTGCTCAGCAAGGTAGAACGAGTTGGCTGCACCAGTGAGGTCCGCCGCCAGGGTGAGGTTGCCCCACAGGGTGATGTCGTGCGGGTTGACGAATGATGCGACCATCAGCCACGGATTATCCGCCGTTTGCAACCGCTGCAATTCCTCAATGCTGAAGTCTGCATACGCCTCGTCTCGGCCACGGCCGCCAGGTCCTGAGGAGCCAGAGTTGAGTGGATTGCTGCCGTGCGGTTCCGGGCCAACGAAGCCGGTAAATCCATACTGTTCCAAGCGCGCGGATTCAAGGTAGACATCTTCTAAGAACGGGTCACGCGCCCCTCGGTCAGTGTAGGAAGGCAATGGGTTGTACGAGCCAGCCTGGTAGAGGTCGGCATCAGAAATGTGCCATTTGCCCTTCCAATACGTGTCGTAGCCGGCCGCACGAAACCATGAACCAAGCGTGGGCACGGTGGTGGGGTCCAGCCAGTACAAATCATCTTCGATTGCGCTTTTTCCTGCCCCAGATGTTTGCGCGATACCGTGCAGCGACGGATACTGACCGGTGTAAATCGATGCCCGGCTCGGCTGACACGCGACCGACATCACGTGGTGGTGGGTAAATTCAAAACCTTTCCGACGCAGAAAGTTTTGAGCAGGAAGATTTGCTTCACGCCACACTTTGAGTTCATTACTTTCATAGAAGGGTGGGTGGCGCTGCTCATCAACCATGATGATCAGAAAGTTCGGTCGTCGACTGAGCCGTCCTCGTGCCTGAAACGGGGTCAGAGGCGCAGCTTGAGCAGCCCCTGCACCGACCGTCATACCCGCGGCAACTCCTGCTGCACCGACCACACCGGCGGCTTGAAGTAGCTGCCGACGACTCAAACCGGAGCTGTCAACCCCATTGTTTTCCGACATGTATCAGTCCTCCTAATCAGTGTTGCTGCTGAGATAGATATTGCCGGTTGCGGTTGCATAGGTCACGGTGAACGCGAAGTACACGGCGTTTCCAGTGTTGATCACCGAACGACCCCGGGGAATGACCTTCACCAAGTTTCGGGAGGCTTTATTGCCCGCCTTGACTCGATAGCCAAAAAATGAACTCGTTTCGACCGCTAGACGCACCGACGTCTTGTTATCGAGCCGCCCAGAAGCTGTCACGGGAAGGCGGTTGAACTCTTTTCCAGTCACTCGCATCCGGGTGAAGCCGGAGTCGAACCAGGTGGGTACGCAAAGCGCCGGCCGATAGGCAACAGACCAGCAACCATTAGCGGAGTGGTCGTCCCAGATTAAATGCCCAAAGCGGTTGCGGCCCTGGCTGGGAAGATCGAAGTTCATGGTGGCGTCTAGAGGCGCAGAGGCTCCTAGGATGAGGCTGCCCGCAGTGCCCCGTCGCTTAAAGTTCAGGCTCCACGATTCGCTCAAAACTCCCGGCAAGGACATGAGGGGGTTGGTGAGATCGCCCGCACCCACGCCAAGTCCGATAATGCCGGAGACGCCCAAACTCTTCCAGCGATTGATATAACCGCTGGTCGTGTTGATGTACTGAAATGGAACGTTCTCAGTGGTCGTTACTCCGGAAAAGTTCATTGATGCCGACCCGATTGCGCCACGCACTGACTTTCCATCCAGCCGAGTAGTGATGGATTGATCTGAGATCTGTGCACCCTCGGGGACTCGGCCCCATAAACGGAGGCCGACGGTCCCGGTGTCCACCATGACCTTGATAAGGGGCCCATCACCAACACGCATGCGGATGATGCCGTTGGTGCCGGTTCGGCCCGGGGTGGGCACGGAGTACACCGGCATACTTACCGTGACGGGAACCGGCGCAACAGCGGTTGCCACTGGGGCATCCACGGCCGACTTTGCCATCCCCACACCGGTTAGCGACAACACCAAAAGGGTCGCGGTAGAAGCCGCAACCACTGCCACTGAGACCGCTCTTGACTGCTTCATCATCGAAGAAGCCTAACCCGTCCACAGTCCTTATCCGGAATTTTCACAACTGTGAACTTCTCGGGACCAGGAAAGAAGTGCCGCGCTCAATGCTCGGCGATGCTGATGGCCGCTGCCGTGTCGCCGGTGAGATCAGCTGCTGCGAAGTCGGCGGTCTCCGGCATGGACAGATGAACATCGGTGACCTCTTGGGCATTGACCTTCAGCGCACCTGACCGAATATCTAGGACATGGCCGCCGTGGGCCCGATCATCGCTAATGAAATGGAGGTGGTAACCCTCGATACCAATCGCAGCGGTAAATGGCGGACTCCAAAAGCCCACCATAGAACCGGCGATGTCGGTGAAGTCGAACTCCTGTTGATCTTGAGTAGCCGCTACGAGATGAGTTCCCGACGCGTGCTTACAGGCGGTACGCACCCGGACGTGGTCGAACGTACCGTCAATACGAATCGCAGTAATGTAATTGGCGCTGGTGCGTACGGTATCGAGCGCACCCGTTAAGTCCGCGAAGGTATCGATCGGTGGCGTGTGCATGAATAGCGCAGGGGCGAAGGACACCACCGTGGCAAAGGGGGTGAGTTCATCATCGCTGGCCACCCGAACTGAGCCATCAGATCTTGCTTGGTAGCAGCACCCATCAATGACGATCATTTCCCCGTCAAGGTCAACGAAGGTGCCTAGCCCTAGATCGCCATGGTTGCGTAGGTCGCCCAGGGTGACAGAACCCTGGTAGAGACCTTGCACAATGGCACCTGAGGTCGACACCTGAAAAACGGAATGGTGCGCCACGTCAAGTGCTTCGGCTAGCATCTGGTGCACCAAAGATTCGATCGTATGGCCGCTAGACTCCGAACGTGCCTGAAGTGATTCCCAGACCGCATCAGAGATGGTGAGCGCTAATTCCTTGGGCATGCCTACAGCCTATGATCGACGCACAATTTCAACCTGAGGCCACCCCTTTCGGCAATTCCGCGTACGGTTAACGACGTGAGCGCGCAGACCTTTGCCGCGGCCGAGAAGCGACGTAGCAGAAATTCGGTGATCTACGGCTCAGCGGGCACCGTGGTCGAGTGGTTTGACTATGGCCTCTATTTATATTTGGTCCCCATCGTTGCCCCGCTCATTTTCCCTACCGACGACCAACTCACCGCGATTATTGCCAGCCTCGGCGTTTTCGCTGCCGGCTCCTTGCTGCGTATCGCAGGCGGAGCATTCTTCGGCAGTATCGGTGACCGACTCGGGCGTAAGAAAGCCCTTGTTCTGTCGATTCTGATGATGACGATCCCGATGGCGCTTACCGCTTTTTTGCCCACCTACGCCAGCATCGGGATTGCTGCCACCCTGCTGTTCACCGCGATGCGCATGGTGCAGGGATTTTCTGCCGGTGGTGAGTATTCCGGTACGGTCGTTCAACTAGTGGAACAGGCCCCGGCGAACCGGCGTGGTTTCTTCGCAGCAACGGCCGTCTTCACCTCCGGCATCGGCGTGCTCCTTGCCTCCGCCCTCGTCGCCACGCTCACCACCGTGTTGTCCGAACAGGCCATGTCTGACTACGGTTGGCGAGCCTGTTATCTGGTGGGTGGCGCCCTCGGGCTTTTCGCTTTGGTGATGCGTAGCCGCATGGAGGAAACACAGGCGTTCGAGCAGGAAGAGCAGGACGGCACTGTCCCAGCGAAACCACTGCGTTATGCGCTGCGGCATTTGCCCGGCCCGGTACTCACAGCCGCATTTCTTGCCGGTTTCGGTGGAATTCTTTACTACGTTGTGCTGGGCTTCGTACCCACGATTTTGGACACCTATTCCGATATTCAAAGCGACACCGCGCTGTGGGTGACCACCGGTATGACCATTGTCTATGCGGTCGCTACCCCCTTTTTCGGCCTGCTCTCCGACCGAGTCGGGCGAAAACCGACCCTCATCGGTGCTTCGATTGGTTTCGTCGTACTGAGCTTTCCGCTGCTGTGGCTGATGACGAACGAACCGGTCTGGATCGTGGTACTCGCCGGTCTCGCGCTGCTGTCGCTACTCATGCTCTACGGCGGCCCCGTGGTCGCCGCTATCGGCGAGCAGTTTCCGTCGCGGGCCCGTTACTCCGCTCTCGCCACCGGATACAACCTGGGCACGGCCGTGCTCGGCGGCTTCGCCCCCTTGGTTGCCGCGTGGCTGATCAGCGTCTTTGACACGCCCATAGCACCAGCCGGACTTCTCGTCGTCGCCTCGCTGATCGCACTGCCACTGCTGCTTCGGCTGAAAGAAACCAGAGGCATCACCCTCGCCGAGATGGATCAACAAGCACCTAGGTGAAAACCGAAGATGGCTGAACGCTTCACTCAGCCCCACATCCAGATGATGACTATGTCCCCACATAATGAGGCTGTGAACCATAATGATGGTGTGAAGAAAACTGCTGTCCTCGCCCTCGCCACGATCACCACCGCTGCCATGGTCGGTGTGGCCCCGGCGATCGCTGCCGATGCACCACTTGCCGCTACAGATGCCCAGCCGTGTTCTTGGTGGATCGAGACATCGCTAGCCAACTCGAATGTGTTTTATCCCGACACCAGCGCCGCCTACTGGACTATGGGTTATGGCACTGATGAGGTTGATGAAATCACGCTCAGTGGTGAGTATCCGAACGCTCGCTACTTTGCAATACAGGCCTATGGCGGTGACGCCCAATTGTTCAAGTCACCGGGTGGCCAGCTCTCAGCAATCACCGACTTCGAAATCGCGCCCGATCCTGATTCGATAAACCCATGGGTCAACGATGCAGCTGCAGGTGGCGCGTGGACCCTGACCCTGTCCGACACGAAGACCGGGCAAAACGTGCTGCCGCTGTCTCCACAGCAGGCAGTGGAACCGCTCATTCCGGGCACTCCAGCCGATCTGAACTTTCTGATGATGCGCATCTACGTTCCCACCGGGTCCTTCAACGCGATGCCGCTTCCCGAGGTGACACTGCATTACAAGGACGGCAGCACAGAGCTATTGAGCCAATGCACCAAGGCAGACCGCAAGGTGCTCGCTAAAACCAAAGCCGGTGCCAGTCTCGTTAAGGCGCTCACCGACCGCAAAAATCCGCCGATCCCGGACTGTGGAAACGATTGCCCGCCAGAATTAGAGTCGTTCAAGGTCCAGTCACTGGCCACCCCCTTCCCTAACGCGAGCAGTGCCTACATCGGTGCGCTGTTTACCCCGCAAAAAGGCCGCGTCGTGGTGATGCGAGCAACGATGCCTACAACACCATCCGGTACCACGCCTGAAGTGTGGCCAGCAGGAAAAGATTTGCGCTACTGGTCTTTTTGTAACTACGTCTATACCTCCCCGTATCCAGCCGTCGTGGTGGGTCGAGGCGAGAACAAGGTTGTGGGATGCACGGCCGACTATCAAACTCCAAGCACCCGAGGCGCGGCCGGAAATCAGGTGACGCTGGTGCTGTCATTCCCCTCTGATAAGAAGCGCATTGACAAGCGTCTAGCCAAATCCAAGGCGATGACCTGGTTACCGATGTCGGCACGCTACGGCACCACACAAGAGTTCATCGCCCTGCGAAATATGCTGCCCAACCCAGCTTTTGCACAGTCGGCTACCTCCATCGAAGTCACCAACGATCCAGCGGCGGCCGAGGCGGTCATGGGCGAGTACTACCCGCAGGTGGCGATGTGCTCGGCACGCAAACTTGCCCGGCAAGGCGCGGCCGCCTGCCTCGCCGGCTAGATTCCCGCTGGCTAGGCCCGCGGCAGCAAGGGATAACCGCACCCGGAGCTTGGGAGTGGATACAAACCAGGCTGCATCACCACTTCGCCGAGCGATATCCTGGCGCGTGATTCCACTTCGTCCGCGTCACATCGCTGCCGCTGCATTGTCTGCCGCCCTTGCCTTCGCGCTGGTGCCTCTGACTACATCGGCGACGCAGGCCGACACCACCCAGAGCCCAACCCCCACGGTGCAGGGCAATCGACTCGTCGACGGCGACGGCACCGGTATTCGCCTCATCGGGGTCAACAGGTCAGGGGCCGAATATGCCTGTGCCCAGGGCTGGGGGTTCTTTGACGGCCCCGTCGACGCGACCACACTGGAACTGATCAAATCCTGGGGCAGCAACACGGTGCGCGTGCCGATGAACGAAACCTGCTGGCTTGGCATCAACGGGGTATCCCCCCAGTACAGCGGGCAGGCTTACCAGACCGCCATTTCAGATTTCGTTGACCGCATCAATGCCGCCGGCATGCTTGCCATCTTGGACCTGCACTGGAATGCACCGGGCACAAATATTGCCTACAGCCAGCAGGTCATGGCCGATGCCGATCATTCTCCGGATTTTTGGGCATCTGTTGCAGCGACTTTTGCCGATAACCCTTCGGTGGCCTTCGACCTGTACAACGAGCCGCACGATATTTCCTGGAATTGCTGGCGTGACGGCTGCACAACCGCCGAGGGCTGGGAAGCGGCCGGGATGCAAGACCTCGTGAACGCTGTACGTGGCACCGGGGCCAGGAACCTTCTCATTGCCAGTGGCCTTAACTGGGGTGGGGATCTTTCTGAATGGGTCGCACACGCGCCAACGGATCCGCTCAATAATCTGGCGGCCGGTGTGCACATTTATTCCTTCAGCGAGTGCAATACTGAAAGTTGTTGGGATGCAACGATTGCTGAGGTAGCCAAGACTCATCCGGTGGTATCCACCGAGATCGGTGAAGACACGTGCACGGGCGACTTCACCTCTGAGTACATGGACTGGGCCGACCGCACCGGGGTGGGCTACACACCCTGGTCGTGGAGTACGGCAGATTGCAGGTCAGGCCCGGCATTGCTGACCAACTACGACGGCACACCCACCACCTATGGCGCAGCCGTGCGTGATCACATGCAAAACCTCTCCCTCAACGGTGGCGTCTATAGTTTCGGTCCGAAGGCGGTGTCGCAGTGGACCTCACGTTCTGAGATGTCCGCCAGCCGCAAGGCACACTCTGGCCGACGCAGCCTTGAGGTTAAGACCGGTATCGCGCCCGGGCAGAAGGCCCGGGTTTCGGTGGCTGATAAAGCCACCTCGCTGAGCGCTGAGAACGGCAACCGACTTGCTGTCTGGATCCGCGTTAGTCCCGATAGCCCCCGCAACCAATGGCAGGGTCGTCTGTCGATGCGCGACTCCAACGGCACCTGGGTGCACGGAGATGAAACTCAACTGCGGCGCGGCACCTGGACCCAGGTGACCTTTACCCCAACAGGGGCGCAATGGGACGGAAATTCCGGCATCAAGGTTCGCATCCGTGGCGAGGACCGAAGCCTTGGGCTTCTCAAGGTGCAGATCGACACACTGACCCAAGGTTGGTAGTGCACCTGTGCGTTAATTTTGGGAACTAGCGCCCCGGCTGCGCGTTGGGCCGGTCCGGCAAAGAATCCCCAACCCCACTTCCTTCGGTTAACCTGAGGTTTCACATATACCTTGACATGAGAGCCGCCGCCAGACTCAGGACGAGGACACAGCATGAGCGACTACCATGTCGGGCCTTATCCTCGGGTCACGTTGTTTCCCGAAGATGACGGCGCATCCGGGGGCATCATCCGGTTGGCCATCGTCGCGGCTATTGGTGGGGTGCTGGCCGGCCTGCTCGGTGGGCTCTTTCGGTGGTTCCTGAACCAGGCCTTTGAACTTCGCATTGACCTGTTGGCTTGGGCTGATGAAAACCCAGCAGCGCGTTGGATTATTCCGGTGGCGATCGCCGCCATCGCCGTGGCCGCGGCACGTCTTATCGTTCGTTTCGTGCCCGAAGCTTCCGGCAGCGGCGTGCAACATGTGGAAGCCAATATGCGCGGCGACGACGAAGTCTCACCGTTGCGCATCATCCCGGCAAAGTTTTTCGGTGGCCTCCTCGCGATCGGCTCGGGCTTGGCACTGGGTAGGGAAGGCCCCACGGTGCAGATCGGTGCAACCATCGGCAATCAGGCGGCTCGATTAGCCGGGCTGAGTCAACACGACCGGCGAACGCTCACGGCATCCTTGGCGGGTGCAGGGTTGGGCGTGGCTTTCAGCGCACCACTGGGCGGTGCCATGTTCGTTTTCGAAGAGGTGGCGCGTGCCTTTCGAACCCGATTAATCGTTGCCACACTCGTGGCTAGCGCTGCGGCACTGACGGTATCAGGATGGATCGTGGGTGGAGGCCCAATTTTTTCAGTGCCAAACCTGCCGGCCGGCCCGCACTGGCATCTCGCCCTGTATGCCCTTTTCGGCCTCGCCCTCGGCGCCCTCGGTGTCGTCTACAACCGCTCAGTACTGCTGCTCCTCGACCTTGCAGGGAGTATCCGCAGAGTCCCTCCGGAGATTATTGCCGGGGCAGTAGGCGGCCTGGTGGCATTGCTAGGAGTGTTCGCGCCATTCCTTATCGGCGGTGGTGGCCCGCTAAATGAAAACGTGCTGGTCGGCTCCTACTCCCTAGGTACCCTGCTGCTCATCTTTATTGTGCGGTTTTTCCTCGGCCCATTGTCCTACTCCCTGGGAACACCAGGTGGCCTCTTCGCCCCGCTGCTGGTGGTGGGGGCTGTCGCTGGCTCGCTGGTGGCATCAACTTTGAATTCGCTGATGCCCACTCTTGACCTGTCACCCTTAGCCTTTGCCATTGTGGGCATGTCAACATTTTTTGCCGCGGTCGTACGAGCACCACTCACCGGCATCATCTTGATTATCGAAATGACCGCCACCACGTCGCAGGTTATTCCCATGCTCTTGGCGGCGGGAACTGCCATGATTGCGGCAAAACTACTCAACGGGCCGCCAATATATGACTCACTACGTGAACGCATGTAGATTAAGGATCGTAGTCTTTGGGCCGGCGGATAGCGAAGGGCACCATGATGACCATGGCGCCGACCACCAGAACCCAGGTCATCGCCCCAACGGAATCCTGATCGGCCAGGAACGCATCGGTGATGAGTCGAATCGCGATAACGACCATAATCCAGGCGGCGGTGATGATGATTCCAACTCCAGAAAACCAGGCACCGATCCAGGCGCGGGCCATCAGGATGCTGTTCCATCGAGACGCTTCGATGAGGGAGCGAACGAGCATGACAACAATGGGCCAGGTCAAGATAAGGACCGAACCAACGACCGCAACAGCCCCCTGCATGTCCACACTCTGCCGCTGATCGCCCGGAAGGGCTATTCCAGACCGATCCTGGTGCGGTAGGGCATGAGTTCACGGGTGCGGTTGACGCCCACCACGCCCACGAGTCGCCCGCTTGCGTCGTGATACTCCACGATGCAGTCGCCATCCCATGCACCGTCGACGAGTCGTGGTGCGCCAAGCCCCGGCATCCCGTAGGACTGCAGGCCGATGTCGTACTGATCCGACCAGAACGCCGGCATCGGGGTGAAGACCTCGGTGGTTGAGGCACCTGCGAGCAAATCAGCTAGCGTGCGACCGGCCTGTCTACCTGTTTCTGTTGGCATGTTCCAGTGTTCAATGCGCCGGGGCACATCATCAAAAAGTGGGTTGGGGAATCGGGCCACATCACCCACCGCTACCGCGGGGGCGTCAGTGCCAACGACGCGCAGCAGATTGTCGGTGAGCACTCCATCGGTTAGATCTAAGTCGTTGTCCTGCAGCCATTCTACGTTAGGAACGCTTCCCACCGCCTCGAGCACGACATCTGCGTGTAGTCGTTGGCCATCGCTCGTGGTGACACCGTCGGTGTGAAATTCATCGACCCCGACGCCGAGGTGGAAATGCACCCCGTGTGCTTCGTGCGCGGCCTGCATGGCTGCACCCAACTCAGGGCCTAGCGCTCGCACCATGGGGTAGTCGTCAAAGGCGGTCACGGTGACCTCGCAGCGCAGTTGCCGTGCCGTGGCAGCTACTTCGCAGCCGATGAATCCGGCACCCACGATGAGTAGTGATGCCCCATTCGTCAGTCGATCACGCAGGGCGATCGCATCATCGGCGGTGCGTAGCGTGGTGGGGGTGGGGCCGGGAACATTGAGGTGTCGGGCGCGAATACCAGAGGCGATAACGAGTCCATCAAAATCAACACGTTCGTCGCCGACCTCAACCCAACGCTCGGCTAGGGAACAGGCCGTGGCCGGGGCGCCGAGCCGCCATTGAACATCCTCGCGCTTTCGGCGGAAATGCAGGCTCTCAACGTCAACACCACCCTTGAGCGCCTCCTTAGACAGTGGTGGCCGGTTGTAGGGCAAATGCTTTTCGTCACCAATGACGGTGACGTCACAGTTACTCTTGCGCAGCAACTCAGCAGCCCGTAGCCCCCCGAGTCCAGCACCGACAACGACAACGTGGGTCATGGGATCTCAATCGCCTGCATCACACACATGTCAGGTGCTACCCCGGCCCACTCGGGGGTGGCAGTGGTAACGCCTTCGCGCAGTCTCACGGCTAGTGCCTCGGATTTCATCAATCGCATCCTGCCACGGTCTTGGATCGCGGGCAGCGGCGAGTGGGCCGTCAATACACCATCGTGGTCGCGCCTCAAGACTTGCACGGGTGCGCTGAGGTTTGGCGCCAAGCGCCCGATAAGCAGGACGCAAGGCAAAGACCGCTGAGTCATGGACTCGTGACGATCACCAGCAAGGACAAGCCGGCGATTCTCCTGTGCACAACGTAGTTACGGCTGGGGATCGATAGCGCCCTCAACCGTTAGGAGCACACGTTGCACGAATCCTCCAGGGGTAGTGGTTAACCCTTGGAGGTAACCGCCTTCACCTTGCCATCCGGTTTGGATCAGCCGACACGTTGATGAACAACAGGCAAAGAATCATCAGCGCAATGTTTATCGCCAACGACACCGGCCTCTATTGGATGCCGCGCACATCCTCCCCGGCTTCTGATGAGTCCACTCCGGAACACGCAGTGCCGTTCGAGGACGACCTGGACAGCCGGACTACAGTCCTGGCATTGCACGCACCCTGGTCGGCTCAGACGGGAACGTCACCTGACAGCACCGAACCTGAAACATGAACTCTGTTCCGCTCTCGCGGTGAAAACCGAACACTTTTGCCGGGCACTTGCAAAGGACTCTGGGAAAGGAAATCTCAGCACGCAACGTGGGTCATTGAATCGACAACATGAGATCCATCAGTACAGGCCGTAGCAAAAATACCCGCCACTGGAGTCGACTCATGAAATCTTTGCACAGCAAGCGACGTGGAATCACAGCTCTGGCAACTCTTTTCGGGGTCGTGGGCGCGATGCTCACCTCCGTGGCGGTCGCACCGGCAGCCCAGGCCCACGGATCGATGGCGAATCCGACGTCGCGCATCTATGAATGCTTCTTCGGTGATCGCACATCGCCGATGTGCGCCAATGCGTGGGCATCGAATGCACAGGCGCTATATGACTGGACAGAGGTGAATCAACCCGCCGCCAACGGTAACCACCGCGCGATCATCCCCGATGGTCAACTGTGTTCGGCCGGGCGCAGCAAATACGCCGCCTTCGACACTCCGTCCACGCAGTGGAAAGCCACCAACCTGGCGCCCGATGCCGATGGCCGCTACACGATGACATGGGAGAACACCGCACCTCATGCAACGCGCTACTACCGCGTGTACCTCACCAAGGAAGGATTTGACCCCACCAAACCCTTGAAGTGGGATGACCTCGAACTCGTGCACGACACCGGTGCGCGTGCGCTTGAGAACACCACCACCATGCGCATGGATCTGCCCCAACGCAGCGGCCGGCACATGATTTACACGGTGTGGCAGCGCAGCGACTCCACCGAAGCTTTCTACTCCTGCTCCGATGTCACCCTCGATGGCTCCGCTGTGCCGCCCGCCCCAACCCCAGCACCCTCGCCAGAACCCATCCCGATGCCCGGCATGCCGGGGATGACCCAGGGTGTAACAACCAAAACGACGGTGACCAGCGACTGGGGCAGTGGATACTGCGCTGATGTCGCCGTATCAACGACATCAACCACCGACAAGCATTGGCGCGTCGATCTACCCAGCGGCATCAATATTTCCAGCCTCTGGGACGGCGTGCGCACCAACCAGCCCGATGGCACCGTCAGCGTGGGCGGGGCCGCGTGGAACCACATGGTGAAATCCGGCAGCCCCACATCATTCGGCTACTGCGCGACGCGCTTGGCCACCACTCCGACACCTGCCCCTGCGCCAGCACCCACCCCTGCGCCAGATCCCACCCCTACGCCAGCACCCACCCCTGCGCCAGCACCGACACCGGCTCCCGCTCCGGGTACCACGCCGGCCGGCGATATCGATCTGCCACTGCGCACCGACGGTAATCGGATCGTGGATGCCGATGGCGACACCGTGGTGTGGCAGGGCGTGAACTGGTTTGGGCTGGAAACACAGAACCAGGCACCGCATGGTCTATGGGCCCGCGACTACAAAGACATGCTCGCCCAGATCGCAGATCTGGGCTTCAACACGATCCGTGTTCCGTTCTCGCTCGAGGCGATGCGTGGAACCACGACCAGCGGTATTTCCTACGGCAATGGCATGAACGCCGACCTGCGAGGCAAGACTCCGCTGCAGGTTCTTGATGCCGTGATCGCAGAAGCGGGTCGGCAAGGACTCTTGGTCATCCTGGACAACCACTCTCAGGCAAACGATGGGTTCATGGACGGCCTGTGGTACGGCCAGAATGGATTCACCGAGAATGATTGGGTCGCCAACTGGCGCATGCTCGCCCAGCGATACCGCGATGTGGACCACGTCGTGGGATATGACCTGAAGAACGAGCCACACGGTGCAGCCACCTGGGGTACCGGCGGTGCTACCGACTGGCGGCGAGCAGCCGAGCGGGCTGGCAATGTTGTGCTCGCCCAAAACCCCGATGCGTTGATTATCGTGGAGGGAATCGAAGGCCCGGTAGCTGGCGGACAGCAACTGGACCGGCACTGGTGGGGCGGCAATCTTGAAGGTGTGCGCAACAACCCGGTGCGCCTGAACGTCCCCAACCGCCTTGTCTACTCACCCCACGAATACGGTCCCGGAGTGTTCAACCAGCCCTGGTTCAACGATCCGAATATGGCCGCGATTTTGGCTGATCGATGGGAGAAGGGCTTCGGCTACATTCACACCGAGGGCATTGCCCCCATTTTCATTGGCGAGTTCGGTGCCAAAAGCGTTTCTCCCACCACCGTTGAAGGTCGTTGGATTCGACAGTTCACCGACTATCTCGGTGACCGTGGCATGAGCTGGACCTTCTGGTCGTGGAACCCCAACTCTGGGGACACCGGCGGCGTACTCACCGATGACTGGCGCACGGTGCACACCGACAAGATGGCCCTGCTCACCAGCTTGATGTCCGGTGATACCTCTGCCCCATCACCAACCCCGGCACCAACCCCGGCACCAACCCCG
>JABAYF010000030.1:0-3658 GCA_018609125.1 Candidatus Nanopelagicales bacterium | reverse complement strand
ACCCCGACACCCGCTCCGACACCGACCCCGGCACCAAACAGCGGGCTCACGGTCGTGGTGAAGAACATCAACGAGTGGGGCAGCGGACGCACCGTCGATGTCAAGGTAAAACCAGCTACGGCTACGACGTCTTGGCAGGTTCGAATGCCTTGGGCCAGTGACATCTCGGCTCCATGGAACGGTGTTGGCGGCGTGCGCAAGGGCACCTTGAAAGTAAAGAACGCAGCCTGGAACGGCAGCGTGGCTCAAGGGAGCTCGGTGTCCTTTGGCTTCAATGACAACCGTGCCGAAGGGATGCCTCGTCCGTCCAGATGCACCGCACTCGTTGATGGAGCAAAAGTGCCGTGCACGGTTATGGTCGTGGGATCACGCACCACCTCGTGAGGCGCCCACTTCGGGGATCTTCGACCAGGCGTGCCTATCGAGGATCCCCACCGGTACTACCCATCACCGCAGCGGTGTTGGGGTCGCAGGATCAACCTGCAAGGCACCAGCGTCGTTGACCTGTGTCACAACCACTGTGGCTGGCACTCGGTTGCCGGTGGCAGCCTCGATACTCACCGAACCAGTCCAGCCATTCCAGTTTGAGATTGAGGTGAGACCGCTTGTTAACGCGGCGGTATCCCAAGTGCCCACCGAGGCCACCGTATCGACCAGGATGCGCACCGAGTCGTAGGTGTAGGGACTCCACGTACCTGGCGAACTGTTGAACTCCGCGGTGTAGGCCGCAACATAGGGATCAGAGTTCGCAAAGTCACTGGGTGCGGGTACACCCACTACATTGCACGCTTGCGCAGCAGTTGCACCAGCGTCTTGCACATAGCCAGTGTCGTACGAGGAATAGTCGAGCAGGCAGGGCAGCGCATTTTGACCGGTGCCAAGATCAGTCACCGCTTGGGCAATCTTTGCACCCTCGGGGTAGTACACGGCCGCATAGATTGCATCAGGCGTGTCAGCATTTGCTGCTGTAACTGCTGAGGTATACGTCGCTTGATCCTTGCCCGGCTGAACCTCTGCGTAACTGGTGACCGTCACGTTGGCGGCTTCAAGTTGCGTTTTCACCGTGGCAGCAGCGGTCTTTGTGTATTCCTGGGTGGGATCAAAAAGAATGGCCACCGTCTCAGCTCCGAAGAACTTCGTTAACGCATCCGTTGTGACCGGGGCGATTTGGCTGGTCATGGGTTGCAAAGTGATACCCATGCCCTCAGTTGCGTTATCCGAAGTTAGCCGAATAGGAACTAGCCCCGCGGTCATGTACAGCGGCAAGGTTTGCAGCCCGACACTTGAGTTGTAAGGGCCCACAACCCCATTGAGCCCCTGTTCGATCGCCGCATTCGCAGCAGACACTCCCGTCTCTGGATCACCGGCATCATCAATGGCAATAATTTCAATCTGTCGACCGAGAACACCACCGGCAGCGTTGACATCGGCAGCGGCAAGTTGGGCACCCTGGAGCATGCCTTGGCCCAGCGCCGACTGGCTTCCTGACAGAGGCGCCTGCAAACCAACCCGCCACACGTCTTCGGAACTACTACTCGTGGACGAACACGCACCCAGGGTTAAGCCCGCAGTCAGTAGTGCGACCAAGGCAAGGGCAGCGGTGGAATTTCGTTTGACTAAGACTGTGCTCCTTCATTGACAAAACCCGCCGTCACAGCACGGTTGAATGTAGTAACAGGTGGGGCAAAAATCTTTACCACCACGACGCTCTAGGTCGTTTTTTTCACACGCAGGGCAAGGACCCGGATCACCCATCACCTAAACATTATGACGATGCCGCCACACCATTCTTACGTTTCGACGCGCGACCGGGTCATCATTCCCGGTTAGTTCGGGGTGGGGATCGCCAGTTTTGGTTGGTAAGGGTGTTGGTGATCCGTACTCCTCGTCGCCGCCTGGCTCATCAGCGTGTTCGATACTCCAGTTGCCCTCGCCCGACTTCTTGTCGTTGCATCCTTGATCGAAATTCCGCTGCTACTGCGACTCAAGGAGACCAAGGGCATGGCCCTGGCGGAAATGGATCAGGAACACTAAGCCGCGTCAAACGACACGAGCAGGAACTTTCCATGTGCGAAAGTCCCTGCTCGTGTCAGTTAAGGCTGGCGATCATCTGGTCTTGCGGAAGTAATCCATGTAATCCACGTAGGGCACCTGACCCGTCGGGCTAGCGTTGATCGCGTCAACGACCTCGGTCGGAATCGGCTCCCAGTGGTAGGGCATCTTGGCGGCCTTCTTCGGATTCAACACGTAGATCAACATGAAATTGACCAACCAGATCGACGGAACCATCGACATGCCGACCGTGGTCGTCACATCAAGCTTCGTGTTCGACACGAGTTGAGCAACACCGGAGGTCTCCTGCGAGCGGTTTCCGTAGACCACTTCACCGGGGTAAGCCGACGAATAGAGCGTCTCGAGGGTGTTCCTCGCTCCGTTGTCGCGCATCCACTTGCCCATGTAGCCACAGGGGACGCCGTCAGGAATACCTGGAGGCGGTTGAATGCCGGGGAACCTGCACACCACGTCCGGGGCCAAGACCCAGTTCACCTGGCGAGTAGCCATGGCCGTATTCGCTGGGCTCTGGAGCATGCCGTCGCGGTCGACGACCAGGCCGTAGCTGCCCAGAACAACGGGCGTGCGCACCCCATCTACCTGTGTGTACAGGGGAGTTCCCGTGGTGTTGATAAGCAAACGCACGGCCTGGTCAACGAGCTTGGCTGGGGCGACCTTGCCCCCGACTCCTCCACCGGAAATGAACTGGCGGTACTGCTCCGTGGTGAGCACATCGGCTTTCGTCAGCCCCAGCTTGCGAGCGATCCTGTCAGCAGCCTTTCGCCCCATGGGCTTATTGATCTGCCGACCCCGCTTCGCCTCCTTGGGAGCGAAGCTCTGGTATTGAGTTGTACCCGCAAATGGCTGGGAAAAGCCGGAGTTAGGAGCAGGAGCCGCCGAAGCAGCCTGCATCTGGGTGAGGGGAACCGCAAGCATTGATAGGGCCGCAGCGCTGGCAATCAGCTTGGGTGTGCGACGCAATTTCCGACCACGCTGTTGTGTCGTGGAGACTGACATAAGGGGAGACCTCTTAATGTGGGAGTTAGATATATCCCTACTATGCATCACTCCGGTGCCCGATGCTGCGCTAGGTATACGGGAAACCCTCGCATCACGCCCAGCGACCACTCAACCGACGTCCCCGCCCCTTCAAGTAGCCGATCTGCCACGCCACGAAAAACACGCCTCCCCCGCCGAAACTGATGGTTCGGTCAAGGCCGCTCCCATATCGGGCGGTAAATGAGATGGGCCAATGCAGGTCGTCGCCGGATTGCGTCACGACTCCATTATGGGGTGACTCGCAAGTGTGGCGGATACTCTTTCGCCGTGGCGACTAATCCTGATCGCGCGTCATACTTCCCGGCGATCGAGAAGAAGCACGGACAACCGATGGAGTACTGGTTTGGCGTGATGGCCGAACTGAAGGGTCAGAAGTATCCGGAACAGATGGCGTGCCTTCAAGAAAACCACGACTTCAGTCGTGCGCACGCGAATGCCTTGGTGCTGTACTCGCGCGGCTCGCTCAGCGCCCATCGCTTCGACGACATCGACGGTTATCTGGCGTCACTTGATCAGGTCAAGCAGGAGACCATTCGCGAGATCATGC
>JABAYF010000026.1 GCA_018609125.1 Candidatus Nanopelagicales bacterium | reverse complement strand
TGCCCCCACACGCGCTTTCGAGGCGCGCTCCTTTGGCCGCTCGGACACGCCACCGCGGAAGAGGTTACACGCCCTCAATTACCCCGGCACCACCCCGGCGGTCTTGGAAGAAAGACTTCACGAGTTGGGCACAGTCACGCTCGAGAACTCCACCCACGACCTCCACCCTCACCGGCAGTCGGCCCTCACGCAGCACATCCCACACCGACCCAGCGGCACCGTAGTCATCGTTCCAGGCACCAAACACCACGCGACCCACCCGTGCCAACCGCGCGGCGCCGGCACACATCGGGCACGGCTCCATCGTCACGACCAGCGTGTGATCATCTAGTCGCCAATTGCCCAACAGCTGCGCGGCACGGCGCATCGCCACGATCTCCGCATGTGCGGTGGGGTCATCATGTGCGGCACGCGCATTGGTGGCCGACGCCACGATGTCTCCACCGGGCCCGAGTACCAGGGCTGCAATGGGTACATCGATGCCAGCTTGAGGTCCGGTTGGCGGCTGGGCGGCTAGATCCAGGGCAGCGCGCATGGCTGCTTCGTCACCGGGCCGGGCGACCGTCATATGCTCACCAGCATGGGTTCGACATCAACAGGTCACGATCAACAGGTCAATATCAACGCGGAATATCACGCGGGCTCAGTACCGTCTTGAGCTGATCGCTAAAGCCCAGCCGGTGCGCGAGGTGGGTGACCTGTTCGTCGGGGAAAAGGTCTTCGTTGTTCAACATCAACTCCACCGCATCTGAATCAACGCCGAAGTCGGCCATGAGCGCCAGATCGCCGACAGGTTCGTAGTCGTCGTAGTCGTCGTCTTCGGGAGCATCGAGGTCGAGCAGGTCGAAGGCTTCTTCGGCGAGGTCGTAATCGAAGGCGGCGTTGGCTTCGGTGAGCAGCACCCGCGCCACCCCGTCGGTGCCGATGCGCACCACGATCAAAAACGCTTCATCTACCCCAACAAAACCGAGGGCGCCACCTTCGCCGGTGAGTTGGCGCAGGGCGGTAATGAAACCACCGAGGGTGTCCACTGCGCGTGGTGGCAGGGTGGCCACCGACCACCGGCCATCCTCGCGCCATGCCGCAATCGAAAAGTCGATACCGGCATCGCCTGGGTCATCCATGCGCTCATCATCCTCTGTGTGAGGGGTGAAGTGCCAGCGGTCTGGGTAAACCTGACCGACACAGCCGCTACCGTAGGCCGACATGGAAACGATTTGTGTGCACCATCCCCTCGTTGATCACAAGATCACCACGATGCGTGAGACAAAAACGAACTCGATCACCTTCCGAGCGGTAGTGGAAGAACTCGTCATGCTGCTCGCCTATGAAGCAACGCGCGGTCTAGAAACACGCGAGGTGGACATCGTTACTCCCGTGGCCCCCGCGCGCGGCGTGTATTTGGCCGACCCTCGGCCCATGGTGGTGCCCGTTTTGCGTGCGGGTCTGGGAATGCTGGAAGGCATGTTGCGTCTGGTGCCCACCGCAGAGGTTGGTTTCGTGGGTTTGGTGCGCAATGAAGATTCCCTGGAAGCCACGACCTACGCCGAACGTATCCCTACCGACCTGTCCGGACGTCAGGTGTTTGTACTTGATCCGATGCTGGCCACCGGTGGCACCTTGGTGACCGTGATTGAGTCGATGCTCGAGCGTGGCGCGAAAGACGTGACAGCGATCGTGTTGCTGGCCGCACCCGAAGGGTTGGCGCGGGTGTCGGAAGCTTTTGACGGCCATGAAGCCAAAGTCACCGTGGTGACCGGGGCGATTGATGAACGGCTCAACGACAGGGGCTACATCGTGCCCGGTCTGGGTGATGCAGGAGATCGACTATACGGGGTTGTCTAGCTCCTACAACGCTTTCAGCGATGATACGACCTTGGTGAGTGACTCTTTCGCATCACCAAAGAGCATGGTTGTTTTCGGGTCGAAGAGCAACTCGTTTTCAATCCCGGCGAAACCCGGACGCATCGATCGTTTCAAGAAAACCACCTGGCCCGCGGTGTCCACGTCGAGAATGGGCATGCCGTAAATGGGGGCAGATTTATCGGTGCGGGCCGCGGGATTCACCACATCATTGGCACCCACCACGAGCACGACGTCGGTGCTGGAGAACTCCGGATTAATCTCGTCCATTTCTTTCAGCTGCTCGTAGGGCACGCTGGCTTCGGCGAGCAGCACATTCATGTGCCCGGGCATACGTCCGGCGACGGGATGAATGGCGTAGTCCACGTCGATGCCCCGCGCAGCGAGCAGGTCGGCGAGTTCGCGCAGGGTGGATTGAGCCTGGGCAACGGCGAGGCCATAGCCGGGCACCAGGATCACTTTGCCGGCGTAGCCGAGCATGATGGCGATATCGCTGGGTGAACCAGAGCGCACCGGGCGGTCGGTGATTTCGGTGGTTCCCCCGGCGGTGGTGCCGGAGAACGCCCCGAAAAGAGTTGCGGTGAGGGGTCGGCCCATGGCCTTGGCCATCATTGAGGTCAGCACCGTGCCCGATGCACCCACCAGCGTGCCGGCAATGAGCAGCAGCACGTTGTTCAAGACATAGCCCGAAGCGGCCACGGCTAAACCCGTGCACGCGTTGAGAAGTGAGATAACGATCGGCACATCTGCGCCACCGACGGGCAGCACAAAAAGCACACCAAAAGCCAGCGACAGCGCGAGCAGCAGCAGAATTAACCAGAACTCCGGAGTTGCGATGGCCCACACCGCCACACCCACGGTGCCCGCAGCCACGAGCATGGTCACCCATTTTCCCGCGGGAATAACCACCGGGCGGGTGGTCATGATTTCCTGCAGCTTCAGGTACGTCACGATCGAGCCACTGAAGGCAACGGAACCGATAATGACGGTGACCACGGTAAAGAGCCAGAAGAGAAACGACCCGGAACCGTCGGCATGCAAAAACTCCACCACCGCAACGAGTCCGGCTGCACCGCCGCCGACGCCGTTGAACAGCGCCACGAGTTGAGGCATCTGGGTCATTTTGACTCGCCGTGCCGAAACCAAGCCGATGGCCGAACCGATCACGATCATCACCACGATGATGATGAGGTTGTCCAGTTCGATCCCGGTGAAGAACAGCAGAACGGTGGCGATGAGTGCGCCCACGGCACCGATGAGGGTGCCTAGTCGGGCAGATTTCGGTGAGGACAGTGCTTTGAGCGAAAGGATGAACAAGACGGCGACGGCCAGGTTGGTGAGCTGGGCCCAGGTGGGTGTGTTCACGCCGCGCCCTCCTGGTCGGTGGGAACCGGGGCTTTTTTAGGTTTAAACATTTCCAGCATTCGGTCGGTCACCACGAATCCACCCACGAGGTTGATGGCGCCGAGGAGAACGGCCAGGGCACCGAGAATGACCTCAAGCGGGGTCTCGGCCACCCCGGTCACGATGATGCCGCCGAGCAGAACGATGCCGTGAATGGCGTTGGCGCCCGACATGAGCGGGGTGTGCAGAACGGTAGAAACCTTGGACACCACCTCGAATCCCACGAAAACGCTGAGGATGAAAATGGTGAGCAGTGCAACGCCATCCATTGTTATGACCTTCCTACTGCAGTGACGGCCGCTTCATTTCTGATCTCGCCGTTAAACACCACGACGCAACCTGCATAAACCTCATCGTCCATATCCAATGCAATCTCACCCTCGTTAATGGCCGGGCTTAACAGGGCGAACACGTTCATGGCCAACAGTTGCGATGCGTGCACCGGCATCTCACTCGCCACATCTTGCCCGCCCCAAATGCGCACCCCGTGGGAGTCAATGACTTCACCGGCAACCGAACCCTCCACGTTGCCGCCGCTTTCGCTGGCCAGGTCCACCACGACAGAGCCGGGTTTCATGTGCCCCACCATGTCGGCGGTGACGAGCAGCGGTGCGGTGCGACCGGGGACCGCGGCCGTGGTGATCACCACATCGGAGTCGGCAATGTGAGGAGTGAGGAGTTCACGTTGTCGCGCAGAACGCTCCTCGGTCATTTCCCGCGCGTAGCCCCCGGCCCCCTCGAGGGTGTCCAGGTCGAGGGTAATGAAGGTGCCGCCCATGGAGCGCACCTCATCGGCGCTGGCTGGGCGTACGTCGTAGGCCGACACGCGAGCACCGAGACGCTTCGCCGTGGCGATGGCCTGCAACCCCGCCACGCCGGCACCCAAAACGAGCACGCGAGCGGGCTGAATGGTGCCGGCAGCGGTCATGAAGAGGGGGAAAAATTTGGGCAGCAGATCTGCGGCCACCAGTGCCGCGCGGTAGCCGGTGACCAGTGATTGGGAGGTGAGAGCGTCCATCGACTGGGCGCGAGAAATGCGCGGTACGAGGTCGAAGGACATCGCGGTGGCCTCTGCATCGCGGGTGGCGCGCACCACATCGGTGTCGACGCCGGGAGAAAGGAAGGACAGGCAGATCGCTCCGGCTTTCACTCGCCGGGCCCGGGTGTACTCCAGCGGCCGGACACTGGCCACCACATCGGCGGCCTCAAGGGCGTGGTGCAGGTCGGCGCTGGGAATCACGCGTGCACCGGCCGCGGTGTAGTCGGCATCGGCGGCGTAGGCATGCTCCCCGGCACCTGACTCGACGAACACTTCAACACCGATACCGGTGAACTTTCCCACCACGGCGGGCACCATCGCAACGCGACGCTCGCCGTGGACCGTCTCACGTGGAATCAGGATTCGCATACTTACCTCCGGCAGGCAGCCTAGAGGTAACGTGGCAATCATGCGCAGCCCCTCGGCTTTCATTCGCGACACGATGCATCCGGAAGGTTTTCACGGGGAGGGTGTGCGGGGTGGGTTTTTCGAAGGTTGGTACGTCAAGGTGGTCAGCCACGATCAGTCCGCGCGGTGGGCTTTCATCCCCGGAATGTTTCGCGGTGAAGATGGCGGCGAACGCACCGATGAGGCCTTCGTTCAGGTTCTTGATGGCGCGACCGGTAACTCCTGGTACCACCGATACCCGGTGCAAGATTTTCACGCCGCCAGCGGTCGATTCGATGTGCGGGTAGGCCCGCACCGATTCACCGACCAGGGTGTGCAACTGCGTTTCCCCGAACTGCGCGGCGACATCGAATACACCACCGGAATGGATCCCTGGCCGGTCTCGTGGCGCAAACCGGGCATCATGGGTTGGTACGCCTGGATGCCGGCGATGGAGTGCTACCACGGGGTGGTGTCCTTTGGCCACGACCTACGTGGTTCGCTCGCCATTGATGGCGTCGACACCGACTTCACCGGTGGGCGCGGATATATCGAAAAAGACTGGGGCAGAGCGTTTCCCGCCGGTTATATCTGGATGCATTCCGCACACTTCGATGACCACCCCGAAACTGCGCTCGTGGCATCGGTGGCGATCATTCCGTGGCTGCGCTCAGCGTTTCGCGGGTTCATCGTGGGGCTGCGCACCCCTGATCGGTTGCGCACGTGGGCGACCTATAACGGTTCGAAGGAGATCAGTCTTTCCTTCGACGATGCTCATGTGCGCTGGTCACTCACCGGCCCTGATGGGCGCCTTGATTTGGTAGCCGAACGTCGCCGCGGTGGCCTGCTGCATGCACCCGTGCGCACGCGAATGCACGAACGCGTGGAAGAGACCCTCGACAGCGTGATCGAGGTACGCCTCACCGATGAGCATGGGCGCGTGCTCATTGATACGCGCGCCACCACGGCCGGGTTGGAAGTTCACGGCGAACTCGATCGCCTGCTGTCGATAAATCAGCGCTAGGTGCGAGCACCCGCCGGGGCGCACGTCACTCGTCAGCGTCGGGGCCGTACAGCTGTGTGTAGCACTTTGTGGTGTTGTCGAGCAGGTCCTGGGTGTCTTGATCGAAGTTGCTCGCCAGCGGCGCATCAGAAACCTCGGCAGCGAACTCATTAGCTGACTGCAGGTCGGTGAGAGGGTCGCCGGTGCCGATCCACTGGGCCAACACGGCAAGTCCTGGGCCCTCAACGAAGGCGAGGAGGGCATGGATTGATTCATCATCGGTGCGCACGTCGGTGACCTGAGACACGGTGTAGTCAGCTGAAACTGACGCTTCCAGGGCCTCTATTTGCTGGTCGGTGGCCTTATCGCACAGTACGGCCACGATCCTCGACGGGCTTGGTGAAGCAGTTGAGGTATCGGTGGGAGATGTGGTCGTGGTGGGGCTGGTGGTCGCGTCATCGGTGGAATCTGAGGAACAGCCGGCCAGCGCACCGGTGGCGAGTACCGCGGCTGCGGTCAGCCCGATCCATTTCTGGCGTCCGCGAACAGATCTCAGCGAACGCGACAGTTGTTTATTGGTCATAAGCCACACAATACGTCCTGACCGTGACCGAACCGGTAGCCACGCCTCTATCAGGCTCCCAGACACTTCCCAGACTCCACCGGGGCAAAGGCGGACGTTTCACGGCACAGTGGGGGTATGGCTTCTTCCGGGTTCCTCGCGGCAGTGTCGGGATGGCGCGTGCGCGTGCTTACCGCCCTCACCGCCGTGGTGGCCAGTGTGGCCCTGGTGCTTAGCATGGCCCCCGCCACCGCCCAGGCGGCAACACCGGAGAAACTGCGCGACAAGGTGCACGCGCGGCTGGCCGTTTTCGTGGAGGACGCCGTCGACGACGACTACTTCACCGAGACGCAGCGGTTCTATATTTTGAGTGCCCTGTCCACCTCCAGCCCCGATTCACTCTCCGGCCGCGCTGAGCGCAAAGTGAAGGGTGCTTTCTGGCGCATCATCACCGAGGTGGGCGAAGTGGATCGTTCCCGGGCGGAGAATCGACTAGATCGTGGCTGGACGCTCAGCCGCATCGCCGGTGACGACTCCGATAAAGTCCGCGACCGGTTGCGCGACTGGCTGGTCAACCCGGTCATTCGCAACATGATGGAGGGGGAAATCTCATGGAGCGACGCTTCACAGCTCCTCACCGACACGCGCACCGCGGTCAATCGCCTGATGGCACAGCCTGGCGGCGACCGTGATGTCATCCTGGTGCGCAAACGCGTTTAACTAATCGCGAGGGTGGGCGGTGGCACACCAGCCCCGCACACCCATCGCCACAGACTGCTCGCCGTGGCCGCGTGTGGTAGGGCGCACAGATCCCGACCGCGACGAGCATCGGCCCCCGATCCCTCCAGAATGGAGTGAGGGTTCGGGGGCCGTTAACATCGAGAGCGGGTTACGGTGGGGTCATGGCCATCCTCGTAGTAGACGATGACCCAGCCCTGCGTGAGGCACTCAGCCGCATCTTGACCTTCGAGGGTTATCAAGTGCTGGCGGTGCCCACCGGACACGATGCGTTGGAGTCGGTGGTGGGGGCCGAACTCATGGTGCTTGACCTCGGCCTACCCGATATTGACGGGCTCGAGGTGGCCCGCCGGGTGCGGAGCATGGGGCACGATCTACCCATTCTGGTGCTCACCGCTCGCGGCGACGTAGGCGACCGGGTGGCTGGCCTTGATGCCGGTGCTGATGACTACCTGGCTAAGCCGTTCGATCTGGGCGAACTCCTCGCCCGTGTTCGGGCGCTGCTGCGGCGCACGAAAACAAATGAGGCCGCACCCGTTCTTCAACTCAGCGACCTCATGTTGGACACGATCGGTCGGCGGGTGACGCGCGATGGCGAAGAACTCACGCTGACCAAGACAGAGTTCGCGGTGCTGCACATTTTGCTCAGCGCCGACGGTGCCGTGGTGGAGCGTTCATCGTTAATGACTGAGGTGTGGGGATTTTCTTCACCCACGCTGGATTCCAACCTGGATACCTACGTGTCCTATGTGCGACGCAAGACCGAGATTGGTGGGCGCACCCGCCTGGTGCACACGGTGCGCGGTGTGGGTTTCGTTGCCCGGATTGAACCGTGAGAAGCCTCCGCACCACGGTTGCACTCATCGTGTCCATCACGCTTGCCCTCACTGTCGTCGCGTTGGCTATTTCCATTTGGACACTCACCCGCAATGAGTTGCTCAACAGCGTCGATAACTCACTTGTTACCCGCATTCAAGCCGGTGTCTTCCTCACCCCGCCCGACCCCGATGGTGCTCCATTTGTTCGCCCGCCGATCCCGGGTCAACCAACGGTCATTGTTGACGCGGTGCTTGCCGATGGTGAGGTCTATGACATTGACGATCAAACCTATGACCTGCCGGTTGATGCTCTCGATGTGCAACTTGCCTCCGCGGCACCTGGTACGAGCGCGTTCAGCACCAGGATCACCCCCGAAGGGGAATCGGTGCGCGTCTACACCGTCGCGGTCGTAGATGGTGCCGCCGCCCGAGCCATTCGCAGCCTGGAGGAAACCCAGGCAAATCTCTTCGGGTTAGCAACCATTTTGGCGATCGGCAGCGTTGCTGCCGTCTCGGTAGGTGCGGCGGCTGGCGTGCTCGCGGTGCGTAGGTCAACCACGCCGCTCACCCAGGCAGCAGACGCCATGGCGGCCCTGTCGCGCGGTGAGCGAGATGCCCAACCACCGCGCGCCGAACGTGGCGCACCGCGCGAGGTGGTCGACGTCGTCAACGCCACCACCACCTTGCAGAACGAATTGGCGCGCAGCCGAGCCCAACAAGAACAACTCGTGCAAGATGCCGGCCACGAACTACGCACACCCCTGGCGTCACTGCGCGCCAATGTGCAATTCGCCGCGCGTACGGCATCAGATGAACTCACGATCCAGTCGCTGAGTTCTGCCCAGGCGGAACTAGACGAACTCGGGCGCCTCGTTGAGGAACTCCTCGCCCTTGCCGCGCGCGACGAGCCCGTGCGAGACGTGGTCGAACTTGATCTCGTGGGTGCCGTGCGGGTGGCCGCAGATCGGTTAACCCGACGCACCGGGCGCACCGTCACCCTCGACACCCCAGACCATCCCGTGCCGGTCACCCTAGAACCCATTGGCCTGGCTGAGATCGTGGGCAACTGCCTCGATAACGCCGCCAAGTTCACCCCGGCGGATGCCGCGATTCGGGCGGTGGTCCGTGAGCATGGCGATGAAGTGGTCATCGAGATCAACGATGGCGGCCCCGGAATTCCAGCCGCGCAACGAGATGCGGTGTGGGAAAGATTTCATCGCACCCCAGACGCTCGTGGTCTGCCCGGCAGCGGCCTGGGTTTGGCGATCGTGCTGCGTGCTGCGGAGGCAGCAGGTGGCTCGGTGGTGTTGGATGAGGCGAAAGAGGGTGGGCTCGCGGTGCGGATCACCCTCCCGCGGACACCGCTGATGGGGGACATCGATGGCTGAACGCATCGTGGCCGATGACCCATTCGACGAAGCACCCCCGGGCGCTGCTCCTGCGCTGCTGATCGACGACACACCAGCACCCGAGGTCGCCGGTCGCCGTCGCTCCCCGGTGTGGTGGTGTCAGTGGGCCATTGTGGTGGCCGGCGTGGTGTTGCACGGCTGGGCCATGTGGGGCGGCTTCTTCCACATGGACGACTTCTTCTATCTGGCCGATGCCCAGCGCCCCTTCGACGAATACGTGTTGCAGATCTACAACAACCACCTCATGCCAGCTGAATTTGCCGTGGTGTGGGTGTCCCAACTCATCGCACCGATGTCGTGGCCGCTGGCCGTGGGGGTCATCACCGGGATGTGGGCACTTTTGGGCTGGGGAACATTGGCGGTGATGCGCCGTGCGTTCGGCGATCACATGGCCACCCTGGTCACCTTGGCACTCATCATGCTTGGGCCACTCCTCACCACGGTCACCGTGTGGTACGCCTCGGCATTGCAAATCCTGCCGTGGAGCGTGGCGTTTGTGTGGCTGCTCTACTTCGCCATTCGAGATGCCCAAGACCCTAAGCACCGCTGGTGGATTGCTGGGTTGCTGGTGTACCTGGTCGGCTTGGCGTTCTGGCAGAAGTCATTGATCGCCCTGCCGGTGGTGTTGTGGGTGGCCTGGCGGATGTGGCCGGGCGCGGGAAAGCTGGGTGTGCGCGGGTTAGGGCGACGCTGGATTCTGCCCATCGTCACAATCGTCGTCTCGATTCCCTACGCGGTGCTGTACCTGCTGTTGCAACCCGAAGCGGTGCTGCGCTCGAGCCCATCGGCAGAGCAGGTGTGGGAATCGGCTCGGGTAGGCATTGGCGAAGTGCTACTGCCGGGCATGTTTGGTGCCCCCTGGGTGGGTTTCTCTGACGGGCTCTCCCCGTTTGCCGGTCGTGAATGGTGGATCCTGGTCATCATCTGGCAGGTCGTGGCCATCACGGTCATCGTGTCCTTCATTCGGTGGCGGCCGGCGTTGAACATTTGGTTCATTGTCATTGCCTATTCGGTGGTCACCGTTGCCCTGTTCTCGCTTGGACGCATCAACGAGTTCGGCACGGTGCTTGTTTACGATCCGCGCTACATCGAGGACCTTTACGTCGTGGCCAGTGTGCTGCTGCCCTTTGCGTTCGTTCGTGGGCGCGGTTCACCACTAACGCCACCCCGCAATCTTGGTTTTGTTTCACCAGACAATGCTCGCTGGATGTGGCCGGCCACGGGTTTCGTGATGATCAATTCCCTGCTGGTGTCGTCGATGGCCATTGGTTGGAGCTGGCACGACAGTGAGGCAAAAGCATTTATTGCCAACGCACGTGCCGGCCTGGAAGCCCAACCGGGCATCCCGGTGTTGAACCGGCAGGTGCCGGCCGGGGTGATGGCGCCACTGTTCCTAGAAAAGGCCAGGGCCTCCTATATTTTGTCGGGATTCAACCTGGGTACGCAGTGGGACGGAGCGGCGCCACGGTTCTTGGCGGTGGCTGAGGATGGCAGCATTTTTGATCCAAGAATCGCGCCGGCCTCAAAGTCTTTCCCCGGCCCAGACGGCACCTGCGGATGGCGAGTATTCAATGCACCCACGTCGGTGGGGCTGGACACCGAATTATTCCCGTGGCCGTGGTTTGGCCGCATGGAATATGTGGCCTCAGCTGATGACACCATCACCTTGACGCTGGGTGAGGGTGCGGTCGAAGTGCCGGTGGTGGAGGGAATCAACAAGGTGGAATTCGTGCTCACCGGGAGCGGCGATCAGATTGTGGTGAGCGCACCCGATGAACTCGGTGTGTGTGTCTGGAAAGTAACGATGGGCCAACCGGTGCAACCATGACCATTCGGGTGGGTTTGACCGGCGGTATCGGTTCGGGCAAATCAACGGTGGCGGGCATGTTTGCCGACAGGGGCGCGGTCGTGATTGATGCCGATATTATTGCGCGCGAGGTGGTGCGACCGGGGCAACCGGCGTTGCAGGAGATCACCGAAACCTTCGGCCCCGACGTGGTGTCCGACACCGGTGAACTCGATCGTGCCGCACTGGCCAGCATCGTGTTTACCGATGAAAAAGCGTTGGCGCAACTCAATGCCATCACCCATCCACGCATCGCGGCCCGCACCCAGGAATTAATGGCGGCGGCTGACCCGGATGCGGTGGTGGTGTACGACATGCCGCTGCTGGTGGAAAATGACCTGACCGAGGGGTGGGATTGGGTGGTGGTCGTGGAAGCGCCACTGTCTCAACGTATTGATCGGCTGCGCGAGCGGGGAGTGGGTGCAGACAACATGGAGCAACGCATGGCCGCCCAGGCCAGTGATGCCCAACGCCGCGCGGTGGCTGATGTGGTCATCGTCAATGATGGTGATCTCAGCGATTTATCGGCACGCGTGGATGTCGCATGGCGTCAGGTTGCTCGTGGACAGGATGCGGTCACATGACAAAGGATGCGCGCGAGGCGGATGGAGCGGTGAACGTCGTCGATGAAGCGTTGCCGCTGTTGATTTTTGACGGCGACTGTGGGTTTTGCACGTGGTCGGTGCACCAGGCCCAACGCTGGGTACAGCCGCGCGTGCGCATCGAACCATGGCAGCGGCTCGATCTGGCGGCCCTGGGGTTGACCGCAGAAGAGTGTTCGCAATCGGTGTACTGGGTGAACGGTGACGTGACGCTCAATGCCGGTCGCGCGGTTGCGGCGGTGCTGATGGCTGGGCGGATGCCCTGGCCCGTCGCGGGGCGCATCATGGAAACGCGCGTGATGAAACCCATCGTGAAGAAGGCCTATTATTTTGTTGCCGCGCACAGATATCGGCTCCCCGGAGCTACGCCGGCTTGTGCGCCCGGTGGGTGAGGGCGTCTGCACTACCAGCGCTGAATGATCCGTCCTTCTTTATCGCGGAAGGTGCCCAAAACGATCATGATGATGTCAATGATCACACCAATGAGGAACAAACCACCGGTGAGAAGATAGAGCAGGCCGGTCCAGATTTTGCCCGCGTAGAACCGGTGAATACCCAGCGGGCCAAGGAAAATGGCGAGCAGCAGGGTGGCCAGGCGTGACTTTGGGCTGATCATCATGGGTGTGCCGTATTCACTCATGGGTTCACCTTCGCATGACCGGTCGTGCAATCGCTGCGTCGTGGCCATAGTGTCAAATCATGATTCGAGTGTTCACAGCCGCTGACATTGCCGTCAACCAGCAGCCCCTGCCCGAGGATCAGCTCATCACACCCGGTGTCACCGCTGGTGAAGCAGAGGTTGATGCCATCGGTCACCTAGAAGTAGGGGTGTGGGAGCACTCGGTGGGTTCATCTACCGCGGTGGAGATTGATGAGGTGTTCGTCATTATTTCTGGGCGAGGTCGCATCACTGATGCTTCGGGCAACGTGGTCGAACTAGCCCCGGGTGTGGTGGGGGTGTTGCCGGCCGGCACTGAAACCACGTGGGAGGTCACCGAGCCCATCCGCAAGGTATGGATCGTCGCGGGTTAAATATCCGTCATCACTGCTCAGCGCAGGTCAAGCACGTGTTCAAACCCGCACAAACGGGCGTCTGCACTGCCCAGTTCCCAACCTTCGTCCCATTCATGCGCCAGGAGGATCCGGTCGAAGGGGTCAGGGTGCATCGGTTCGGGAAGCCGGGCTGAGTCAGTTGCCGCCCATAACAGCAGATGCGTATCAAGCAGGATCGGCATGGGTGAGTCCCAAGAACTGCTGGTCAATCTCTCGTAGTCAACTTAGTCCGTTGTGGCAATGGTCGAGTCGGGGTGCTGCTTCGGTTCAACCGCTGTGAATGGACCTTCCGAAGCGTGAAACAGCCCGGCTGCGCGACGGGCGGTGCGCGCATCGTCGCCGGGAATCACAAACGCATAGGTGGTCAACGTCATATAAGGAGTGCCGTGGCCGGCAC